>JAEVZK010000046.1 GCA_023392285.1 Armatimonadota bacterium | reverse complement strand
ACTCCGCTCCCAATGTTTCGACAGTTTATGGCGGATGAGCGCTTTTTCCAGCGAGAATTTCTGTTCTTCGCTATGGAGGGGCAGCAGGTCGTCGGGTACACACGGCTCGCGCCAGCCGAAGCAATGCCGAAGTTCGTCGACACTGGGCTTAGCGGCGTGGTTCGCACGCATCGCAGACGGGGGATCGTTACCGCTCTAAAGGCTCACTCGATTATGTTCCTGAAGGAGCGAGGCTTCGAGGTTCTTCAGACGGATAACGACGAAACGAACCCGATGTATGACATCAACCGAAAGTTTGGCTTCCGGCCTGTTTGGAAATGGCTCTCCTGGTCCAAGCAGATTGCCGAGACTGCTGCGGACGGGTAGATTAGTGTCTTGGCCACTTCACCCGAAACTGCCAAGCAGATCGAAGCAGCGTTAAGTCCCGCGGGCAACGTTTCGCTGAAGAAAATGTTCGGCGAGTACGGCGTCTTTCGAGATGGCAAGATGGTTGCCGTGATCGCTGACGACCAACTTTTTCTCAAGGATTCCACGGTAGCCCAAGCCTTCAGGGAACGGTGTACCATGGCCCCTCCCTATCCAGGTGCACGGAACTACCTTCTGGTGCCCTCCTCCGATTGGAACAGCGAGTGGCTGTTGCAGGCCTTCGTCGATACGTGCCTGGCACTCCCGGCACCAAAGCCAAAGAAGAAGAAGAAGAACGGCTTACCAACTTAGGACAAACGAAGTATTCGAGGGGTTGAAAGAAGTGATGTCGCTTAACCCTCCCGCCTAGGGGGTGTTTTCATTAGCAGTTCTGCAAGCAGCACTTTCTAAAAACTGCGGCCTCACATCCTCTAAGCTTGAAAAACGGCATTTGTCAAGATCTTTTCTTAGTCAACTGCGCCAAAGCGCCTCCATTCGATTCTCATGCCCCGGTGCAGGCTACTTGTTCGAGACTGACGGGCGGCCGAGTCAATCGCAACGGGTGGCAATACCGGTAAATGTACTGCTGGTGAACCTGCTAGATTGTCATCGTTTCGCATGGTAATTGTTCCTGTATTACCTCTCGATGCCCTCGGTGGCACCCAATTTTATGCGACTCTGAATCAGGGTCATCATGAACACTAAAGCACTCATATTAGTTCTCTCCGCGTGTGCGATTTCCGCAGCACATGCAGAAGACATCAAAGTTACAACCGGTAATTTGGGCGGAAACGTTGTCTGGGTTTTGAACGATCACAACAGTTCAACCAACGACGAGCACCATTCGTTCGCTGGCCAACTGAAGCTCCAGCTGAAGGGCGGCCAAAGCTACACCGGTTATTGCGTCGATGCAAAGCATGTCGCACTGTCTGGCTACAACCAGTTCCAAGCGCTGACGACCGAAGATCTTCACACCTTCGATCCGGCGGCGGCTGGCAAGATTGGATTCCTCCTCGACAGCGTCGCGCCGACCATCTCCACGGATAAAGAGGCGATGGCGATGCAGCTCGCGATCTGGGACTTGCTGTACGATGCAACCCCCAATCAGGTTGGTAACACCAGCGGCAGGGGAGACTTCTACATCAAGTCGATCGATGGTCTGAATGCCACCGATACGCAAGCTGTGGTCAATCAGGCGAACACCTATGCGGCCACGCACGGGTCGGCCACCGCCATTTACTTCCAAGCTTGTGGCCCGGACAAGAACCAGAGCTTCGCAACTGGCGTTCCCGAGCCTGCCAGCTTGGCTTCGATTGGTTTAGGACTCGCCGCCGTTCTTCGCCGCAAGAAAAAGAAGAACAGCTAAGTCGGTCGGAATCATGGGCGGGTTCAGATGACCTCGCCCATCTTCATTTATCGTTGTCACAAGTAAACTTGCGGTATGAAGCTGATCGCCTCTGCCGCCGCACTCATCGCCGCGACGCTTGCATATAGCGACTGGACGATGACCATCCTCCATACCAACGACCTCCACGCCCACGTGGAGCCGGCAAAGATCGGTAGCGGCATGTATGGTGGCTACACTCGCCATGCCACTCTCATTCGGAAGTTTATGGCAAGTGATCCCAATCCCCTGCTGGTGAATGCGGGGGACACATTCCAGGGCACGATTTACTTCAACGTGTACGAAGGGTTGGCCGACCTGATATACCTGAACACGATGGGCTACAGAGGCGCAGCAGTCGGAAATCACGAGTTCGACCGAGGCCCGCAGGTATTGGCCAATTTCGTGCAGCAGGCACAGTTCCCGGTTCTCGCGTGCAACCTCGATGTGAGTGCGGAGCCCAGCCTTCGCGATTTAGTGAAGCCCTGGGTGATTGTGCAGGTAGGGAAGGAGAAGATTGGACTTATCGGCGCGGTTACCGAAGATTTGCCGACGATCAGCGCGATTGGGCCGAATGTCAAAATGAAGCCGATCGAGAAGGCGCTGAACCAGGCGGTGGCTGATCTCACAGCCAAGAAAATCAATAAAATCGTGCTGCTAAGTCACTGCGGCTACGAACCTGAGCAGAAGTATGCGCACGACATCAAGGGGTTGGATGTGATCGTCGGCGGCCACTCCCATACCTTGCTAGGAAAGTTCGACAACAAGGATTTTCCGCCGTCTCAGGGTCCATATCCCACCGTGATCAACAACGTGGACGGCAATAAAACTCTGATCGTCACGAGCTGGGAATGGGGGAAGGTATTTGGACGAATCAAAGTCACCTTCGATAACGCTGGACGGGTGAAGAGTTGGAGCGGTGATCAGCCCATTCCGGTGACCAGCGACATTCCTGAAGATCCGCTGCTGCGCGCTGACTTTGCCGCAATCGCGAAGCCGATGCAAGATGTGCGGGGGCGTGTGGTCGGATCTCTCGCCGCTCCGCTCAATGGCGATCGTGAAGTGGTGCGGAAACGCGAAAGCACGATGGCCAACGTCATTGCAGACGCACTTCTGGCTGCTGGAAAGCACGAAGGCGCTCAGCTGGCTCTGCTTAGCGGCGGGAGCGTTCGAGCTGGAATGAACGCCGGGCCCGTCACCTATGAGGAAGCCCTCTCGGTCCAGCCCTTCGGGAACAGCCTCACGATTCTCGAATTGACGGGAAAGGAGATCATGCAGGCTCTCGAACACGGCGTTGGAAAATGGGAAGAGGGCGAGGGGCGGTTTCTTCACGTCTCGCAGAACGTCCGGTACACCTTTGATTTGGCCAAGGGACCCGGATCACGGGTGGTTTCTGCCACGATCGACGGAAAGCCAATCGACGAGCAGGCGAAATACCTGGTGGCGATGAACAGCTTCATGGCAGCGGGAGGAGATGCCTTCGACGTCTTTAAGAATGCCGCCGGAAAACGCATCAATGAACCGGAGTTCGATGTCGACATCCTGATGAACTACCTGAAGGAGCACCCGCAGCTAAGCGAGTCCAACGAGGGTCGAATTACCATACTGCACGAAAAGTAAAGATTGTCGACCACTTTGGTCGGTATGATCCTCGAATGCAAACTCCGCCCGATTGGCACGAGAGCGAAGAATTCTGGGAAATTGCCGAGCCGATCATGTTCGACGAAAATCGGCTGCTTATGAGCGGCGCGGAGGTCGAGAATCTGCTTCGATTGACAGGCGTCAAGGAAGAATCCTCCGTCCTTGACCTCTGTTGCGGCCCGGGACGACATGCCATCGAGCTGTCCAAGCGAAACTTCCGCGTCACTGGCGTCGATCGTACCGAGAGGTATCTGGAGAGTGCCAGGGCGTCGGGGGCAAAGGTGGACTGGAGGAGGGCGGACGCTCGTGAATTTGTTGAGCCTTTGGCATTCGACCTTGTACTGAACCTCTATACTTCCTTTGGCTACTTCGCTTCGCCCGAAGAGGATCGAAAGGTGGCCCTGAACATCTATCAGTCCTTGAAGGAGGGTGGAAAACTGGTGCTCAGCACTCTTAGCAAAGAGACAATCGCTCGTGGATTTGTTGAGCATTCTTGGGATGAACGTGGAGATTACATGGTTCTCGAGCACCGGACGTTGCACAGCGAATTTCGCGCGGTTGAGAATCAATGGATTGTTCTGAAAGGCGATACCCGCCGGGAAGTTGGCTTCATCGTTCGACTTTATTCCGCGAGCGAAATGCGTGTTCTCCTGGAGGGGGTGGGCTTCTCTCACGTCCGCTTCTATGGCAGCTTAGCTGGGACGCGTTACGACCAAAACGCGGACAGAATGGTTGTCGTGGCCACAAAAGGATAGGGCATTGCCCGGTAATCTCCAAGCATGGCGGCAAGAAATGCTTTGATCGTTTGGGGAGGCTGGGAAGGTCATGAACCGGAGAAGGTTGCCAACCTATTTCGAGAAATTTTGGAAGGTGAAGGCTTTAAGGTAGAAGTCTCGAATGATCTCGACTCGTTTGGAGACGAGAAAAAGATGCAAGAGCTGAGTCTTATCGTGCCGGTGGTCACGATGAGCACCATCACCGCCGACCAGCGCGATCCGGTGATTGCCGCGGTGGCAACTCATGGAGTCGGCTTGGCTGGCTGTCACGGCGGTATGAACGATGCGTTCCGTCAAGACGCCGATTGGCAGTTCATGACCGGAGGCCAATGGGTAGCGCATCCGGGTAACGACGGAGTCGAGTATGAGGTGAAAATTTCAAAGGATAATCCGCACCCGATCACGGACGGTTTGGACGATTTTGTCGTTGTGAGCGAGCAGTATTACTTGCACGTCGATCCGGGCATCAACGTCCTTGCTTACACCGAATTTCCTAACAAAAACGTACCGGGCCCCCATCAACTGAATCCTTGCCGAATGCCGCAGGTTTACACCAAGCGATTCGGCGAAGGGCACGTGTTTTACAACGCGCTGGGGCATCACTGCGACGTCTTGGAAACCGGTACCCCGCGGGAACTGATGCGTCGAGGATTTCTGTGGGCAGCCAAAGGCGGCGGGCTATAGCGGCTTAGCCGATCGCGGCCATGACTTCCTGCGCATGTCCTTCTGGTTTGACTTTTGCCCAGACCTTCTGAACCTTCCCATTTTCATCGAGGAGGTAGGTGGTGCGCTCGACTCCCCAATAGGATTTGCCGTACATGGACTTCTCCACCCAGATGCCGCAGGCTTCAGCTAGGGCATGGTCGGTGTCGGCAAGCAGGGTGAAGTTCAGCTCAAACTTTTGAATGAACTTTGTGTGAGAGTTGGATGAGTCGGGCGAAACTCCCACCACTCTGACGCCTGCGTTTACGGGGGCGAGGTCGCGAAACTCGCAGGCTTCCTTGGTGCATCCCGGCGTGTCGTCCTTTGGATAGAAATAGATAACCGTGGCCTTGCCAAGCAGGTCATCGTTCGTTATTATCTTTCCATCTTGGTCAGGTAGAGAAAACTTCGGAAACTGATCGCCTTCGTGAATCACGCCGGATTCTACGAAAAGCGAGCATCCAGGTTGCTCTAGTATTCTGAGCCAATCACGCGCAGCCAGCAATGCGATTTCTCTTTACTGTCACCCTCTTTCTCAGCTCGGCGTTGCTCTTCCTGATCCAGCCGATGATCGCCAAGATGATCCTGCCTAGGTTCGGTGGTTCAGCCGGAGTCTGGAATACGAGCATGATGTTCTTCCAGGGCGCGCTGCTGGTTGGATATGGATACGCTCACTTGAGCATCGCTCGGCTTGGTGCCCGTCGCCAGAGCGGTGTCCACGTCATTTTTCTTCTCCTCACGATCCTGACCTTGCCGATTGCCGTCGCTGGGACCTCGATTTGGAGGGCAGGAACCGGCGGGGCACTCGAAGTCCTTGTCGTGCTTGCGCTTACCGTAGGTATCCCATTCGTCATCATCTCGGCCGGAGCGCCCTTGATCCAGCGTTGGTTTGCCTCGACTAACGATCGCCTCGCAAGCGACCCCTACTTTTTATATGCGGCAAGCAACGTGGGCAGTATGGTCGCCCTACTTGCCTACCCGACTCTCATCGAGCCACGATTCACGCTGGACGAGCAAACACGCTACTGGGGTTATGGGTTTTACTTGCTCGTCGCGCTCATGGCGGTGTGCGCGGTGACGCTTTTCCGCCAGCGAGAAATGACGGCTCCGATTGAAGAAGCGCCTCAACTCATGCCCGCTGAGCCGCTCGATGAAGCACCCGATGTCCCTCTCGACCATCGTCGGCGACTGAAGTGGATCGGCTTGGCCTTCGTTCCCAGCAGTCTGATGCTGGGGGTCACCACGTTTCTCACTTCGAATTTGGCACCCATTCCGCTGCTTTGGATTGTCCCGCTTGCCCTATACTTGCTGACCTTCATCCTCGCCTTCGCCCGTCGACAGGTCGTGCCGCTACGGCTAATCGGTCGGGTGATGCCGTTGCTCGTCATCCCGCTGGGCCTTGTCATGGTGCTGGAATCGACGCAATACATCTTTGAGATGGCGGCTTTCCATCTTATCGTCTTCTTCGTCACCGCGCTGATGTGTCACAGTGCTTTGGCTCAGGACCGGCCCCATTCCAAAGATCTCACCCAGTTTTTCTTCCTGGTGTCTCTTGGAGGTGTTCTGGGCGGGATCTTTAACGCGCTCATCGCGCCGGCGATCTTTCATACCCTCTTCGAGTATCCGCTCGTGCTCGCGATGGCATGTGCTTTCCGTCCGAAACCGGCAGGCACGACTTGTAATGCGAAAGAACTCATCTATCCCATCGGAGTGTTCTTGTTCAGCGTTGGCCTCATGAGCTTTGCAAAGGGCCATTACGGCCCATCACAGGTCCGTACGGCGGTCGCGATCGGCCTTCCGCTCGTTGTCTGCTTTCTCGCGGTGGATCGACCGGTCAGTTTTGGGTTGGCATTGGCGGGAGTGTTTACCGCTTCTGCGTTGACCCAGATTTCTGTGCTGGGCGAGATCATCGAAGCGCACCGGAGCTTTTACGGGCTTCATCGGGTCATGAGCGCCCACAACGACCTCGGAGTATTTCACACCTTGACCAACGGCAACACGGTGCATGGATTGGAATTCGTGACTGGGAAATACGTAGGGGTGCCGCTCACCTATTACGCTGAGTCGGGACCCATCGGTCAAGTCTTCAAGCAGATCGGGAAGCGAAAGACGGACGTAGCTCTGGTGGGACTGGGGGTGGGCTCGCTGGCTGCTTATGGTCGGCCGGGCCAAAATTTCACTTATTATGAGCTTGATCCAGACGTCGTGCGCATTGCACGTGATCCCGCGATGTTCACGTTCTTGCGCGATTGTCGCGCCAACCTCAAGGTCGAGGTTGGAGATGCTCGATTGACCTTGGAGCAAGCTCCTGCGAACTCCATCGATCTGCTTGTCCTGGACGCGTTCAGCTCCGATTCCATTCCCGTTCACCTTCTAACTAAAGAAGCATTTGACATGTATCTTCGCAAGTTGCGGCCTGGCGGCGTGATTGCGGTGCACATCTCAAATCGCTACTTGGATCTGGAGCCGATTCTGGCGAAAGAAGCTTCCTCCCTTGCCCTGGTATCGCGGTCGAATGATGACACGGAGAGTGATAATCACACTGGCAAGGCGGCCTCCCATTGGATCATCATGGCTCGTTCCCTGTCCGATCTAAGCCCATTGGATCGATCGATCGATTGGAACGGATTGCTTGTGTCGGACTCCACTCCCCTTTGGACCGATGACTACTCAAATCTTCTCGGCGCTTTTAAGAAGGAGTTTTAGCCAGCGAAATAGTAGGTGCCCTGGAACAGAATGTCGGCTTTACCGGAGACCGTGACCGGCCGATCCCATTCGGTGGCGGAGATCATGAGGTCTCCCCCTGGGTTATGAACGAGCACTTCGCCTCCGCGCCCGGCCAAGCGCAAGTAGTCGACCGCCGCCGCGGTGCTCCCGGTGCCACAGCCGAAGGTTTCTCCAGCCCCTCTCTCCCAAATACGCATCCTTAGCTCATCGGTAGTGACGACCTGCGTGAACATGACGCTGGTCCGCTGGGGGAAGATTGGAGCGTTTTCCAGGGCTGGCGCAATTGAGAGGAACTCGTCCTCGTCAGGCAGTTGGCTCACCCAAACGATCATGTGGGTGGAACCGGTGGAGAGGAGACTTCCGCGAGTTTGGCCGGTGATCACCGGTCCGGGAAAATCGAGATCGATAACGGTCGAGATGGGTTGATCGAAGATCTCTCGCGAAGCCGTGGTGGGCACCATCGCCGGATCGTAGGTAGCGGCGGGGAGGGTGAAACGCAGGAGTGGGTCGGACGGGGCCAAGGGATCGCGGATCACATTTGCTTCGATGACTTCGCCCCCATGGAAAGCTGAAGCTCTTTCACTGATCCAGCCGTGCCGAAATGCATACAGCAGGCAGCAGCGAATCCCATTTCCGCAGAAGTCTTCCGTGCCATCTGGATTGAACATCCGGATCGCGAGGGTGCCGTCAACCATTTTCACGGTCAGCAATCCATCGCTGCCGATCCCGAAGTGACGTGAACTGGCTCGGCGGGCGAGTTCGTGCCAGTCTCCGCTGAAGTCCGCCTCTTCAACTAGAACAAAGTCGTTCCCAACCGACTGGACCTTATGGAATGGCACCCGGAGCTTCACTGGAGAGGCTCCAGATAATAATCAGCGGAATCGACGGTCTCTCTAAACCAAAGACCGTCTGGACAAATGAGCCTGAACCACCAGGCGCTTGGCCTCAGATTAGAATGTGCCAAGCCTCTCGACGTGATGACGGCGCTGCGAATCAATTTTAGCCTGGCAAGTTCGGCTTCCACTTCGATGCTTTGTCGTCGCTCGTGAATCTTGGTCACTTCGGGATTCCGGGCAATCTCCCGTTGTGCGTGGAGCGATTGCTTGATGGCGATTTCGGTCGCGTGTGCTTCTGCATTGAGATCAGCTAACTTCGACTTGAACTCCGAGCGCTCCTTTACACGTGCGGCATCCTCCGGTTTTTCGAAAATGTAGCGCCGGAAGTGGTCACCCATTTGGCGCTCCAGATCCGATCGCAGTTTTCTGATTTTACGGCGGCGGGAGTACTGTGCTCGTCGCTTTTCCTGCAATTTGAGGAGATCGCAAGTTCGGGATTGCAGCTCATCGTGCAAAGAGATGTATTCCTTGGAGAGAGCGACCCAGGAGCCAGCTAATCGTTCTTGAAGAAACTTCAGCAGATCGAGCGGCCGCCGCAGCTTGCCGAGAACTCGCAAGAGATCCTCTTGCTCTGCGGCGACCAATTTCCAGCGGGCTGCCAAACTCGGAGCGCACAATTCCTCGACTCCAAATGAGCGTTGCAAGGCGGCGGGAAGACGCAGCCAGCTGCAGCAAACCTGTAAGGAATCCCACGTGTTGTACCGAACCCGGAGGATTGGATGGATCGCCTGCTTGAAATTGAGCTTGGCGGCTAGTTCCTGATGAAAGCGCCGACTCTGGCTGACGTAGCTGCTCGCGCCGTCATGAAAGACGAAGACGAAATCCGCCGCAAGCATCCCGATGAGGGCAATGGCCTTTCCGACCAGAGTGCAGTGGGAGCCAAACTTCCTCTCGATCGCAGCCGCCAGATCAGCCACTGACTGAAGCGGCCTCTTGAGAGAGATGAATTGAGGCTGAGGCGTCATCACGATCACGGCACGACGGGTAAGCCGCAAGGTTCCTCGCCCGAGGCCCGGGATGACCAAATCAAATGGAATCGCCCCCGTTCCAAAACGCGAGAGCTCGTACTGTCCAGAATTGCGAACGACGGAATTGTAGGCTTCGCAGGCGTTTGCTCGTGTGTCCTGATTCGCGAACAGATCTAGGATTTGGAAGCGACCAAGTGAGCAGGTTTCGGTGTTAAAGTTCAAGAGTTCAGTCGTCGCAGTCGTTTCTGGCTCGACTCCCGAATTCGATGCGAACTGATATAGCTTCGGGATAAGGGTTCGATAGAAATCCGCCAGGCTGGGGTTGCTCTTTTCCCGAAGCAGAAGGCTCTTGGTGCTTGCCACCTCTTGCTTGAGCATATTCGCTACGGCGGTGGCGCTCACCAGGGATTGACCGGAAATGCAGGCCAGCGATTCGGTAATCGCCCAGTCAAGCGTTGAAGCAATCGAGGGGTAGACCTCTTCGAGGGGCAGCTCCGACGTGACCGGAACCTGGTCGGATAAAGCTACGATGCCCCTCCAACCGTAAGCCTCAGTGGCCGAATCGAGAAACTGTGGCCGACTTGGAGCAATTTTCCCGATGCGGAGTCCAGCTCGAAGCAACTGCTCCCGACTGATCACGGTCTCGCTGCCGAAGATCGACGAAAATTCACCCGCTGCACTCCAGAGTCCCTGGGTTGTGGTGTCGTTGTGGGGAACCGCTTTAAACGTACCGGGAATAGAGCGGCTGTGGGGAAGCTTCGCAAAATAGTCGGTGTCGTGGATGCCGGCGATAAATCGTCGATTCGACCGCCGCTTCCTGATCTGATTGGCGACGCCCGCCTTCATGGGTTCATCCCAGAAGATAGTTTGTCCCAAGGCGAGGAGGGGAACTCCGGGTGCGATTTGATCAAGCTGATCAAGGGCTTCTTGTATGCCCATCACGTGGTTCTCCGTCATCCTCAACAGTTGTCTACGTTTACCATTCAACCTAATCGCGGGCCAAGTGTCCCAAACTTCGCAACGTGCTCCTCTCGCTCAGAGTATGAGGAGTATGATAAATTCGCCAACAGGCGAAGGAATCTGGAGAAGAGAAACTATGATGCGCAATGGTGTGAAAATTATTGGATTGGCCGCAGTCGCCGCCCTGGCCATGACGGCTCTTGCCGTGCAAGAAGCGGTGACGCTCAAACGAGTCATTAAGGTTGGCGATAGCGCCAAGTACCACTTGAAAGCGACGTTAGAGGGAGCTCAGTTTGGAGATGCCGAACTGAACGCAACCGTCACTGAGAAAGTTACCAAGCTCGCTGACTCCGGTGATTACGAACTGCAGTCCACGATGAGCGATGGCAAGGTCACTGTCGGAGGACAAGAGATGGAAATCCCTTCGCAAGATGCGACTGTTACCACGTACAATGCCCTCGGCCAAGCGCTTTCGATCAAGGACCCGTCTGGCGATCCGAACTCGATGCGATTGGCCCACCTTCAATCACTCATCTTCCCGAAGACTCCCGTGAAGGTCGGTGACAGCTGGACGGTTACGATCAAGAAGGATGATAAGGGTTCAGTCGATGCCGAAGGCACCTACAAGGTGGAAGGAACCGAGAAGGTCGGCGATTACGACACGCTAAAAATTTCGGGCAACTACAAGGAAACGGGTGGAGACACTCCCGCCAGTTCAACCGGAACTTACTGGATCAACATTAAGGACGGCACTCTCGTCAAGTTGGTAGGCTCTATGAAGCAGGCCCCCTACCCACAGGTCGGCCCAATGGACGCCAAGATCGTGTTGACACTCGACGGCGTAAAGTAACATTTCGACTTAACGTGCTGAAAAGGCGGCTCATGCTGAGCCGCCTTTTTCGTCGGTAAACTTGGTTCATGACCGGCAAAATCACC
Source organism: Armatimonadota bacterium (assembly GCA_023392285.1). Lineage (GTDB taxonomy): Bacteria > Armatimonadota > Fimbriimonadia > Fimbriimonadales > Fimbriimonadaceae > JAEVZK01. The sequence goes on along the minus strand of JAEVZK010000046.1, from coordinate 18,044 downwards.
GCGCCAGGATTAACGGCAGTGAAGGGGCGCGGCGAAAAGATTGTCGCCATTACCGCGTACGATTCTTGCTTTGCCGGATTATTCGATGAGGCAGGAGTCGACGTCATTCTTGTCGGTGATTCGCTGGCGAATGTGATGCTGGGCTTGCCCTCCACGGTCCACGCGTCTCTAGATGCGATGATGCACCATACGAGAGCGGTAGCGTCTTCGGTAAGGCGCGCCCTTATCGTTGCCGACCTACCGTTCGGCAGCTATGGTGCTTCCGTCGAGCAAGCGGTTAAAAGCGCGGCAGACCTTATGAAATGCGGAGCGAGTGCGGTCAAGCTCGAAGGCAACTTTCCGGAGGAAGTCAAGGCAATCGTTAAGACCGGCGCGCCCGTGATCGGTCATATTGGGCTTACCCCGCAGTCCGTGCATCGTTTTGGTGGCTACAAAGTTCAGGGTCGTGGCGATGATGGACAAGCGCTGGTTGAAGCAGCGCTAGAACTCGAAGAAGCGGGGGCTTCTGCGATCGTTCTTGAGGTCATTCCAGCGGAACTCGGCAAGGAAATCAGCAAGAAGCTGCGAATTCCGACCATCGGCATTGGCGCAGGTGTCGACTGTGACGGGGAAGTGCAGGTGATGCACGACATTCTTGGATTGACAAAGGAAGAATTCAAGCACAGTAAACGATATATTGAAGCGCGCCAAATGCTGAGTCGAGCGGTGGAAGACTACGCGGCTGACGTAAGGGATCGACGCTTCCCCTCGAAGGACAACTCGTTTTGAAAGTCGTCCAGACTATCGAGGAACTACGATCGTTAGATTTAAGTAATATTGGATTTGTCCCTACCATGGGGGCTCTACATACAGGGCACGTTTCGCTCCTTGATTTGGTCGCCGATTGTGAGACCCGGCTGCTGTCGATCTTTGTCAATCCGACCCAATTTGGGCCATCTGAGGATTTTGCTAACTATCCTCGCACTGTCGACACCGATCTCGAGACCGCGCGCGAAGCCGGAGTCGATGTAGTGTTCCTTCCTACTGCGGAAGAAATGTATCGCCAATCCCACACATCTATCGATGTAGGAAATATCGCAAGCATTTATGAAGGAGCCATTCGGCCCGGACATCTTCAAGGTGTAGCGACCGTGGTTGCGAAGCTATTCAACATCGTACGGCCCTCAGTCGCAGCCTTCGGTCTCAAGGACCTCCAGCAGTGTGCAGTGGTCTCTCAAATGGTGCGCGATCTCAACTTTCCCGTCCAACTAACCTTCGGTGAAACAAAGCGGGACGCAAACGGGCTCGCCCTCTCAAGTCGTAACCGATATCTATCTGCAGAAGATCAGTTAGTGGCTGCAGACATCTATCGCACGATGACAGCAACCAAGGCGAAATTAAGAGCGAATGAGGAGGTCGCTTCGTGCTTGTTGGAAGCTCGGGAACATCTCGCCGAACGAGGGTTTGTGGTGGATTATTTCGATCTCATTTCCTTTGCGAATTATGAGTCCATCAGCAAAGTTATAGAAGATGCTTACCTGATAGTCGCTGTGCGACTTAAGGGTGTTCGATTGATCGACAATCTGCAAGTTTGGCGTAATTGCTAGTTGCTTTATCTTGTTCTTCTTGAATATGCTCTTGCAGGTAAGGTTTTAGAATGCAGAGATCAGTTCAAAATGTGAAGAACTCTTTGAAGTTCAAGGCTGCCCCTAAGTCGGGCGTTCTTTCGGTACGTGTGGGAGTGAAAAAGTTTTCGATTCCGATCGAAGCGCGACTGTTAAGCTCCGGCGACTATTTGTTCCTTTCCTTTCCGGCAAGTTCGGAGCTTTACACTATCAAGGGTAAGGACCTGGTTCCCATGAGCGCCGAGACCGATGCAACGGCTGCCTTCCAATCCTTAAACCCCAGCCGCCGACGGGGCCGCCGGAAGCGAGAACAAGTTGAGATGCCTGACGAATTGAAGGCTGCTCTGAGTGCGCTTCCCGCAGGATTTAAGCTTGGTTACGGCAGCGATGGCTCTCCCAAGCTAGTGAAGTCCCGAACCCGGAAAAAATCGACGAAGGGTTAAGTTGCATTCCGGGGCAGATCTCCCCCACAATAAGCATTGTCAGCCGGCGTAGCTCAGTGGTAGAGCAGCTGTTTTGTAAACAGCGGGTCGCGGGTTCAAGTCCTGTCGCCGGCTCCAGGTCATGCATCAGCTCATTTCTCTGGATGAAGCTAAAGCGAAAATTTTTGCTCAGCTAAAGCGTAAGTCATTTCCGAAGATGCCGGTGGACGTCTTTGGAGGCTATTGGCTCGGCGAGAGTGTCACCGCAGAAATTGATTCTCCCCCGTTCGACAGCAGTGCCGTCGATGGCTTCTGCGTCCGATCGCAAGACCGTGCCCTCGATCGGTTCCGGATCGTCGGAGAAATCGCCGCTGGTCAAACCCAAGACTTTGAAATCTCCCAGGGCGAGTGTCGCCGCATCTATACCGGCGCAAGGGTGCCTCCGGACTGCTCGATTATCATGCTCGAAGACACCCGGGTCGCAGATGAGGTGATGTGTCCGGTCGTGAAGATCGAAGAAGGCGAATATATTCGGCCACGTGGATCGGATTTTGCCGCCGGAACCCAGATCGCCTCGGAAGGCGACTACATCAACGCACCGAAGATGGCGACTCTCGTGAGCGGAGGGGTCTCCAAAATTGTTGGATTTACCCATCTTAATATTGCCGTCCTCACGTCAGGTAACGAGCTGATTAAGGTCGGTCAATCGAGAGATGCATCACAGATCTATAACTCTTGCGAAGCCGCATTCCGTGTTGAACTCAGAGCCTTAGCGGACACATTCGAACACCGCCATGTCGGTGACAATTACATGGCCATCAAGCGCGCCGCTTGCGAACTGCTCGACAAGTTCGAAGTGCTCATTAGCGTTGGGGGAATGTCGGCTGGCGAACATGATCTGCTGAGGAAGGTTTACGAAGACATCGGGGTCGAACAGATCTTCTTTGGTGTCAATATCCGACCTGGGAAGCCATTCTATTTTGGAATTTACAAGGACAAACTTGTCTTTGGCCTTCCCGGAAATCCGGTGAGCGCATTGGTCACCTACGCCTTGTTGGTGAAGCCTGCGCTGCGCTATATCGCTGGCAGTGCAATTCCCTTGCCGGTTCAGGCAATTTTGTCCAAGGATATCTCGCGAGCCGATCAGCGTCCTGAATTCGTTCGTGGACGAACGAGCATCGAGAAAGCCGTCTTTCACGTAGTGCCCATTGAGAGTCGGGAATCACATCAAGTGAAAGGCTTGGCCGATGCCGATTGTTTAATCCATTTGCCGGAGGGAGTCGGAAGACTGACCAAAGGCGAACTCGTCGACATTACGATGCTCAGTTGGACCTAAAGCTATGAAAACCGTCACCGTGCAATATTTCGCCGCATTGAGAGAACAGGCTGGCAAGGCCGAAGAGCGCAGACACACCGAGGCCAGAACCTGCGGCGACTTGTACGAAGAGCTTTGCACCGAATACCGTTTCAGCTTGCCCCCTAAATATTTGCGCGTTGCGAGGAACCTTGAGATGGTGCCGATGACTGAAGCATTGGAAGACGGGGATTCCCTTGTCTTCATTCCTCCCGTCGCAGGTGGCTAAATGGAATTTCAAATTAGCTCCGATCCGATCGAAGACGATCAGCTGAACACTCGGGTTACCGGCCTGAACGCCGCGATCGTGACTTTCGATGGACGCGTACGGAGTGTCAACGAGGGCCAGGAAGTTGAGCGGCTGGAATATGAAGCCTTTGGTGACCTCGCAATTCCGGTGGGGCGAGCGGTGCTCGCGAAAGCGATGGAGCGATTCGAGGTTCTAGACGCTCGAGCCGTTCACCGAACGGGCATGCTCGAAATCGGGGACGTGGCCATTCGGGTAGTGGTCGAGGCCCAGCATCGAAAGGCAGCTTTCGAGGCTTGTGATTGGATCGTCGACGAGCTCAAGCGTCAATTACCGGTCTGGAAAAAGGAACATTATCGTTCAGGCGTGTCCGACTGGCTGCAGCCGCCGGTCGCATCCGCTTCTGACCCCGCCGAGTTTTACCGCCGCCAGATCGCGTTGCCTGAAGTTGGGCTTTCGGGGCAAGCCACGCTTGAAAAGGCGAAAGTGCTTGTCATCGGCGCTGGAGGCCTCGGCGCCTCATGTCTCCCTTACCTGGCCGCTGCGGGAGTCGGATCCCTTTTGATCGTCGATGAGGACGTGGTCGAGGAATCCAATCTTCACCGCCAGCCGCTCTTTCGCTACGACGAGATCGGGGTAGCTAAAGCTCAAAGTGCCGCTGCTCGGCTGCGCAAGCAAAATCCCCATATTTCTGTTCGAAGCCTGTGCCAGCGCTTCACCGCTGATTTTGCCGAGCATGATTTCGATTTGATCATCGATTGCACTGATAATCTTCAGTCGAAATTTGCCCTCACGCGCTTTGCGCGAGAGCACAAAATCCCCCTGCTGACCGCCGCCATTTACAAGTTTGAGGGCCACTTGCAGCTGGTTTCAAGCGAGGGTGGGTGCCTGGCTTGCGGTGCGGAAGCACAGCCCGTTGACGGGTGTGTCGGCAACTGCGCGGAAGTGGGTGTTCTTGGCGCGGTTCCGGCTGTTTTTGGGTCGCTGCAGGCAGTGGAGGCGTTGAAGCTGCTGCTGGGGTTAGAAGGGCACATGAAGGGCGGTGACGTCCTGATCTTCGACCTTCTATCGTTTCAATCTTCAAAGCTCCATGTTCGAAGAAATTTGGATTGCCCGGTGTGCGGCGAGCAGCTTGGTGAGCGAATCGATGTTGAAGTCAGCGAAGTCGATGACGCTTGGCTTCCGATCGACATTCGTGAAGCTGATGAGATCGCGGCCGATCCGCTTGAGATCCATCGAATGTCCATGAGCAGTTTCGATTCCCGTCTCCTCCCCAGAAGCGATTCGTATCTGCTGGTGTGTGCCTCGGGTGGCCGCAGCAGCAAACTCGCGCTGAGGCTGCGCGAGGAAGGGGACTTGCGCTTTTATTCTCTCATCGGGGGTGCTAAAGCTTGGAAAAAGAGGAGAAGATGAGCGCGTTCTCACACATCGATGATTTGGGCAAAGCTCAAATGGTCGATGTGACGGAAAAGTCGATGACGGCCCGTCGAGCGGTTGTGGAGGGCTGGGTTGAACTCAGACCGGAGCATATTGCGGCCATTCACTCGCTGCCGAAAGGTGACCTATTCAGCGTGGCCCAAATCGCCGGCATTCAGGGAGCGAAGAAATGTGCCGATCTCATTCCTCTTTGCCATCCTCTTCCCTTAACCCATATCGATGTTTCACTCTCGCTCGAGCACGAGCGCATACGGATAGTGGCTGAGGTGAAGACCTCCGGTCGGACAGGGGTCGAGATGGAGGCCTACGCGGCCGTCGTAACGGCCGGAATCACTTGTATCGACATGCTAAAGGGGATCAGCCCGGACCTAACGCTCACGGGGATTAGGCTCGTGCAAAAGACCGGTGGGAAGAGCGATTGGAATCGAGAATAGCCCTGCTGGTGGTGAGTGACAGCCGCTTCTCGGGAGATGCGGAAGACCTGTCCGGTCCCGCCGCGAAGGCGGCCCTTGCCGCTCAAGGATTTACCGACATCTTCTGCGACATCGTGCCGGACGAAATTGATAAGATCCAGGCAGCGCTCCTTCGTCTCGTGAGGGAAGCCTCGCTTGTTCTCACCCTTGGAGGCACTGGGTTTGGCCCAAGAGATGTTACACCTGAAGCCACCGCGCCCATCTTGGAGCGAAGAGCTGACAATCTTGGAGAACTGCTCCGGCTGCGCGGTAGCGAACACACGCCGATGAGCTATTTAAGCCGCGGCATTGCTGGAGTAGCTCACGGCTGCCTGATTGTTAACTTGCCCGGCTCGCCACGCGCGGCTCAGCAGGGAATTGAGATTCTCGGGCCCCTCTTGCCCTCGATTTTGCAAAACTTACGCGGTGACGGATGCCCTCATTAACCGCCGATCTGACTCATGCTTCGGCCCACCACTTTTTGTCCTTCGGCAAGGTAATGGCGCTCCGGCTTGTGTGCGACCACTGAGCGCAATAGCTCAAGGATCGTTTGATCGTCAGCTCCAGCTCGGATCGGAGTGCGCAGGTCGAGTTCGCCATCCGACATAAGACACGGTCGTAGGAATCCGTCGTGGGTTAGGCGGATTCGGTTGCACCGGCTGCAGAAATCGTTTGTGATTTGGCTGATAAAGCCCACCGTGCCGACAGCGTTCTTTAGCCGATAAGTTCTAGCCGGTCCATTGGTGACTACCTCCGCTGGTTCTAACTCTCCAAGTTCCGATTCTATCTGAGCTTTCGCATCGGCGGCGGAAAAGAACATTCGCCGCATCTGAAGATCGTCGAGCATCCCGCCGGTCGCCTGCTTCAACTGCAGGAGTGGCTCGGCGAACGGCATGGCCGGCGTTTCGTCAAGGTTCCATCGCATCGGCATCAACTCGATAAATCGGACATGCAGGTCTTGATCACGGGACAGCGCTGCGAATGCTCCGACTTCTCGGTCGTTCACGCCTTTCATCAGGACGCAGTTGATTTTGATCGGACTGAGGCCAACCCGGGCGGCTTCTTCAATCCCAGCCAGAACCGCATCAAGCTCTCCGCGACGTGCGATTTCCTTAAAACGGCCATGATCAAGGGTATCCAAACTGACATTGATGCGCTGTAACCCCGCCTGTTTGAGCGCCTTAGCTCTCGACTTCAGCAGATATCCGTTAGTCGTCGCGCTGATATCCGTAAACCCTGCGCGTGCTGCGCTTTCGATGACCAAAGGCAGGTCGCCTTTTAGAAGCGGCTCTCCTCCGGTGAATCGGATCTTCCTCATACCCGCTGCCGCAGCAATGCCGATGATCCTCATAAGCTCTGCGGTGGTGAGCACTTCTTCTTTGGTTAGCGGAGGGAGGCCTTCCTCTGGCATACAGTAAACGCATCGGAAGTTGCATCGATCGGTGAGCGAAACACGCAGATAATCAATCTTGCGGCCAAAGGGATCGACGAGTGAGTTCATCGGTGGATCTGCCTCAGTTCTACGACGCTGGAGCTTTAAACGCATCGGTGGGTGCGTCAGTCGGCAAAATTGCACCACTTGGCCCATGTGAGAGTTAATCGTGAAAAGATGTAGCCATGTGGCAAAAGTTTGTCGCCCTCCAAGCGGCAATTTGGTTTACAATCGGTCTATGCGTAGAGCATTCACTTTGATTGAATTACTTGTGGTAATTGCCATCATCGCCATCTTGGCAGCGATCCTATTCCCGGTTTTCGCTCAGGCTAAGGAGGCGGCGAAGAAGACCGCGTGCGTTTCAAACACGCACCAACTGGGCCTTGCCTTCATGATGTACAACAACGACAACGACGACTGTTGGCCAGGGCTCCTTGCCGGAGTTGCGCCGATCAATGGCGGGACGATTTATTGGATTCCTTATGACCAGCAAATTGGCGGGTACGTAAAGAATTTCGATATTTACAAATGCCCCGACGACAACAGTGGGGGTGCCCCAGCCAACAACATTCCGTTCTGGGATAACAATTTTAGGGCGAAGAAGCTCAAGAGAAGCTACGGCTATGTCGGCCCGATCTTCGACATCGAGGCGGGCGGACGCGATTCCACCAATACCGGCATGAGCACGGGGCCGTATGACATCGGCGTGCCCCTGAATAACGGACGCAGTACGACTTCATTCGATGATCCGGCTGGCACGATTTCTCTTGTCGAGAACTGGCTTGACACGGATTTTGATTCTTGGGTCGGAGGTCCATACGGTTCGGCGTTTATCGAGTGCGATGCGGCCGAGTTGGCGGGCCGGAATGTCCCAGCGCAAGGTCCCGCCGATAATTTGCCGCCTGCCTGCTACCAGCGACAGGTGACCACCACCCCCGGCAGAGGACACACGGGAGGAAGCGTTTACCTGTTAGCAGATGGCCACAGTAAATTAATGAAGTTCGGGCAAGTAAGGGCGGATGATTTTAAAATGTTCAAGATTCGTAAATCGTCGCAGACTTTTACCCCTTGATCGAAGCATCTGGGATCAGCCAAGCCGTTCCTACCTTGTAATATTTGCCCATGAGGTCGCGAATCGGGCCGGAAGGGTGTTGGCTGATCGCGGCTTTGCCCGCGCTCGCGTTTATTGCGGCTCCGATCGTGGCGCTTCTCCAGAACTCCTCGGTCAAGAATTTTATCGATCAGGTTCGGGATGATCAAGTCGTAGATGCGATCGGAGTCAGCCTGCGAACAAGCAGTGTCGCCATTCTCGTGATCGTGGTGTTTGGGTTGCCATTGGCAATCTATGACGGCCGATTCAATCGAAATTCGCCCCGCTCGGCAGCCGGAATTCTTCGCCAGATCATCCGGGGAATTCTTCTGCTTCCGGCGGTGCTGCCGCCCGCTGCAGCGGGCTTAGGACTTCTATTTGCGTTCGGACGCCAGTCGGAAATTGGAGGCTACTTGGAACGGCTAGGCGTACATGTTGCCTTTAGCCCCTGCGCCGTGGTCCTGGCTCAGGTCTTCGTGGCGTTTCCGTTCTTTTTATTTCAAGCGAGCGCGGCGTTCGCCCGCCATGAGGACGAGATCGATGACGCGGCAGCGATCGATGGAGCAGGTGCGTTCTCGGTGATCCGAAAGGTATTGATTCCCGTACACTGGCGGGCTCTCGTGGGTGCGGCCCTATTGTCCTGGGCGCGAGCGTTAGGAGAGTTCGGAGCTACCTTGCTTTTCGCCGGGAGTTTGCAAGGGAGGACCCGGACGTTGCCCTTAGCCATTTACCTAGGCTTTGAAACGGATTTGAGTGGTGCAACAACTGTTGCGATCATATTACTTATGGTTGCCTCCGCAGTACTTCTCTTGTCAGCACTTGTGCTCGGCTTCGGAAAACGGCGTCTGTTCACCTAACCATATTTTGCTATTTGGAGCAAAATGAATTTACTTCTTAGAAGCAAATGGTCTCTAATACATTTTCGTGACAAAGTCGTCACTCATCAAAAATGCCTGGGAAATACCGTGACTTTGACATAGATCAGACGCTGCTTCGAGTTCCGCTCTTTGCGTCACTTGAAAAGCACCTTGTTGCTGTCTTGGCTGACCACGCGCGTTGCCGAACTTACAAGGAAAACGAAATCCTGATCGATGAGAATGGGCCCGCGGCACCCGGTCTGTTCGTGCTGGTCAGCGGGGAAGTCGTGATTCAGCGTATGGTGAAAGATCAACCTGTGATCTTAGCTCGTCGAGGTCCGGGAGAGATTCTCGGGGAGCTGTCACTTCTCGATGAAAGGCAGCCCTCGGCAACCGTAGTCGCGAGCACGTCGGCGAATTGTCTGATGATCGAAAGGAAAGTGTTTCTTAAATGCTTGGCTCGATCTTTTGACTTATCGATGGCTCTCCTACAAAATTTGGCGGGCCGTTTGCGAGAAGCTGATGAAGCGCGGGTGAGCTCAATAACGCTCAACGCGCCGGGAAGACTTGCTGAATACATTCTTCATTGGCTTTCCGAGCACGATTATCCTCCTCTCTTCGTAATAGATAAAAAGCAAGCCTTTCTTGGCGCTGATTTGAGTTTGAGCCGAGAGAGCATCAATAAGGCGCTCAAGCGGCTGCAAAAGCTCGAGCCGCCCGCGCTCATCCCCATGGAGGAGAGCAAACGCGCTTTTCAATACAATCTGGAAGCCCTTCAAAAGATTGCCGTCGTAAGCGGCAGCTAGCTAGGGAAAGTACGCAGGCGCGCCGACAATTCTAACGTGAGCGAAGGGCTCGACCATATCTGGACGCTGTTCGAAATTTCGGAGATCGGTTCGGACGGCAACATCACACCGTATTTACACAACGCAATGCGTAAATGTGCGACTTGGTTTCGCGCCGCCGGAGCGTCTCTGTTCATACGGGACGATGATGGCCGCTTCTCGCTGAATGTTCAAGCTGGCGCAGACTCGAACTTGCCCGCTGACGCCACGATTGAGAATGGAAAAGGCATTGCTGGCGAGGCTATCGCTCGTGGTGAACCGCTTCTCCTCAATGGTAGCGAAGATAGCGTCTTGCTGTCCCGCCATCGCCGGCAAAGAAAGCGAATCACCAGCTCGATTGTTATGCCCTTGAAAGTGGGTGGGGAAATCGTTGGCGTACTCAACCTCTCGCGAACTCTTGGCCAATTGCCATTCTCGGACGCCGACCTTAACCAGGTCCAAACAGTCGCGCGCCAGATCGCCCTGGCGGTGAGCAATGCGCAACTGATCCAGACCCTGCTGCAGACCAAGACGATTGCGGCGGAGCAGGAGCGTGAACTCGCCAGAGTTTCGCGTCTCGCAGAAATCGGCCAGATGACCGCGGCGGTAGCTCACGAGGTACGTAATCCGTTGACCGGCATAAGTTCGGCGGCTCAGATGATCAAGTCGGCTCCCGAGACGGCCGACGAGTTCGCAGAACTCATCTTAGTGGAAGTCGAAAAGCTGAAGCTCATCTGCGAGGAGTTTCTGGAGTTTGCCCGCCCAGTCTCCCTCCGCCTCGCACCGGTGCAGCTCACACATCTCGTGTCCAATCTCCTGATCAACATCAAATCCTTGGCAGATGAGCGACAGGTGCAACTGGTGCTAGAAAATAGTCTCGATCAACCGATAATCCATCTGGATGCCCTAAAGATCGAGCAGGCTCTAAGAAACTTGATTCAAAACGCAGTTCAATCCTGCTCCCGAGGTGGAACGGTTTCCGTTCGTATCGATGGTCGCAAGGTGGTGGTCAAGGATACGGGTTCAGGCATCAAAGAGGAGAATTTGACAAAGCTGTTTACGCCCTTCTTTACTTCGAAATCCAATGGCACCGGGCTGGGCCTGTGTAACGTGAAGAAGATTATCGATGCTCATCACGGAGAAATCTTGGTCGAGAGCCGCATCGGTGAAGGTTCGATTTTCACCGTGGAATTAGGAGCGGCCGCGTGAAGAAAGCTGCAAAGAAGATCCTCATCGTGGATGACGAGCCGAACATACGTCGAATCCTGCAAGTCGCCTTCGAGAAGGAAGGCCTCTTCCCACTGGTTGCTCAAGATGCCTATGAGGCTATGGAGCTAGTGGGCCGCAACGCGCCCGATGTGGTGCTCACGGATGTCACAATGCCCGGCAAGTCGGGTTACGACTTGTTGAAGGATCTGAAGACTCAGAACGAGAACCTGCCGGTGATTGTGATGACGGCCTTTGGGACCATTCCTCAGGCGATTCAAGCGATTAGGGACGGCGCTCACGAGTATGTCACCAAACCCTTCGATCTGGAATCGTTGAAGAAAATCGTACGATCGGCGATCGAGGTGCCCAGAGTGAGAACGGCTGGAAAACGCGGGGCTGGCCAAACGGCCAATCTGCCATTCCTCGCCGAGTCGCCAGCCATGAAAGAGGTCTACGACACGGTTAAGCAAGTAGCGGATTCGAAGGCGACGGTGCTGGTCACGGGTGAAAGTGGAGTGGGTAAGGAAGTGGTCGCCAAGGCTCTCCACTCGCTATCTTCGCGCGCGACCCATCCATTCGTCGCGGTGAGTTGCGCGGCCCTGCCCGAAACGCTGCTCGAAAGTGAATTGTTCGGCTACGAAAAGGGAGCGTTCACCGGAGCTCAAGGGGCAAAAGCTGGGCGTTTCGAGTTAGCACAAACTGGAACTCTCTTTCTGGACGAAATCGGGGAGATTCCCCTGCCCACTCAGGTCAAACTGCTCCGAGTCCTGCAAGAGAGAGAGTTCGAGCGTTTGGGCGCAACGAAGCCAACAAGCGTCGATGTACGACTAGTCACGGCGACGAACCGCCCCTTGCAAGAAGCCGTCGACGAAGGCGTTTTCCGTCTAGATCTGTTGTATCGTCTTCAGGTCGTTGAAATTCATATTCCTCCTCTTCGAGAACGGACGGAAGACATCGAGCCTCTTGCCAACCTTTTCCTCGAGCGTTTCTCTCGTGAGAATTCCCGTTCTCAATTGAAGGTGGGTGCGGACGCCCTTAAGCTGATGCACGCTTACGGCTGGCCCGGCAATGTGCGCGAACTCGAAAATGCGATGGAGCGAGCAGTGGTGCTGTCCTCCCCGGAAGATGAGAACGTCACTGTGAGGCTGCTGCCGAACCCTTTGCGTGCGGTGGCTTAGCGCTGGAGATCCGGCTGTCCAGCCAAGCGATGATCGCGTGAGCGACTTCCTCTCGTCGACGGGAAAACAACGGGCCGATGTGGCTCATGTTTTGGTATCGAATTGTATCCGCCCCTGCCCAATAGGCAAGCTGCTGCTGAAGGTCAGGTTTCACCGTGTCGTCGCCTTCCGGAATGATGCTGAGCACTGGACAAGACGGCTTTCTGACCTCAATCGAGGTCTTTAACTCGTTCAGGACAGCTCCGGATTCGTCCCGCCACCGCGGGAAAGCAAATTTCCGGGTTGCTTCGTCGGCATCTGGCATAGAACTGACGGTGTCCTCGTAGGGGCCGTTCTTCCACTTGATAATCTTGGGATAATCAGGCGCCGATTCGCTGGTGAAAACAGGGCGAGGGACTGCCGAACTGACCAACACGATAAGGACCGGTTGCACTCGATCAGCAGCTTTAAGGGCGAGGGCTCCCCCCATGCTTGCGCCAAGAAGAATTGTCGGCCGGCCCGACGTAGAGGCTACGACCTGATTCACGTAATCTTCAAAGGTGGTCTTCTCAAGACCTCCCGCCACTGGATCGAGGTCTTTCGCGATCACGCGATAGCCGGCCTTTTCAAAGATTGGCTTCCAATACGCGTACTCCCAGCCTCCGCCGCCGGCTCCATGGATCATGACGATTTGCGGCTTAACGGCCATCATTGCCACGGCTAGTAGGATCATGCTCTCACTCTACCAGTCCGAACAAAAGTGGCTCTTCAACTATCGATGAAAGGGTGAAAGCTCTCTTGATCGACTCCTTCGGCGGCCCTGAGGTTTACCGGATTGCCAACGACGTGCCTATCCCAGAACCCGGCCAAGGAGAAGTTCAAGTGAAAGTGGATGGAGCGGGGCTCAATCCAGTCGACTACAAGATACGGAAAGGAGAAGCCAAGCCATTCCTTCCCAAATCTCTGCCGGCGATTACTCTGCGAGAATTTTCTGGAGTTGTGACGAAGCTGGGCAGCGAGGTGGAGGACTGCCAGATCGGGGATGAAGTCTACGGCATCACTGAAGTCGGAGCGGCTGCGGAATACACAGTGGCAAAGGTTTCCGCCATCGGACCTCGGCCGCCCAGCATGGATCCCGCCGACGCGGCCCTCGTGCCCCTAGCTTGCATGACTGCTTGGCAAGCACTCATCGATCATGGCAATGTGCAGGCGGGAGAGAGGGTTCTCATCCACGGCGCATCAGGTGGGGTCGGCTCGTATGCCGTCCAAATCGCTAAGTGGAAGGGAGCTTACGTGATCGGGACCGCGAGCGCGGATCATTTCGGGTTAATGCGAGAGCTCGGCGTCGACGAACTGATCGACTACCACAATGAGAGGTTTGAACATAAAGTCTCGGACGTCGATCTTGTCCTGCACTCGATTGGACAGAAGGAAGTCGAGGCGTCACTCAGTGTGCTGAACAAGGGCGGCCGCTTGGTGGCGATCTCCGCTCAGCCGGATGAACAGAAGGCGGAGGAGGAAGGGAAGACCGCCGTTCGCTTTATGATGCAGCCAAGTTCAGACCAGCTGCGGCAAATCTCGGGCCTCATCGAAGATCTCAAGATTAGACCCGTTGTGGACACCGTGCTACCCTTCGAGCGAGCTGTCGAAGCAATGGCTGAGCTTGAGAATGGCCACACGGTTGGCAAGATTGGCATCCGGATGTAGGCTTCGTCGAATCCGTTCCGCTGATCCGAAGGGGTCGTGCTTCTCCCTGCTTTCGAGTTTCTTTAGCGATGGGCCAGTAAAGCTCGCCACTATCGAGGTTGCGGAGCTACGGGTTGTCTCGTACCCCTATCGTGCTTTCAATTTTGGTCGCTTCTTCTCTTGCTACTACGCTGCAAATCCGGCTGCCTGCGACGACTGCTGGGGCAGCCTTTAAGGAACTTAGCCGACTCACTTCTGAGACTTGGAGGGTAGATAAGACACTTGAGAATGAGGTGATCGACATCCAGTGCGATGCGGTTACACCGGAAGATCTTAGGGAGCAGTTGGCGAAAGTCCTCGGTGGCTCGTGGAAGGGAGACGGCCAAGGTTGGACTTTGAGTTGCCCTGAGGCGCTCCGGAAGACCTTGCGGGAGGCGGCATTGCAGGCTAGGCGCGAGGCGATCAGCAAAGCTCTCTTGAGTATGAGTGCGCCACCACCGGCGTGGAATGATGCGACCATCGACGGCCTCTTCGCGCGAATTGGAAGCGCAGCCGAAAAGGTTGCCTGGTCCGGTCCTGATACGTCGAGTGCGGCACGAGAAGCGCTGTCGCAAACATCGTGGGAAGCTCCCATCGGACGAGCTCTTCGTAGACTGCTGCCAAGCTTAAGCCCAAGCCAAGTGGCGCAGATGCGGAAATCTTCAGTTCTTGGCTTTTCGGATGCGCCCAATCGTCTCGAGCAGCCCTTGGGATCGAATGGGAAGGAGACTCTCAGTCTCTTTAACATCGAGCAAGAGCAATTTCGTCGTGCCCTGCTTGCTCGAAATGATCTTCCTGCTGCGCTTGATTATCTCGATCCACGGCGGTTCATATCGGCAGAAGCTAAAGCCCAGCGCCTCTTGCTGCTGGTGAAGCGATTCGAAACTGGACCCATTTTCTTGAGCCTGAAGGCGGTAAATGAGGAAGGTCGAGTTTTGGCATTTTGTACGAGCTCCCTGTCTCCCGCGACGGGCGGAACGGTCGTGCCCGATTTGCCTGATCGACCACTTGTGCTTAAGGAATCCGCCGTCGATTGGAATACCATTCTCTGGTTTAAGTCAGGCAAATTCGGGGGAGTGCCGCCTCCTCCCGATTTGAATCAGAAAATTGAATACTTTGAGGAGTTGCTCACGAAGCAGTCTGAAATCGAGCCTGCGAGGTATCTCATCGCGGAGGAACTCGAGGCTGCGGCCAGGAGCGTCGGCAAAGATTTAGTCGCGAACATCCCCGACGAGCTACTCTCGCAGGTAATTCCATTATCTGCCGTTAACAGTTGGTCGCTTCCCAGATTGTTGAACGCTCTGTCCGCCGAACCCTTCAACTGTAAGTGTGAAGTAGTAGGAAATTCCTTGCTCATCATGCCGAGTGATTTGATTACGGAGCGCGCGAATCGGTTAGATCGATCCGCGCTGTCCAAGCTTGCTTTGGATGCGAGTGCGCAAACCGCGATCAGCATCGACCAAATTTGTGACTACGCCTTTCACCAACGTTCAAATCTTCTTTTCGGGATTTTCGATTGTGCGATCGCCCGATTGAACAGCGAGCCTGCGTTGGGGGCTGCTTCAGAGCAGGCAACCTCAAGTAATCGAAATCTTCTGAGGTTTTGGGGCTCTCTCACCTCGGAACAACGAACGGCTTTGAGGAAGGGAGGTTCCTTGCGCTTCTTCCAACTGGCCCCAGCCAGCAGAGAAATCGCAGTCTCCTCTTTATATGAGCCGAGAAGTTTCGGTTTTGGACTGAGATCTGTAACAGCGGCATCGGAAGATTCGCCTGGTTCGATTGAAAGCGAGCCTATCGAAGCGTTCCCGAACGGAATTGATCCTGGTGTAAATCTTGTTGGAAATCCGACCTCCGAAAATTTAATTAGGTTCGTGGGGACGGATGGCGAAAATGTCATGCGCCCAGCAGCGTTAGGTGAGTTCGCCTGCGAAAACGGATTAGATCTCGACAAGCTCGTCTTCAAGACCGGTGCCCGTTCAGGAGTCAGCCTTTCAATCCAGCTCAATTCGAAATTCCTATTGCAGGGTCACCTTGAAGACTCTGCTTCGGCATGGTCGGATCAGATCACACTAAAGGATTTGCCCGCTGACCGTCAGCGAGAGATTCGGGAAGCATTTGCCAGTGCAACCAAGGCAAAGGCCGCGCGCATCGAAGCGGAGCGGAAACAAAAAATTCCGCCTACATGAAATATTCTTCCAGCCGCAAGCAACTGGACTGTTCAGGGTCGGCGAAGACATCGAGTGCGCGAATCAATGCTCCAGCGGTGTCGATGCTGGTGACGCAGGGAATTCCCCGCTCGATGCAAGCGCGACGAATGCGTGCGGCATGGCTTTCGCTTGTCTCGGTGAGGCTTGGGGTGTTGATCATCAGGCTCACCTCGCCGCCAAGGATTAGGTCGAGCAAGTTCGGGGAACCTTCCTGAATTTTCTTGACAATCTGAACGGGGATGCCAGCCTCCTGCAAGATTCGTGCGGTCCCTGGGGTAGCGGCGAGCCTTCGGCCGCTCGCGTGGAATTTGCGGGCGATCTCCACGGATGGCTCTTTGTCTTCATCGCGAATGCTCAGCACGACAAGGCCGTCGCCCTTGAAATGAATGCCGCTGGCAACCATCGCCTTGTAGAGGGCCGCTTCAAAACGAAAGTCGATGCCAAGAATTTCACCGGTCGATTTCATTTCCGGCCCGAGACTGGGTTCAACTCTTCCAAGCTTTTGAAAGGAGAAAACAGGGGCTTTCACGGCGAAAAGACGCGGTTGTGGAATGATAGCGGTGCCGTCGACAAAGGAACTCTCCGGGAGAACTTTGCCTGGATAAGAAGTCTTCACTCGAGTTTCCAAGCCAAACTGCGCGGCGACTTCCGAAAGGTCACAGGGTGCCGACCCTCCCTCGACCGGTGTGGTAAGCGTCCACAAACCACTTTCGAAGCCTAGATCTTTAAGCTTTGCCCCCATCATGCAACGCGTGGCCAGGTCAATCATCGGAATGCCGGTCACTTTGCTGAGGTAAGGAACTGTTCGGCTGGCGCGTGGATTGACTTCCAAGACGAAGGCTTTCCCGTCGGCAATGACGAATTGAATATTCATCATGCCTCTGATGCCGAGTGCGCGAGCGATCTTGCAGGCGCTGGTGACCATCTGTGCCTGAACGTCCTGGCTCAAGGTCACGGCTGGGTAAACCGCCATAGAGTCGCCGGAGTGAACGCCTGCTCGTTCGATGTGCTCCATGATTCCAGGTACGAGCGTGTCTTCACCATCTGAAATTACGTCGACCTCTGCTTCCACGCCGAGAAGATATTTATCGACGAGCACGGGCTGGCCGGGATTTGCTTCTTCCGCTTGGCCATAAAAGCTGGAAAGATGCTCTTCGGAGAAGATGATCTCCATCGCGCGTCCGCCGAGAACAAAGCTGGGGCGCACCAAAACGGGGTAGCCAATCTCAGCCGCTACGGATGTGGCTTCCTCAAGGGAGCGAACCGCTCTTCCCTTGGGGCGCGGAATGGACAATGATTCCAGCAGTTGGTCGAACTGCTCACGGTCTTCCGCCATCGCGATCGCACTAGGAGAGGTGCCGAGCACCTTGATGCCGTAGTTGGCCAACCCTTCTGCAAGGTTAATGGCCGTCTGCCCGCCGAATTGGCACACCACCCCAATCGGGCTCTCGTGCCGCACGACGTCCATCACATCTTCTAGGGTGACTGGCTCAAAGTAGAGTCCGTCGCCAGTATCAAAATCGGTGCTGACGGTCTCGGGGTTGTTGTTAACGATGATCGCTCGATAGCCGAGCTCCCGAAGGGACCAGACGCAATGGACACAGGAGTAGTCGAATTCGATGCCTTGTCCGATTCGAATGGGGCCGGAGCCGAGGACAAGGACGGTTTCGCTCATACCGAGCGTCTATTCTACCTTTGAGAGAGCGCGAATTCAGTCGCGCTCTCCGAAAGCTAACGGATGCGATCGGCTACGCTACGTCGAATCATCGTGTCGATGATCTCGTCAGCGCTTGGGTTGTACTCGCCCGCCTCGATTCGCGCCTTGAGAGAAGCGATCATGTCTTCGCGGTCAGGCATATCGACCACATTTCGGGTCACTTGCTTGGCAAGGGCTTGGTCAGCTTCCTCGCGAGCCTTGTCGTGCTCAGATCCGATCGAGGTGATCTCATGAGCGATGGCGTACTCGCCACTTACAATCTTCTTTACTTCGTTGTCTGAAATTCGCATGGTTTACAATCCTCCAGCTT
>JAEVZK010000083.1 GCA_023392285.1 Armatimonadota bacterium | reverse complement strand
ACCTGCTCCTGCCTTTTGGAGTCGGCGTTAAACTGGAGGAAGCTGAGATGCTTCTGCTCAGCGCAAAAGGAGTTCTTGAACTGATCATAGTTCAGGCGCAGAAGTCCCGCAATCTTGCGGTCAACCGCGGAAATTCCGGAAGCAACCGTAGTCGCACCCTCAGTAACGTCTTCGAGCGAAGCTTCATTTTCACCCCGGCTCAAGATGTATTTCCGACCATCAAATTCAAAATCGAGAGTGACCCGGCACTTGGTGCGGGGCTCTGCCCAAAAAAAGCGGAGCGTTGCTCGTTTGTTCCGTTGCTTTCCGTATAAGGCGTACGTAATCGCTTCGAGAACGGTGGTTTTTCCCGAGCCGTTGGGACCCACGATCGCAGTCATGACGTCTTCGAACCTAATGCTCGAATTGACGTGCTGGCGAAAATTCTCAAGCTTCAAGTGCTTCAGCTTCACGATCGGTTACCTCCTTTAGAAGTTCAAGGCCATGGTCCCGAAGCCGATTTCTGTCCAGATCGGCGGGAATACTCGCGCTTGCGACATGGTTTTCCCAGCTCGCTTCCAGCGTCTGCGATCTTCCGCCATCTTGGCTGAATCGCAACACATCAGTTGGCCGGACATATTCGGTTTTGTAGTTTAGGCATAGAGAATCGATGGCCCGGATAACCTTGATCGGAATTTGGCGCTGAACCTCCGGCAGAACATTTGTGACGCGCTGACGAACAATTGGCAGATCGCCGCCCTTCCAAGTTGCCTGCGCCATCATCGCTTCGCCGAGCTGCTCGCCAGTTAAGTTGATGGCATCAATGGCGGGAAGATCGATCACGAGGCGAGCTTTGCTCGGTACGAACTCCAGTTTTCCAACCGCTGAGTCGAAGTACACCCACCCCTTCCGATGGCGGGCTTCTTCCCAAATGTTTGTCGAAGTAAATTCAGTCGAGCCTGCGTAGCAGGCATTCGGGCCATAGGAAGTGTGAACGTGAAAATCGCCATATGCCACATAGGTCCATTCCCCAGGCCTCGTGTCCGGGACGGAGAAGGTGGGATCGTCGAAGTTAGTCTCTTTCGCCACTCCGTGCAGGGTGAGGACACTGAACTTTTTGCCTAGCGACGGAGCCATGCTCGTGTTGTCCTTTGCTTCGAGTGCTTTGCTGGGAAAACAGAGAACTTCAATGTTGTCTAGGGCGATCGTTGCCGCCATTCCGAATTCGACGTAGACACCTTCGATTCCGCTGAAGAGCTGCAAAATGCTGGTTAAGTCGGCGCTTTTCGGCGTGTCGTGGTTGCCGCCGATGATCACGAAAGGCCTCCCATTTCGCTTACGTTGAAACTTCTCGATCGACCGATATGCCCAGATGAGTGAGTAGTTGCTTGGGCGAATCGTATGGAACAGGTCGCCGCTATGGATCACCAAATCAGGGTCTCGTTCTGCGATTGCATCAAGAATTCCTTTGAATGCGAGCGCTATGTCGACTTCTCGCTGGTTAAGCCGTCCCTGGTCGGTGCGGTTATAGGCGAAATATCCCAGATGAGTATCGCTGAAATGCGCAATGGTCATGTCGACAAACCTGTATACGCACGTCTGCTTAAAAGCGACGCGCGAGTGTTCGGCAATGGTTAAGGACGTAGGCTGAAGAAATTGCGACTCGATCTACTTTTCCCCATCGCCGCGGCGGGGGAGACTCGTAGTATGTGGCTTCAATTCGCCGACTGGTTCTTCTTGGTCTTTCATACTGGACTCGTTCTGTTCAACCTTGTTGGGTGGATCTGGGCTAAATCGCGCAAGTGGCATCTCATTTCGATGCTGTGCGTGGCCTTTTCATGGCTTGTCTTAGGGGCATTTTACGGCACTGGCTACTGCATCTGTACCGATCTCCATTGGCGGGTGCGCAGCGAAATGGGAAAACCCATACACTCCAGTTCCTATCTCCAGTTCCTCGTTGAAAACGTGACGGGAAGATCGGTGCCAGTGAGTGTCTTGAATCCGCTTGCGGCCGTCGGCTTCACGCTTCTGCTGGCAGTATCTATTTCGCTGAATCTTCGCGACTACCGCTCGAAGCGGATCCTGCTCCGCACAAAGGAAGCTGAAAGTCTAGAACGATCGGCACGGAACTTGCGATCATGAGGATTATGATTTGCGCGGCGGTTATCCTCGTGGGCTCTATCGGAAGAGTTCATTTTGACAGCGCCTTCGTGCGGGCTCAGCTCCAAATGAAGTACGACGTGCGGACCGCCAATATCCGGAAAGGCGAATCCCCTTACGCGCATGGATTTTCCACCCGCTATCGATGGATCGATCTTTCAAAGCGGCAAACTCCTCTTTCCACGTTGCTTAAGGTCTGGAATAATTCGAGCCCTGGGCGAAAACAATTTTCGCAAACGGTGAAAGTGGAGAGCGCCGACACGCTCCAAGATCAAGCAAAGGCTGCGATTCACCTGCTGGAACACGAGGAACGTGCGGTCGGTTCGGGGGCCGTGAATTACGACCGGGACATCTACGCGGAAGACACTTGGATCCGCGTAGGTGCCGATTGGATTCTGCTTCAGACGCGAGTGACGAAGATGATCGTCAAGCGCAATGGCAACGTCATCTCCGCAAAATCGGAAAATGTCAAAACCGACTTTGATCGCCAGTATGGCCACCGCCGCGGGAGCGGCTAGATCGTGAACCTTTGCGACTTGCCGTGCTTGAGTCGCTTCTACGAGAATCGCGAGCCGAAACTGGCTGGCTGAGCGTGCTGTCAGCCAAGTAGTCCTTGCGATACTTGAGGGCTTGCACAATATCCAACTCGTATAAGCTCAGATCTTCGAATCTCTTGATGCCATAGGTCGAGGCGATCTTCTGAAGAACAGACGGAAGCGGATCTACGTTCCCGGTATTCACCTTGCGATCCATCAGGGTAGCCATGCCGGCCTCTGAATGAATCACATCGCCAATGCGCCCGGTTAAGACCTCACCGTTTACGTTTACTTTCACGATGTCGTCGGCTGGGAAAAACTGTTGCTTGGCCGATCTGATCTGCGCTGAATTAAAGGCGTCACTGATCCGACCCGCACGCTGAAAAACGGCGATAAGCCGTTTATCTTCGATCACTTGCATGGCCGCCTGTTCTCCATGGAGCTCATCACCACTCTTTAGATCGAGGCAGGCGATTTTCGCATCATCAGTGACGTCGATCCCAAAGCGGTGCAGATCGCGATCGAAGTTTTCTGGGTCCCAAGACTTATAATTGAGCAGTAGCTCGCCCAGGGAATTTCCGCCATCTTTTAGGCAGGCAAATTGAATAAATCCGACCGAAACAAATCCGGTGTCATAGGTGTTGATCGCATCAAACCCTCCTTCCAAGATCGAAACGGCTTTCATAATTCGTTCTTGAGCCGGGCTCACTCCTGCCCGTGTGAAAAGTTGATCGAGCTTTTCATCCGGCATTGAGCGAACCGACTGGCCCTCGCTCGCTACGCCATTTTCGAACCGATAGTAGGCGTAGTTTTTCCGCATTTTGGTGTTGTCGGTAAACGTAAGCGTCAGTCCGTCGTCGAACGTTACGACGTGCTGCATCGGAGCTGCGACATCCGCAAACTTCGGCGGTTGTCCGGCAAAGGTTACAAGATCGGGTGGGGCGTCGCCAGGATCCTCGCAATAGGACGTAGGCAGAGAGCGATCATCGAACTTGGTCGGGATTTTCAGTTCATCTTGATTCTTCTGCTCGGCAAGCTGCATCGCGAGACAACGGTCATATTCAATTTTGCTGTCGATCCAGCGCTGCCAGACTCGTTGCTTTTCATTCTGAGGAGCGGCGGTGGCAGTGGGTGCCACTTTGCCGAGGCCACGCTTTCGGTTGTATTCCCGCAGCCAAATCGATCCAGCGGTGGTTAGGCGAACTTGATAGAGTCCGTTTCTCGACGCAGTGTCGGGTTTGCGGCACCCATACCGGCCTGGCTTCTCCCAGTAGTTCAAGATCTCAGCTTTCTCCTGATTGGAGAACAGCTGAGCCGGTGCCAAGGCTGCAATGACAAGCAGCCCCCCGCATAAAAATCCTTTTGCCTTCATATTCCTCCCCCGCGCATCCATGCCCGGTTCGGTTAGGTCTGGCCAACCTTCTAAGCACGGGCTAGTCGCCAATGCTTATGTTGTTGGTCTGTTGCTTCCTATTTTAGAGGATGTAGCGACTTAAATCTACATCTTTTGCAAGATTTGTTAAAGTTTCTCGCACTTCTTTACTCGTAAACCTCATCTCCTTCTGTTCCACATCGGGTGCCTCGAAGAGCAGAGTCTCCAGTAGCTTCTCCATCACCGTATGCAGTCGCCGCGCGCCAATGTTTTCGGTCTTCGCGTTGACTTCGGCCGCCACTCGGGCGATTTCATCGAGTGCATCGTCAGAAAAGGACACCGTCACTCCTTCCACTTTTAGGAGCTTTTCATACTGTTTGGTCAACGCGTTTTTCGGTTCACGCAAAATGCGTCGAAAATCTTGTTCGGTGAGATTTTCCAGTTCCACACGAATGGGCAAGCGCCCTTGAAGTTCCGGAATCAAGTCACTCGGCTTTGCCATGTGAAAGGCGCCGGCCGCGATGAACAGGATGTGGTCAGTGCGGACCGGACCAAACTTGGTTGCCACGGTTGAGCCTTCTATGATCGGGAGCAGGTCTCGTTGAACCCCTTCTCGGCTAACGTCTGGCCCCGATCCGCCGCTTTTGCTCGCTACTTTGTCCAACTCGTCCAGAAAGATAATGCCGGTCTGTTCAGTTCTGATGACGGCTTCTCGCTTAACCCCCGCTTGGTCGATCATCTTCCGCGCTTCCTCTTCGAAAAGTATTCCTTTAGCCTCTGCAACTGTTACTTTTCGTGAGGACCGTTTCGATGGGAAGGGGCTTAGGGCATTGTTGTCGAGTCCCATTTCCTCCATCCCCTGTGGCGTGAAAACCTGAACAAATGGATTACTTGATTCTTCGACCTCGATTTCCACCACGCGATCATCGAGCGCTCCCGAGCGCAAATCTTTGAGTAGCTTGCGGCGGAGTTTCTGGCGTTGCTTTTCCGCTTTCGACTCGTCTTCTTCATCTTCAACTTCGACTTCAGTAACTTCGGGATAGCTGTCGTCGAGCTTGCCACCGAACATTTCAAAGGCTTTTCGGACAATGTCATTGTTGACAGCCACCGTCTTGGTTTTCCTTCGATATCGCGGTTTCTCCTCAGTGAGAAGATCGGCAATGCGGTCGATGACTGCTTTTTCCGCGACCTCGCGAACGGCGTCAATCCGTTCCTGCTCCACGATCCGTATGCCTGCGCCAACCAGATCGCGTACCATGGATTCGACATCTCGCCCAACGTAGCCCACTTCCGTGAACTTCGTCGCTTCCACCTTTACAAAAGGCGCTTTGGCAAGTTGAGCAAGCCGACGGGCAATCTCTGTTTTCCCGACTCCTGTCGGCCCGATCATGAGGATGTTCTTAGGAAGGATATCGTCTCGCTCCTCGCTCGGCAGCTGTTGACGTCGATACCGATTACGGAGCGCGACCGCTACCGCCCGCTTGGCAGCGTCCTGACCCACGATGTATTTGTCGAGTTCGGTGACGATCTGGCGCGGAGTCAATTCCTCGATAGGCAGGAGCATCGACTCTTACGATACCGTGAACAGAGCTTCTACGCAGACTTTGCGGCGCGTCGCCGTCGAAAGTCAACGATCGCGACAAAAATGAGGGGCAGAAAAGACAGGATGCTGATCGTCACGCTGGTTACGTATTTCGATTGCACCGTGGCTGGAAGAATTGAAGAGACGCTAGGATCCGACTTGGCATAAGTGACGGTTACTGGCCCGTAATCGTCGAACTCGGTTCGGCTCGTCTCCTCGCCGCGATAGTGCCTTCCGCCGACATCATAAGAATAGTGGATGACTCGCGCCTTGGTGCTGTTATCTACCCGGTCGATAAACCCCATGACCGTCGCCGTGCCCCCCACCCAGGCCGAATGAGAGGTGATGCGACCGTACGCGAATCCGCACACGACGATGATGAGGAGCAGGGCCAGCCAATATGAGTTCACATCGACCTTTGTCTTCATCGACAACATTGTATCGCGGATGAAATTCGGACGGATTACGTGTTAACCTTCACACAATCCTATATGAAGATTCAGGTCTTGGGCGCGGGGGCGTGGGGCACCGCGCAAGCAATTCTGCTTGGAAGAAACGGGCACGAAGTCACTCTGGAAGCCCACACTCCGGAGGAGGTCGAAATGCTCTCGACCTACCGCGAAAATATACGTTTTCTCTCCGGCTTTAGAATTCCGGCAGAAGTCGAATTCTGCCAGGTCGGCACTTCTGAGGGTTCATTCGACTTGAGCGTAGTGGCGGTCCCATCCTCGGCCGTGCGCGAGATCGCCGATGCGGTCCGATCTGAAAGGGTTCTAGTTACATCGAAGGGCCTCGAAGCGGGAACCGGGCGAGCGCTCAGCTTTGTGCTGCAGGAGCACCTCAGCGGTGCCCGGGTGGGCGCGCTTAGCGGCCCAAATCTCGCAATCGAAATTGTGCGGGGAATTCCAACCGCAGCGGTGACAGCCTTTGAACGGGAAGAAGACGCGGATGCCGTGAGGCTCGCGTATAAGTGTCGGACGTTTCGCGTGTACCTGTCAAACGATGTGATCGGCCTCCAGCTTGCCGGGGCATTGAAAAACGTGGTTGCCATTGCGGCGGGGATCTCGGACGGACTGGGATTCGGCGATAACACAAAGGGAGCTCTCGTGGCTCGAGGTTTGCGAGAGATGTGCCTTCTTGGCCGGGCGATGAACGCTCGACAAGAAACCTTCATGGGCATCGCGGGAGTCGGTGACCTCTTTGCTACTGCGGCGAGTCCCTTGAGCCGGAATTACGCAGTCGGGCGAGGCCTGGGGGAAGGGAAGACGCTTAAGTCTCTGCTGGAATCGCTCGGACACGTCGCCGAAGGAGTACTCACTTGCGAAGCGGCGTGCATTCTCGCAAAAGCTCACGGGGTAGAGGTGCCGGTGATGGATGCGATCCGTCGCGTGGTGGAAGGCACGTTGAAACCTTTGGACGGAGTGTCACTATTGATGGAACGCTCGACTCCCAGCGAGGGCCTGGTCGGAACCTAGACCTAAACGATCCGGTCCTGTAGAAACTATCGCAGGAGATGGACATGGCAGACGAGAAAAGGATCGAATCGGAAGAAAGACCTGGAAGTTTAGGATTCGGATTAGGCGAGGCGATTCAGCTAACAGAAGCGGAAGCTGACATCGACCAAGCAACGGCAGCTGGAGTTGGAGGTTACGAGCCGGGGCAAATCGAAGGCACTTCCGCCGTCGGGACCGGCATGGCCGACAAAGCGAGCAAACTAACCGACGTCGACACTTCTAGAGCTGTGCCAGATACGGGCAATACCGGCTCGTGGCGTTCTGATAATCCGGCGGGTACCAAGGCAGGCGCATTTGAGGCGGGAACCGGTGACGGCGGTTGGGAGCGGGATAACGACGCCCACCAGATCGATGTCAATCCAGGCGATATTCGCCACGTGAACACTGCGGACGCAAACGAAGGCAGTTCTTTCGCGGAAGCAGACGGTCCAGATCGGACGCCTGAAGAAGAATAGTTTTCTAGGGCTGCCGAGTGGAGGTCTGATCTTCCGCCATCGTGAGCCGCTCCACCTCGTCTGCGCGCCAGCAGGCCGAGGTGTGATCAGGTTCGACCTGAAGCAGCGGAGGCTCCTCTTCGCACTTTGGAATGCGGAATTTGCAACGAGGCTTAAACGCACATCCCTGCGGCAAATGGGATAAATCTGGAGGCTGCCCCTCAATTGATTCGAGGCGCTTTTTCCCAGGAACGGGTAAAGAAGCCAACAACGCGCGAGTGTAAGGCATGGCTGCGTGCCGCAGAACCTTCGGAGCGGGGCCGGTCTCAACGATTCGTCCCGCATAGAATACGGCAATGCGGGACGAGATCGATGCGATGGCGCCGATATCGTGCGAGATGAGCATGACTGCCGTTCCTTCCTTCTCTTGCAATTCGCGAATGAGTCGCAGAATCTGCGCTTGAAGGGTCACGTCGAGTGCGGTTGTCGGCTCATCCGCGATCAGCACCTTGGGTCGGCACGCGAAAGCCATCGCGATAACGACTCTTTGCCTCTGCCCACCTGACATCTGGTGCGGAAATTTGTTCGCAGAACTTTGCGCGGCCGGCACTCCCACTTTTTCCAACATGCCCACCGCCTCCACTCGGGCTCGCCGCTTATCCATATCCTGATGAAGCCAAAGCGATTCAGCAATCTGATCGCCAACCCGCATCATAGGATTGAGGCTGGTAAACGGATCTTGCATCACGAGGGCGATATCTTTCCCTCGGATTTTTCGATACTCTCGTTCCTTTGCCCCCGCTAAGTTGCGCCCTTCCAGAAGGATCGAACCCGCCGTAACCTTCCCGGGTGGCGGAATCATGCCCATGATGGCAAATCCGGTCATCGACTTGCCGCAGCCAGATTCACCCACGACGCCAAGCGTTTGGCCGGCTTCAAGGTCGAATGTAACTCCGCGGAGAATCTCGGAAGAGCCAAAGGCGACGTGCAAATTGTCAACACGAAGCAACGGCTGAGTAGGCATGCTTCAACTAGTATAACGAACCTCGGTATAATGCCTCCGGGCTTTTACGTCCAGGAGCATCTTTTTGCAGTCTCGCAGTTACCTGTTTCTCCTCGTAGTTTTAATCCTTGGCGGCCTTTCCGGCTGGCTGTACACGGCGCGCGAGCCAAAGCTTGGCTTAGACATTAGCGGCGGTGTCCGCTTGACCTATCAGCTCAACACTAAAGAGCTGAAGGGTCAGATGACGGTGGGCGAAGCGGCCGACCGTATCATCACAGTCCTTGAGAATCGCATTCAAGGTCTCGGCGGTGCCACCGAAGGCACAGTCTCGCGAAAGGGGACTGACCAGATTATCGTCGAAATTCCGAGCATCACCAATATCGAGGAGGCAAAGCAGCGAGTCGGCACGTCGGCAAAACTCTTCCTTTATGATGCGAAGAACCTCGTAACTGAGAAGTTTCCTAATCGACCCTATCGTGAGGTAGAGGCAACAGACACTAAGGATCCGCTCGTCTATTTTGAGAAGACTTACGGCAGCAACACGTCGCAAATCATCAAGCCAGGCGATCCCGAGTATAAGGAAATTATCAGCTCTTGGGTGCCGATTCTTCAAGGTGACGAACTGAAGGACGCCGGTTCCGAGCCTTCGCCAGACCACCCTGGACAATACATTCCGTCAATGCACTTCAGCCCTGAAGGCACCGACAAGATGAGTCAGTGGAGCCGAGCGAACTACAACAGCGGCGAAAAGCTGGCTTACGTTCTCGACGACCGCGTGATCTCGGTTGCACCGCTTGCCCCAGGTGCACGAATCACGGATGGTGCGATCATTACCGGCAATTTCACTCCGGAATACGTGAAGAATCTCAGCGACTTGCTCAACGGCGGCGCACTTCCGGTCAGCCTTACCGAACTCTCTTCCGAGAAGGTTGACCCAACCATCGGAAAGCAGGCCCTTGGGCAGATCGTCACCTCTGGTATCGCAGCCTTTGGCATCACGGCTATTTTCCTAATCGGCTACTACTCCTTCCCTGGGTTTGTGGCGACGATTGCGCTTCTGCTTTACACGCTGTTCACGCTTTCGGTCTTGAAGCTGATTAACGCGACCTTCTCCCTTGCGGCCATCGCTGGCTTTATTCTCTCGTTAGGAATGGCAGTCGACGCCAACATCCTTGTCTTCGAGCGTTTTAAGGAGGAGATCAAGAAAGGCAAGACGTTACATGCTTCGATCGAGTTGGGCTTCAAACGCGCATTGCCGGCGATCATCGACTCGAACATGTGTACGATCCTCACGTCTCTGGTTCTGGCACAGCTTGGAACGGGACCGGTTAAGGGATTCGCCACGACGCTGATCATTGGTGTCGTGATTTCTCTCTTCACCGCCGTCACCGTCACGCGCTCGTTGATGTTCTTCTTTATCGACTCGGGCATCGCAACCAACATCAAGTGGTATGCAGTCGAAAGGAACTGGTTTAAGAAGCTTGAAGCACGCGCTGACACCGATCCACTTCAGGTGGTTCAGAAGTCCGCTCGCTGGTTCGCAATCTCGATCATTACGGTTCTGATCACGATCCCCTTCTTCTTCATGGGCGGCTTCAAGCAGAATGTCGAGTTCCGCGGTGGCTACGAATATGCGTTTAAGGTCAGTGATTCGGTTGCGACTCCGCAGATCGTATCCAATCTGGAACGCGCAGGTATCAAGGGAGCGAACGTAAAGCTGAGCGGAGAAGCAGGTGCCAAGGTGGCCTACTTAACCATTCCGACAGAAGCAGTAAAACCAGGAGATCAGAACGCTGACCTAACGATTGCCAAAGATGCTGGGCTGGGCGAAATTCGAGCAATTAGCAGTACCCACGTCGGCGGAACGATTCAGGCAGAAACGATCAATAACGCAATAAAGGCGGTGATTTTCAGCTCTCTTCTGATTATCGTGTACCTTGCGTTGCGATTCGGCTTCTCTCTTGGTGGCTTCTTGCCGGGACTGCGATTCGGTATTTCTGCCGTGGGAGCCTTGATTCACGACATCATGGTCGTGATAGGAATTGCGGCTGTCGTAGGCTATCTTCTCGGTTGGGAGATAAGCGCCCTGTTCATTACCGCAATGCTGACGGTGATCGGCTTCTCGGTTCACGACACCATTGTTGTGTTCGATCGAATACGCGAAAATCTGAGACGACCTGAAAAGGGGCACGATCTAGCCTTCGTGATGAATCGCTCGATCACTCAAACCTTCTCGCGGTCGGTCAACACGTCGATGACGGTTGTCGTGACGCTCGGAATTCTAATCGCCTTTGGAACCGCGACGCCCGACCTCAAGTTCTTCTGCGTGGCGATGCTCGTAGGTATCGTCTCAGGAACGTATTCGTCGATCTACAACGCCTCGCCGATTCTCTACCTCTACGATAAGATGTTGACGAGGAAGGATCCTCACAAGGGTCTGGTCGGTCTTGCTCTGGACGAGGCGGCTAAGGCACGTATAGTCGGGACTTCTGTGGCGGCTCCCCAAGCACCGGCGACTTCTGCCCAAGGTCAGCCGAATCAGGCAGGCGGAAATCGCAGCTATGGACAAGTTCGACGCCGAGCAAGTTCGAAGCCAGGCCGCATCGACATCGACGACGAGCCTTAAGCGAACAGCTTAAGGGCCTCTTTTGAGCCGGGAGCGATCCCGGCTTTTTTCATCGCTGCAATTACTTGAGTCAGGGCCTGCTTCGATTCGCGCTGTACTTGATCAGTTAACCGTCGATCCTGATCGTCAAAGATTTCGGCATCCAGTTCTGAACCGAAGTAAAGCGCCGCCTTCAATAAGCCCTCCATCGCCGCTTCTGGAGCGGGCGAGGTCGGGATATTAAAGCCGAGAAGGAGTCCGTCACGCTCGATCTGGCCAGTCACATTTCCAAGGCTGAAGCTCTCATCACCGCCCAGAGGCGAGACGCTAAAGAGTAGCTGGTCGGTGCCCGGCACGATCCAATCGAACGTGCCAGAGCGGCTCCCGAAGGTAAGTCCCAAACGCGAACAAAGAATCCACAACTTGCTTTCTGCCACCGGACCACGTCGAGGCAGAACCACCACAGAAAAGCCAGCGTCGAAATTGTCTCGGATGCTTTTGAGTTCGGCAACGGCGGCGGAGACATCCTTTGGATGGGGAAGTGGGATCGCTCGTCGGTTGAAGTGCGTGCTCAGCTTTTCTGCCGCGGAAAAGAGGTGGGCAGCCGCTTCTGCCGTGATCTCGCCTTTCGGACTCAAAAGATCCCAAGAAATCGCAATCGAGTCGTAACTGCCGGACATCGTCTGGACCATCGGTTGCCACTGGTTATCAGCGGCAGACATTGTCCAGCGCTCAGGCTTGCCCAAGGCTGCATACCACTTGGGATCAAAAAGTGCGTTAGCAAGAGAAGCCGGCGTAGTTCTTGGGCCTACAAACTCGACGATGAACTGCAATCGATGGCTCGGGCCAGCTGCGGATTGCGGATTGAGAACCGGGGTTTGAAGCGCAACGGAAGGATCGACGCGAAGCTGCGTCTGAAACTGGGCGAGATCCATTTTAGTCGCTGTACTCCAGCTCGTGGAGCGTGCGAGGATCCATACGCCATCCCTCTCTAACTTTCACATGTAGTTCTAAAAAGACGCGGCGGCCCAGAAACTCTTC
>JAEVZK010000078.1 GCA_023392285.1 Armatimonadota bacterium | reverse complement strand
GGGTTGGCTCTTGCGAGCACGAACAGGGACATCTCGACCGGTGGTGTTCGGCGTTTGGCGTTCGGCGGTGGCGGTGGGACATACGGGAATGGTGAATGGAGAATGGAGAATGGAGAATGGAGAATGGAGGATGGAACGAAACTGCCGCCCAATCACCTCCATAAGACATGAGTAAAGGGATTTGGACTTCAGTGATTCTGCTTGCCATCATCGGCGCGGCGTTGGCGGCGCTTCAGAGTCACGAGCGCCCCGCGAAGCCAGTTGCAAAAAACGCGGTGGTGCTGAGTGAAGCCCAGTGGAAGAAGCGGCTCACGCCTGAACAGTTCGCAGTACTTCGAGAAGCGAGCACAGAGCCCGCCTTCCACAATGAGTTTTGGAACAATCACCAAGTTGGAACATACGTTTGCGCAGGTTGCGGACAAGCCCTGTTCAGCTCGAAGACGAAGTTTAACAGTGGTACGGGCTGGCCGAGCTTTTATCAGCCTCTGGCAAAGGACCGGGTTATCGAGCGCACCGACCGCTCAGTGGGAATGGTCCGCGTCGAGGTGAACTGTTCCCGCTGTGGCGGCCACCTCGGGCATGTTTTCGATGATGGTCCCAAACCCACCGGGTTGCGATACTGCATGAATTCCGGCGCAATGAAGTTCGTTCCCGCGAAGTAAGCCCTGGGGGTGGAGCCAAATCGCTTGTATACTTGCTCGCACCTTTGGCGCGGATACTCATCTATCTTCACCGCAACGGAAATATTCATGATCCCTGCGGATACTTCCTCAGGGAAATTGCTGCGTGTTGGCAGGCAAATGGACATGAGCTCTTCGTCCAGCACGGCCCTGGGGAACGCATCGATGCCGATATCCTCGTCAACCATGTCGACCTGACGGTCGTCCCGACTGACCACCGCCCCTATATGGCGCAGTACGAGCGGACGATTAACGCGCAAGTTCTCGACATTTCCAAGTCCACAATCAGCCGTGATCTGGTGACGCAATCGTCCGGGTGGGAAGGAGCGGTCATCGCGAAAACCGACCTAAATTGCGGTGGCTGGAAAGAGCACGACCTGGGCACCGGCTCAACTGTCCCTGATGCGAATTACCTCATTTTTTCGTCCTTAGGCGAGGTACCGGATCACATTTGGCAGGACAGTCGATTCGTGGTTGAGAAATTTCTGCCTGAGATGCGAGATGGACTGTACTGCCTCCGCACGTGGATGTTCTTGGGAGACGCCGAAACGAATTCACTGTCCTATTCCAAGTCGGCAATCGTGAAGCAGCACACCGTCCTGCGTCGGGTGCCGACCCCCAGAGTGCCAGACGAGCTGCGTGAGATTAGAAAGCAGCTGAATTTTGATTTCGGCAAATTCGACTATGCGCTTGTAGATGGCCGTGTGGTCCTGTACGACGCCAACCGAACCCCGTCACTCGGCACCTTCACTCGGTCAGAGATTCGCCCCCGCATCGAGATGCTTGCCGCTGGCCTCAGGAGCTTCCTGTGATCGCCACGACGGATTATTGGCATGAGATTGCGCGGCACTGGCGTTTGATTAAGCCGCCTCTTCGGCCAGATGAGCGGGATCTGGCCATCTATCAGCTGCTCGTTGCCAAATGTGCGCCGAGTCGCCCGCTGCTCTTGGGTGTAACGCCGGAGATCGCGCGCCTGGATTGGGCAGGGGCAACCCTGACGGCGGTTGACCACACGGAGGCGATGATCGACGCTCTTTGGCCGAACCCGCGGGAAAATGCCCTGCTTGGCGAGTGGACGTGCCTTCCTCCCCAAGCCGGAGAACCGGACTTTATCATTTGCGATGGAGGGCTCCACCTGATCGACTTCGCAGGACAGGCGAGTCTAGCTGCTCATCTTATGGAGCGGCTGGCGAAAGGCGGAATGCTGGTCATGCGGCTCTTTTCCTTGTCAGCCGGTGAGATGCCGTTCCCGGAGCCATCGGACTGCTCGGGGTTCAGCGAATACAAACTTCGAGTGACGATGCTGGTTGGCGGCTACCTGAGCCGCGCATACGATTATCTTGTAGATCGTCCTGGCGGCCTGGAGGGTCTGGCAGAGGAAACGGGATGGGCTTTGGAGGAAATCTTGGCTTGTGGCAATTACAGAGAGAGTAGTCAACGATACAGCTTCACAACCTTAAGCGACACCTTGCGCCTCATGGAAAGCGTGTCCTTTGAGCTAGTCGAGATCTTTCCGGAAGATAGTCTTTGCCCTATCGTAGCGTGGCGCAAAGCATGAGAGCGCTGGTTCTCTACGGCGGATGGGAGCAGCATCGGCCAGAGCTCTTCGCCGAGTTCGCAGCGAGCAAACTGCTTCGCTCTGCTGACGTGACGCTCGAACAAAGCCTCGAATGTCTGGCCAGGGAGAACCTGAGCCAATACGACGTGCTCCTGCCAATCTGGACGTTCGGGGAAATCACGCCAGATCAGGAGGAAGCCTTGCTCGGAGCGGTCGAGGAAGGCTTGGGAGTTGTGGCGTGGCACGGCGCCACCAGTTCGTTTTTGGGAAGCCGCAGGCACAAGCACCTACTCGGGGGCCAGTTCGTTTGCCACCCTGGGGGTGAAAGAGTTAGCTACCAAGTCGATTTCGAGGCGCATCACCCGCTCACGGAGGGGCTCGATCCTCTCGAAGTCACGTCCGAGCAGTATTACTTCCTCGTCGATCCGGCGATCGAGGTCGTCGCCAGCACAGTGATCGTTTCGGACGAGATGCCGTGGCTCACGGGACGTAAAGCTCCCGTGGCTTGGACCAACACGTGGGGTTCCGGCCATGTGTTCTACTGTGCGCTCGGCCATCAGCTCTCAGATGTCGACAATCCCACAACCTTGGAACTGCTTACGAGAGCACTGGGCTGGGCTTCGCGTGGCAGTCGCTCTCCTGTAGGTTCACTTGAATCAGGCTAAGCCCGTGCCGCAGCGGCACGACCGAGTCGATCGATAGCGCTGCATCGGCCATCAGCTCCTTGAAGTAGGTGAGGCTTCTCTCTCCCGCACCGTGCGCAACTGCCATGTGCAGATCACTTCGGGCGTTGGATCGGTCTGCCGCACTCTCGGTCGGCATGTCGGCGAGGACTCTTTCGATAATCAGCAACTTGCTTCGAGGCGACATTGCTGTTCGCAAGTTGTGCAGGATGTTGAGAGCCTTTTCCTCAGTCCAGTTGTGAAGCACGCTCTTCAAGATGTAGCAGTCTGCTCCGGCGGGTACCGACCGGAAGAAATCGCCTGATATCAACTCGATGGCGGACGATCGTCTCCTTGCTTCGGCGAGTGCCTCCGGCAATTCAAAAAGGGTGAGCCGATTGACCGAAAAGCGCTCGCTAATCATCCGTAAGAGTTGGCCGTCTCCACCACCGACATCGATGATCCATTCAAAGTTGGAGAAGTCGACGACATCCACAAGCGTTTGAGAAGATAGAGTGGCGAGCTCCGCCATTGCTCGATGGAATACCCTCGCAGCTTCAGGATCTTCGGCTAGGAGGCTGTACCCTGCACCCGCCAATATCTCTCGGGCGCTACGACCCGTACGCACCGTGTCGATCAGCCTCGACCAAGCCTCCCAGTTGTACCGGCACCACCAGATCGTCCAGTTTCGCAGAGAAGAAGGGTGGTTCTCGCACAACAGCTCACCCCTTTCCGAAAGCGTAAAAATGTCGCCGTCAAGGTTCAGTAATCCGAGCGTGACCAACCCGCTCATCAATTGCTCGAGTTTCCCCGGATCGGCCTCTAGGGCTGACGAAGTTTGAGGGGCGGTAAGCGGTTGCTTCGCGAGTAAGTCGAAGAGACGCAACTCGACTCCTACGTAGATGGCCTGGCTCGCCCAACTCGAAGTGATCGCTTCTAGCACGCCTTCCGCAGCTTCAACCATATGCCCAAGTGTAGCCGCCGCACGCCCGGCGAATCGCCGTCTAAGCGAGAGGAATCTTAACGGTTACGGTGGTGCCCACGCCTTCAGAGCTCGCAATGGATAGCGTTCCATTGTGCCGTTCGACGATGCTCTTGCAGATCGCAAGCCCTAAGCCATTTCCACCTTCCGCTCGCGCTCGCGCCTGGTCGACGCGGTAGAAACGGTCAAAAATGTGCGGAAGATGCTCAGCAGGAATTCCCTTGCCGCTGTCTCTGACCTGAATGATGGCTTCGCTGCCCTCCTTTCGAACGGTGAGAGCGATTTGGCCGGTTTCCGGAGTGTGCCGCGCTGAGTTCTCGAGGAGGTTGATCATCACCCGCGTCAGGGCGTGGGCATCCCCCAGCACTTCTAAATCACCGTCAGCAATTTCCGAGGTGATCCGAGCTACGCCCGGCCGCTGCACGCATGCAATCGAATCAATCAAAACTTTCTTTATGCAAAGCGGGACCAAACTGAGGGTGTCGGCGTCGCCATCCGAACGCGCGAGCAGAAGCAGATCGTTCACGAGCCGATTCATCGTGTCCGCTGCAGCATTTACTGCTGAAAGGGTTTTCCGGTAGTCGTCAACCGTCCTTTCGCCTTTTAGCGCAAGGCTGGTATTTGCCTTGATCACGGTGAGGGGTGTGCGCAATTCATGCGAGGCGTCAGCGGTGAAGCGCCGTTGCTGCTCGATGGCCTGTTCCATTCCGGTAAAGGCCGACTGGAGTCGGTCGAGCATGCCATTCAGCGTCTGCGAGAGTCGGCTGAACTCGTCGTTGCCCTTCACCTCAAGGCGGCCGTCAAGGCTCTCCGCGCTGACTTGGGCTGCGGTGTTGGTGATCTCTCGAACCGGCTTGAGCGAGCGGCCCGTGAGAAAATATCCGCCCGCGACGGCAATGATCAGTACGAGCGGCACGACGGTGAGCAGAGTCATGGTGAGCCCGTGAAGCGCATGGTAGGTTTCCGATAGCGGCTGGGGATATTGCAGCACGTAAGCGAGCTTGCCATCCTTCTCAACGGGTCGGGTCAAGACTCGAATGGGCTCGCCCTCGACCGTCACTTCAGAGAAGTTCGTTTGGCCCATTAATCCGGCCTTGTAATTGTCGAGGTCGTAAGGCGCATCCTTCGTGATGTAAGATTTCCCTTGCAGGTCGAGAAGGCGGGGCCTGAATTGACTTCGAGTGGGATCGTTCGGCTGGGTCGGAACCTGATAAACGCCTTCAAACTGCCCTGGTCCCACTTGTCGCATGTCGACACTCCCCTTGACGCCGAAGGCAGAAAAGCCCACGTTTGGAGAGCCTTGAACGCCGTCCAGATGAATTCGCACGTCGAGGTCGGGCTGTCTAAACCTTTGGTCTTGAACCCGCTTGATCATACGGTCGGCACGGTTCGTTATCTCCTTGTCAAGTGCGCCGAACAGGCTAGCGCGGGCGCCGGAGAAGATTCCAAAGCTGAGGAGAACGAGCGCAAGCGTCAAGACGCCGACGTTCCAAAGCGTCAGCTTCGTGCGGACCGATTGCCTATTCATGTTCTTCTTGCCGACGGATCGTGTAACCAAGCCCGTGTACCGTGTGGATCAGCTTTTCTTCGAAGGGCACGTCTATTTTCTTGCGCAATGATCCAATATAGACGTCGACCGTATTCGAGTAGCTCTCCTCATCCATCCAGACTCGCTCTTGAATGAGTTCGCGAGTCAGCACTTGGCCCTCACGCGCGGCAAGTGCTTCGAGCAGCGTATATTCTCGGCGAGTCAGAGGAATTTCTTTGCCGCCACGCTTGACGATGTGAGAACCGGTGTCGATTTCCAGGTCTGCGACTCGGATGACCTTGGCCTTGTTGACCTTGTCGCGACGGAGTAAGGCGCGTACTCGAGCTAATAATTCATCGAAATCGAAAGGCTTCGGCAAGTAATCATCAGCGCCCACATCGAGACCTCGCACCCGATCGCTCACGGCGTCGCGCGCGGTCAGCATCATGATGGGAATTCGAACCTTTCGAGCCCGAAGCTCTCGACAAACTTCGATGCCATCCATCTTCGGCAGCATGAGGTCTAGAAGAATCGCGTTATATGTGTTCTCCGTGCCCATTTCGAGTCCCTGCTGTCCATCGGTGGCCCAGTCCACTTGATACTTGGCCTCCTCCAGCCCCTGCTTCACCACTTGGCCAATTCCTGGCTCATCTTCCACGAGCAACAGCTTCATCTTTGATCCCATTGTGAGACGAATTTCATCGGTTCACCCCTTTTTAATGCGCATCCTTTGCGGTGATCGTGTTGGATTCACCTCATTTTCATCAGTCATACGCATTCTCTAAGCAAATGCCGACTAATCGGCGTTGGAGAAGATAATGAAAATGATAAAGATTTTGGTTTCCGCGCTGACCATCGCAGCAGTGGCAAGCGCCTTCGCGCAGGCTAAGCCAGGTACGCCTCCCGGCCCCAAGGCAGGTCCGCAGCAGCACAACAAGATGCGCGGCATGATGGGCAACCCGGAACTTCAGAAGAAGCTGGCGATCACTCCGGCGCAGAAAAAGAAGCTTGAGGCGTTGGCAGCTGGCCTGAGGGACAAATTCCAGAAGATGAAGCCGGAAGAGCGGCGCACCAAGGGTCGAGACATCATGATGAAGTACCGAAAGGATGTCGAGGCCGTGCTTACGGCGAAGCAGAAGGCAACGCTTGCCCAGTGGAGAAAGGATCACCCGATGCGCCCAGGCGCGCGCCCCGGCAGCCCTGGCGGAAAGCCCGGCGGAGCGCCCGGAAAGAAGGGCGGCAACTAAGAAATTGTGATCATCTTGGCAGAGGCAATTGCCTCTGCCTTTTTTTGCTAAAAGGGGCGCTCTGGTAGCGCAAAATGCCGTTGGAGCGAGCTCCAAATGAGGGAAATGAAGAAAGCACTTCACGTGGGGCTGGTCGCCCTTTCTATGACCGCGCTTTGTTGGGCGCAAACTAAACCCGCCGCCATCACCGACATCAGAATCGAGAACGGAGATGGGACGATTCTGGAGCACGCGACGATCCTTATCCAAGACGGCAAGATCACCGCGGTCGGCAAGGATGTTTCAATCCCAGCGGAAGCGGATCAGATTTCAGGAACGGGTCTTACCGCTTATCCTGGATTCATCGATGCCTATACGACACGAGGCGTGAAGCTGCCGGAGGCTCCAAGCGGAGGAACACCTCCGGACAGCCGGACCACCGCACCTGCTTCCATGTGGCACGGAAACAAGAAAGGAATTCGGACGGACGTGGTCGCTGGCAAGTGCCTCGACCTCGGCGAGCAGCTTCGCCTCAATTACCGTCAAGGCATTCTCACGGCGCTTGTCGCTCCCGGAGTCGGAACGGTGCGGGGTGTCGCCTCGGTGGTGAATTATTCGGATAAGGGCGATGTGCTCGTGCCCACCGCGGGAGCTGAACTGGCGTTCCGTGGAGGCTCGGGAGATGGATATCCCGAGTCGCTGTTCGGCATTATTGCGGAGCTTCGGCAATACCTAGCCGATTCTCAGGCGTATGCTCTGACGCCCAATCCAAAGCAAGATCCCGGTTTTGAGAACCTCAAGCCGATCATGAACCGTCAGGCTCCGGCGATCTTCGTCGCGGACACGGATCGCGAGATCTTGCGAGCGCAAAGGATTTCAGAGGAGTTCGGATTGGAACTGGCGATCGCATCGGGGCGCGAAGCCTACAAGCGAGCAGACATCCTCAAGGCGAACAGAACGCCTGTTTTTGTCACCATCGAAACGGGCGACGAGCCAAGCCGTTCCGGGGGTGAAAACAACACGACGCCCAAAGAAGTGCTGGAAGAGCGGTATCAGAATTGGGAAGCCCGCGCCAATAACGTCAAGAAACTGGACGAAGCAGGCGTCATCTTTGCCTTTTCGAGCACTGGATCTTCAATCTCCGACTACCTCACGAACATTCGTGCGTTGATCAAGCGCGGCCTGCCTCGGCTAAGTGCGCTGAAAGCGATGACGATGACGCCGGCCGGAGTTCTTCATATCGATGATCGCGTCGGTTCGATCTCACCCGGGAAGCAAGCCAATTTAGTTCTTATGAATGGCGATTTTGACAAGGATTCATCGATCGTGAAGACGGTCTTCGTCGAAGGTGTGAAGGCGGACCTCACTGGGGAGGCAGGCAAGTGAAGGCTTTTCTCCGGCTCATCTCTCTGTTTTTGCTGACCCGCGTCTCCATGGCGCAGGAGCTTCCTTACGAAACCGAGGCGATGCGAAAGCCAAGTCTCGTGACGGGTGGGAATGTGCTCATCAAGAACGGGCGCATTCTCACCGCGAGCCACGGCACGATCGAGCGCGGCAGCATTCTGATTCGGAACGGGAAAATCGTCGCGATCGGCGATGTCGCGGTGCCTGATGACGTGAAGGTGATCGACGCGGCTGGCAAGGTGGTGACCCCGGGCATCGTGGATTGCCACATGCATCGAGGAATGGACTCCACGAATGAGGGCTCCGA
>JAEVZK010000072.1 GCA_023392285.1 Armatimonadota bacterium | reverse complement strand
CGGCGGTAGGCGTGAGGCGTTAGGCGTTAGGCGTGAGGCGTTAGGCATTAGGCGTTAGGCATTAGGGCAGATTCGCGGCGGGCGGATAATTCCGATACACTCAGGCGGTGCTCACGATGATCGCCGCTTTTGCCCTTAATCAGGCTAAACCCTCACCCGACCAGCTCGCTTGGCAGGGCATGGAGACGAACGCCTTTGTCCACTTTGGCCCCAATACTTTTTCGGGGGAGGAGTGGGGCAGTGGCACCGAACGGCCGGAACTTTTCGATCCGAAGCGGCTGGATTGTCGACAGTGGGTGCGGACTTTCAAGCA
The DNA here is from genome assembly GCA_023392285.1 of Armatimonadota bacterium. GTDB lineage: Bacteria > Armatimonadota > Fimbriimonadia > Fimbriimonadales > Fimbriimonadaceae > JAEVZK01. The sequence continues at coordinate 20,554 of JAEVZK010000072.1, read as the reverse complement.
AGCCGGGTTCAAGGGGGTGATTATCACGGCGAAGCACCACGACGGGTTTTGCCTTTGGCCGAGCCGGTTTTCGCAGCACACGGTGGCGCAGAGCGCTTGGCGGGGTGGCAAGGGCGACGTCCTGCGAGATCTGAGTGATGCCTGCCGAGCCGAGGGCCTGAAGTTTGGGGTGTATCTATCGCCCTGGGATCGAAACCATCCGAGCTATGGGACTGCGGCCTATAACGATGTGTTTGTGCATATGCTGCACGAGGTTTTGACTCAGTATGGTCCGGTTTTCGAAGTGTGGTTCGATGGGGCGAATGGGGAGGGCCCGAACGGGAAGCGACAGATTTACGATTGGCCCCGCTTCGTTTCGGCGGTGAGGCAGGACGCTCCGCACGCGGTGATCTTTAGCGATGCGGGGCCGGATGTGCGCTGGGTTGGCAATGAGAGCGGCTTTGCGGGCGAGACGAATTGGAACACGATTGACCGGTCGCGCTACGTGCCGGGCACTCCATTGTACGCCGAACTGACGGAGGGGACAAAGGGAGCGCCGGACTGGGTGCCGGCGGAGTGCGACGTTTCCATTCGACCCGGCTGGTTTTGGAAGCAGTCGGAGGAGCCGAAATCTGTGGCTCAGCTGATGGAGATCTATTACGGTTCGGTAGGAAGGGGCGCGAATCTGCTGCTCAACGTGCCGCCGACTGCGGATGGTTTGATCGACGAGCGGGATGCCGCCCGGCTGATGGAGTTTCGCCGTGCCCGAGAATTGGATTTCCAGCCCATTGCGAGCGATCACCAGAAGCGGAAGGGTGCGGTTTGGACGCTCCGGCTGCGCAAACCTGCACAGGTGAGTCGGGTCTTGCTTGCGGAGGAGATTGCTCGTGGGCAATCGATCGAAGGCTTTCGGGTTACCGCTCTGCAGGATGGTGCTTGGGTGGAGGTCTCTCGCGGTACGACGATTGGGCATCAGCGGATGCTCCGCTTTCCGGCGATCGCAGCCCAAGAGCTTCGAGTGGAGATTTTTCCCGCTTCTGCGGCAGGGAAGTTGACCCGTTTCGTCGCTGCGACAAGCACATCCTAATCATAACGAAGGAGGATGGCGGCAGGCCTGCGTCGGTTGAAACGCGGACGAACAAGAACGTCTGATGTGGCAGTCTGCATACATACAAGGAAGAAACTGCTTTGGAGACTGGACCATTTTTCGTATTACTGGTTGAAGACGACATTAACGATGAGGCGCTTGTCCACCGTGCTCTTCGTTCCATGGAGCCGAACTGCATCGTGCTCGTCGCTCGGGACGGTTCCGAAGCAATCGACTACCTCTTCCGCACGGGTCCGTTTGAGGGCTTGAAGACTCAGCCTCGGCCAGACCTGGTCATTCTCGATCTAAAGCTGCCGAAGATCGGCGGGCTGGAAGTGCTGAAGCGCATTCGCGAGGAGAATACAACCAGCTTGCTGCCCGTCGTGATCTTCTCCTCTAGTTCGGAGCAGAGCGACGTCGATGCGTGTTATCGCCTGGGCGTGAACTCCTTTGTCCAGAAGCCGCTTGATTACGATGAGTTCATCGAAGCGGTCTCTCTGATCGGACGTTATTGGCTAGGCTTCAGCCATCGCTCGTCGCAGAACGAGACGAGCCAGTTGCGCGAGGATTAGCCCTTTCGCCTGCGGCGAAGCAAGGCGAGTGCTCCGATGGACAGTGCGAACATGGAGGCCGGCTCGGGCACCGGGACGCCCGTGATCGAGTAGATCTGGGCAGCGGTGGTTGGGTTAATTCCTGCATACCAGTTGATGCTGCCGTAGTGTTCGATCTGGCCTCCGGTGAGGACGCCGTAGACGCGGCCATCATCACCCATCAGCATGCTGCCGCTATCACCCGGAGCTCCGAAGCCCTCCAGATTCTGGCAAAGCGGATCGCCTGGGGCTTGAAAGCGGTCGATCACCTGATTCGACCCATCGACACTGTCAATCACGGATTCAAATCCGCGTCGGCGATCGTCGAAATTGTAATTGGGAGCCTGCGATTCCGGGCACGATCCTCCGTAGCCGGCCGAGACAATGTGAGTTCCAGACACTGTTGTTCCCATATTTAACAGCAGCGTGGGAGCGCTCAGCGACCATCCATTGATCTTCGCGACGGAAATATCAACGCCAGCGAGCCCGACGGTTCCGGTGATGCTGAAAGACGGGCCTCCGAAGAACTTAAGAGTTCCGGTTTCCCCACTGCCGATGACGTGCTTGGCGGTAAGCAGCCAATTCGAGCCGTTTCCAAATCCTAGGTAGGTTGCGGTGCCGTACCCTCCACCGACCCAGAGTTGCCCCACACCGGCAAAGCGTGCGTCCTGTCCAAAGTTCAACATATCGGCGTCCGTACGATCGTTGCGCCATACGACGGCGGAGGACGAAGCCCAGCAACCACAGATTAGTGCTCCTACTAATGCAAAGCGAAAATTCATCATTCCTCTCCTAAGATCAGTTTGCTGCATTACCGAACAGATAATGCAACGAAATCGGCAAGTCTTGTATCGAATTGGAAGAAATTAGCGGCTCCGGATGCTCAAAGTTTGCCTGGCCGAATCCGGAAAGAAGCGAAATCTTGATCGGGGAGGGAGCTTAATTCAATAGCATCCACACGACCAGGCCCCTGGTAAAGAACAGCTTCGAGACTCTCGAGGTGGTCGGCAGTCCCCGAGACAGCGGCTTCGACTTGGCCGTCGAGTCGATTCCAGACTTCTCCCGTGAGTGACAAGGCAAGCGCGTTTCGACGAACGAAGGCGCGGAACCCGACTCCTTGCACTAGACCCGAGACAACAATGCGAATGGTTGGCATGCATATCACCGAAGTGGATCCATCTATTCTGCAACAGGCTCAACCTTTTGCGGAAAAATTGTTTGCTGCGCGCTAGAGAGCTAAAAAGGAAACCGAGCGCCGGGACCTAACGTCCCTAACTTCGAGTCATCTGCGCCGGACCGAGTTTCAGCGCGTAGGCAAAGTAGACTCAACGCTAAATTAGCGATGGTTGTCCAGAGGAGGGACATTGATTCAAGCTGTAGAAAAGAAAAAGCCGTTCTGGCAAAAGGCGATTACCGTCTTCATCATGATTGCACCGTGTATTGCGGTGATTGCGGCTGCTTGGATGTTCAGCACCTCGCCTCATCGGGGGGAGCCTCTCTACATTGCGACGATCATTCTATTTCTGCTGGTCGGCATCAAAATCCGTCTCTATGGCATTTCGCTCGGATTTCATCGTGGCCTGACTCACAAGAGCTACGAATCGCCCGAGTGGTTGCGCGGCTTATTCCTTATCATGGGCTGCATGTCCATTCAGGGCGAGCCCGTTCGATGGGCAACTGATCACACCGAACACCATCGCCATGCCGATAAGCCCGGCGATCCCCATAGTCCTGAAGATGGCTTCTGGCACGCTCACTGGGGATGGCTCATCGAGCACAAATTCGATCGCGAGATCAATCCCGTTTTCAAGAACGACAAGCTGGCCATGACTATCAGCCGATGGACATGGCTTTGGGCAGCACTCGGCTTGGTGATTCCCGGTCTGCTTGGAATGGCAGTCGGAATTGGCTTCTGGGACGGATTTTTATGGGGCGGAGGCGTTGCCGTCTTCATGGCCAATCAGGGTACGTACTGGGTGAACTCGGGTGCGCACACGTTTGGCAACCGCAACTTCGAAACCGACGATCGCAGCACGAACTTCTGGATGAAGGGCTTGCTTTATCCGGTCAGTTGGTTTGTCGCCTGGATGACCTGCGGCGAGACGAACCACAACAATCACCACGCGATCATGCGATCTGCTAATCACGGCATGTTCAAAGGACAGCTCGACACCTCCGCCAACATGCTGAAAATGATGGAAAAGGTGGGCCTCGTTTGGAATGTCCATTGGACGAGCACCGAACAAGCGGAGCGTCGAGCCAAAGAACTCACGATGACTCCGGAAGAGCGGAAACTTGCCGCGCTTAAAGAGCATCAGGAGCGCAAAGAGCGCGAAAAGGTCGGAGCGGTCTAACGCGGTTTAGGAGAGTTTGGAACCCGTCCCACCGAAATATTCCAAACTCTCCGCTTTCGGTTAATTCATCTTGAATTCTCCCAAGAACCTCTGCCATACTTCTACTTCACGCGCGGGTGTAGCTCAGTGGTTAGAGCGCCGGCCTGTCACGCCGGAGGCCGCGGGTTCAAGTCCCGTCATCCGCGCCATCTTTTACGCCGCGGTAGCTCAGTTGGTAGAGCAAAGCACTGAAAATGCTTGGGTCGCCGGTTCGAGTCCGGCCTGCGGCACCACTCTCTCATGCGTGTAATCATTGCACTGATATGCATGCTCACGTTGGCTTATGCTCAACGAATCTCTCCTGGTGATTCGCTCCAGTTCTACTGTGAAGCCGAAGCTAGCCTCTCCGTCACCCGTGTCGTAGGCGATCAAGGTTATGTTAATTTGCCCGTGGTGGGCAACGTGCTCGTCGCCGGAAAGTTCGTCGCGGAGGCTGAACGTGAAATAAGCGATCTTGCTGCCAAGAAACTCCAATCGGATCGAGTTCACGTGGCGATTTCGTTTGTATCGGGAGAGCGAACCTTGATCGAATTTTCTGGAGCGGTGCGGCAGGCTGGCGCGATCTTGTACCGCGACGGCCTCACCTTGGGAGACGTGCTGAGCCAGGCGGAACCCTCCGGCTCAGCCGCCCTGGAAGCGGTTGAGGTCGTCAGCGGGGCCGGGAAGAAGACAATCGTTGACGCGACTTTGGAGGCGGGCAAGCAGCTGCTGCTCAAGCGGGGAGACCGCGTGTTCGTTCCTCTCGCAACCCATTCGAGAGAAGTTCTTATCCTTGGCGCAGTTGTTCGTCCCGGTAGCGTGCCTTACGAGGAAGGTCTTACATTGGCTAAGCTCGTCGAACTCGGTGGCGGCATCACGCCGCACGCGGAGGGACAGATCGAGCTCACCCGGGCTGATGGCGAAAAGCGGTCTCTTGACGTGGATCAAGACGCCGCATTCCTGCTTCTGCCCGGTGACGCCGTCACCATTCCCGTCACGGCAAACCCGCTCTACGTGACGATTCGGGGCTATGTGCTGAAGCCTGGAGCGGTACCCTTCCGAAAGGGTATGACCCTCACCCAAGCACTGAAGGAAGCAGGTGGTTTGAGCCTCTTTTCCCGAAGCGACAAGGTGGTTGTGCGAAGAATGGGCGAAGCGCCGTACTGGACAGGTGAGGTCGAACTCGGTAAAATCCTCGACCACGAAATTCCAGATTTCGAACTGCACGCCGCGGATGTGGTCGAGGTCGATCACCAGCCGCTTAAGCTGACCGAGAAGAAAACCGTCCCGGCGAAGAAAAATGATGGGCATCCGGTGGTGCCGCCACGTTAGGGAAGTGGGATCGGAGCAAAGGCAAGCCCGAACCGATTCGTGCGCTCAATAAGATCAGAGAATGCGACAACGGAGAACCGCTCGTCGACATTAGAACCATCGCGCCGGAAATCCGATTGGCCCGGCCACAGGTGATCCCGTACGTACGGCGGCATGTGGCAAAAATGGTGAACGATGCGATCCAACTTCTGCCAAAGAACATGCACCTCGGATTGGTTGAGGGATGGCGCCCCATCGAGAGGCAGCAGCGCATCTACGATTTCATGTGGAAGTCGGCCGTCGAAGCCTTCCCGGAACGGGATCGCGCTAGCCTGCGAAGAACGGTTTGCCGCTGGGTGGCTCCAACCGACCAGAAGACTCCCCCTGGGCATTGCACAGGCGCGGCAGTCGATGTCTGGTTGCTCGATGAGGATGGCAATCCGATTGATGTCAGTTCGCCCTTCGAGAGGTTTCATGCCGCACCAACCTACACGCAAGGACTTACAGAACTTGCCCGACAAAACCGCATGATTCTCGTCGAGGCGATGCTCAGCGTCGGCTTCTCCAATTGCCGAGATGAGTGGTGGCATTACAGCTGGGGTGATGCCGGCTGGGCTGTCCGCACCGATCGAAGCGAGTGCGTTTACGGCCTCGCACGTCTCTCGCCGGAACTTTTCGCAGAGCTCGAAGAAACGCACATCAAATCGTTCAAAGATCGACCGAATCCGTTCCTTACCGGCCGCTAAGCTGAGTCGAATCACTGATGCTGGGCGGCAACTATCGGAGGACTGCTGCGTCATAAACTTCATGAACATCCGTGCGATGCTCTTTGGAGGGAAGGGTACAGGGACGCCTGCCGGAGATTTTGCCCTCCTCGTCACCCGAATCTTCATGGGTGCCGCACTTGCATTCACTCACGGAATGATGAAGCTCCCGCCGAAGGATTCGTTTGTCCAAGGAGTTGGGCACCTGGGCTTTCCAGCCCCTGTCATGTTCTCCTATCTAGCTGGCCTTGCCGAATTCGGCGGAGGGCTCCTCCTGGTGCTCGGACTGCTCACGCGACCCGCCGCCCTCTTCGTTTCCTTCACGATGTGCGTCGCTGCATTCGGGCAGGCAGCCGGACAGCCCTTCCCAAAAAAGGAACTTCCGCTCCTGTACCTGTGCTTGGCTCTGATTTACCTCGTCGTGGGAGCAGGGCGCTTCAGTCTCGACAACGTTCTCGGCGGTAAGGGCAAATAGTCTTGACCGCACTAGTGCCATAGAATAGAATGTGGACAAGGAGCAATATGTATGGAAACACCCCCTCCAAATGACCCGCAAGGACAGCAACCCGAAGACCCAAAACCATTTCGACCTCTACCCGACGACGCCGCGCCGCAAGTGCCCGAGCCGACGCCCATCGAGCCGACGCCGACCTATCCCGCTCCAGAGCCGGAGCCGCAGCCACCGGTAACTCCCGCACCCCCGCCACCAACCCAGCCCGTCGCGCCGACGCCAATGCCTCCCGCTACGCAAGCGGGTGGAGCCGGTGTACCACCGAACAATGCTGCGCAAGACCCTGGATACGGCTATGCCCAATATCCACGCCCTGGAAACTATCCGGGTGCAACTGGCGGCCCCGCGACGATTCGATTCGACGTGATTGGCGACGCCTACCGGATGGTTTTTGCCGACCTGCAGACTTGGGTGCTCGCCGCCCTTATCCTGGTCATTCCTATTCTCATTCTGGCGATCCTGCAGCAGATCGTGATCGTGCCCATCCTCATCGCTTCGGGCAGCATCATCGTCACCCTTTTCTTGATGACGATCTTCGCCTTCTTGTGCCAACTCGTGATGCTGTCACTCTTCTCGAATATGTACCGAATGGCGGCGATCGCACTGACCGGAACGAAGCCCCAAATAGGCGAAATGCTGAAGTTCGGTGCGAATTTCGGCAACATATTCACCACTGTTCTCCTCACCAGCGTGATTGTTTCGATTGGATCGTTCTTCTGCTACATTCCGGGAATCATAGCAGCCGGTTTACTCATGTTCGCGGTGCCGATCACGGTGGACAAGAAGATTGGCGGTATGCCCGCGCTGCAGATGAGCTTCGAGACGCTGAAGAAGGATGCCGTGATGGCAACGATCTTCATCTTCGTGCTGGCAATCGCTTCTTATATTGGAGCGATCGGTTGCGGAATTGGCTTATGCCTCACGCTCCCGGTTTTTCCAGTGGCTATCATGATGCTGTATCGCGACTACTTCGGTGGCTTCGAGAACGCGGCTGCGCTCTCGTAGTCGTCACGCCAAACACGTCAAAAGCCCTCCACACGGAGGGCTTTTCTTTTGCTTCACCCCAAGCTTCCCCAGTGATCTTGTCGGAAACCCTCTTCAGCGATTCCGAAAACACAGATATCCAGATACCCTGTCGCGCTCGGAGAGGTCGGTACACTTTCTGGGTGAGAATCGCCACCTTTAATGCTGCGGGGATACGGCCGCGTATGCCACTCCTGATCGAGTGGCTGGCGGAGCATGAACCAGATGTGCTCGCGATCCAAGAAACCAAGGTGGAAGACAGCAAATTTCCCCTCGACGACATTGCCGATCTCGGCTATGAGGTCGCTCTCCATGGACAGAAGAGCTGGAACGGTGTGGCAACTCTCAGCCGCCAAGGTATCACGGACATTAAGTTGGGGTTTGGCGACGAGCTTTTTCCGAACGACGCGAGAATTTTGCGGTGTACGGTGAATGGGGTCAAGATCATCAACACCTATGTTCCAAACGGAACTGCCGTCGGCACTGAAAAGTGGGATTACAAATTGCGTTGGCTCGACCGATTCGCCCAGATGCTGCGCACCGAATACCGACCCGACGAACCGCTCGTCTGGCTGGGTGATATCAATATTGCCCCAAAGCCAATAGACGTATACAATTCCAGCCGCTTCTTTGGAGGAGTTGGCCATAATCCCGAAGAATTCAAGCGCCTTCAAGCCATCGTGGATTTCGGATTGGAAGATGTATTCCGGAAGCACCATCCCGAACCGGGCTACTACAGCTATTTCGATTTCGTGATCGTCACTTCTGTCCAGAAGAACTTCGGCTGGAGAATCGATCACATTTACGCGACCGAACCCATGGCGAAACGCTGCACGGAATGCGTGATCGACTTGGAGGCTCGCAGGGCAGAGAAGCCGAGCGACCACACGTTTGTGGTCGCCGACTTTGAGCTTTAATTCAGCTTGATGAATTGAATCGAAGGAGCCTGAGCGCCCGTCCCGCCTTCGATTCCGGTGATGAGCGCCAGGTAAATTCCTCCGGCATCGAATGTTTGAGTGGCGCTCGCATAAACGTTCTCAGTGGACGCTCGCCGCGCGTCGAACTCCAAGCTAACGTCCGAGTCGACGACCAACGTTCGCGGGGTCTCCTCTGTGTAGGAAATATCGGTGACCGCGTAGAGCGGATTGTTTCCCGGGTTTTGAAAATCGATGTTCGGAGTCATAAACCCTGCGGCACGATTGAACGCGTGGATGATCAGCAGCCTCGCTTTCGTTCCGTTCGGGGCCGTCTTATCGTAGGTGAAATTGATCAGCCGAAGTCTCTTCTCGTTCTCCGTTCCGTAATTCAGCAAGCCCTTGGCAATCGTCAAATAGCGCGTGTCCTTGTTAAAGGTGCTGCTGATGGCATCGATCACATCTCCAGAGACCGTGTCGACCAAGTTGATCGCGTGATCTCCATCATCGACGGTGACGTTGCTGCTCAACTGCAGATAGGTGAGATCGGTCGCCTCCGAGGTTGTGTCGTAATTAAACGTCAGCGGGTTTGAGTCAGGCGACGAATTCATGAACCTGATCATTGGATCAGGGAGTGAGTTGCCGCCGCCGCCACCGGAACAGCCCGCTACGAAAAGAGCAAGAATGCCCCCAAAGGCAAGAGCGAAAAATTGCTTAGCTAAATTCATTGTTCTTCTTCCTCTAATGATCGGACGATCCCGATAGAGTTCCATCCAAATTGATCCCAAAAACATTCCAGACGTCGCCGGGGAATACTTCGTAGCATAGCGGACACCCAACCAGCCCAGTATCCTTCGCTTGCGACAAAGTCGTCTTGCAGTAAGGACAGGTTTCATGGCTGGCGCGATCCTTAATCAAGCTCTTTCGTAGCGCTTCCACCGCAAGATGCGGATATTTCTTGTCCAGACAGCGTGCACAGAGACTGAAGCGGTGGCCATTTTCCTTAATGGAATATTGTGGCAAGCCACCGCACGAGTCACACATTTGAACTAAAATGCCGTCCCGTTCTTGGTCTCTTCGCGGTAGAGATTCATCAGGCGCAAGGTCATTTCGCCCGGAGTTCCGCAGCCGATCTTTCGCCCATCCAAGCCGACCATTGCAATAACCTCCGCAGCGGTGCCGGTAAGGAAAACTTCGTCGGACGCATAGAGATCGAAAACCGTCAGGAACGTCTCCTCGACCTCGATGCCTTCACGACGTGCGATATCGATGACCGTTTGACGAGTAATGCCGGCGAGGATGCCGCACGACGGATGCGGGGTTCGGATTTTTCCCTTTTGCACCAGGAAAATATTGTCACCCGTACATTCGGCAAGCTGCCCCTGATGGTTCAGCATCAACGCCTCTCCAGCTCCCATTCGGTTGCCTTCGTGCTTGGCCAGAATATTAGAAACATACTTCCCAATCGCCTTGACTCGCGGATCGAGAGCGTCCGCCGGAATGACTCGAATCGAAGAAGTCACCACATTCAACCCAATCTCATACGCAGAGGCTGGGTAAAGCGCGAGCGTGGACACCATGATCATCACATTAGGAGCACGATCGATGTTCTTCGGATCTAATCCCAAGCCGGTGCCGCGGGTCACGTTCAGGCGAATGTAGCCATCACAGATCTCGGCTTGCTTGCAAACGTCGAGAATGGTTTGCCTGAGCTCGGACTGGCTAATCGACATCTCGTAACCCAGGTAGCGAATGCCAAAATAAAGCCTTTCAAGATGTTCATCGAGCTTGAAGATCTTGCCGCCGTAAATCCGAATTCCTTCGAATAAACCGTCACCATAGAGGTGGGCGTGATCCGCGACGCTGGTAGTCGCAGATTCGAGCGGACTGATATTTCCGTTGAGCCAGACTAACTTCGGCATACCGGCAGTTTACTCGAACCCCCATACGCCTCGCGCTTACGTTCAACAGTCCCATTCTGAAATGCGTTTTCCTTCGCGAGGACGTCATAATCTAGACAGTTGTCCAACTGTTACCCAGAATCCTCGTTTCAGAAAATGAAGAAAAGTCTCATAGCTGTCTTAAGCGCCGTCGGAGTCGTCGGAGCCGGATTGACGATTGTGGCTGCTCGTTTCGAGCCCACGATCGAGCCTCACACGTTTGTAGGCACGCTTGACTTGGGCGGTCTCTCGAAGGATGAAGCTGCGAGGAAGCTACGAGTTTGGTGGGAAAGCGAAAAGCTTCATCCGCTAGAACTGAAGAATGACAAGCTCACCGGGAAACTGCCGCCCCGCACGCCGGGAATGCTCGGTATTACGCTGGACGATGCGGCGACCGTTGCCTCCTTGCCGATGACCGACCTGATGCAGGCAGTCTCGGACAGGGTCGGTTCTGCTTCGGCGTCCAAACAAGAATTTCCGCTTCAGTTCAAGTCTAACGGCTTGGCATTGACGCAGTTGGCGAAGGAAGTGAAAGCCATCGTTCCCAAGGGAAAAGCGGCGCGAGTGACTTTTGAAAAGGGCGCGATCATCCGGAAGCCGGAGATTGGCACCCTGGTCTTGGATGAGAAGCTCTTGCCTCAAGTGGTCACGAAAGCTCTTGAGACGGGTGCTGACGAGGTTCAGATACCACTCCTGGAGGGCGAAAAGAAGGTGTCTGACGAACAATTGGCCCAGATCAAAGAAGTCGTCTCGGAATATTCCACCCATTTTCCCGCCTATCAGACGAGCCGAAATACAAATATCCGCCTCGCTTCCGCCAAGCTAAACGGAACGGTTTTGATGCCGGGAGAAAAGATCAGCTTTAACCAGACGGTGGGTCAACGCACGGTGCAAGATGGATATCGGACCGCGCCTGTCCTCGTCAATGGGCGGCATGATACGGGAATCGGCGGCGGCATCTGCCAAGTGAGCACGACCCTCTATAACGCAAGCCTCCTATCCGACTTGAAGATCGTCAAGCGGCAGAACCACTCGATTCCGAGCGTTTATGTGCCGGTCGGCCGAGACGCTACCGTCGATTGGCCCAACCTCGATCTTGTAATCCAAAACAACCAGAAAGTTCCGATCGCGATCAGCTCCACCTATCAGTCGGGCAAAATCACGTTCCGCATTCTTGGCCAAGCCCATCCGGAGCGAAAGGTTAAAATCCTGACGGAAAATCATCAGATTTGGGATCGCGGCGAGCAGACCGTAGTCGACCGCACCCTCCCGCCCGGCGCTCGCCGAGTGACCGAGAAGGGCTCGCGAGCTCATGCGATCGACGTCTATCGCATCGTCTACGAAAACGGAGTGGAAGTGCGCCGAGACAAACTGAGCCACAGCGTATATGGCGGTTCCCCAAGGATCATTGGTTACAATCCTGCCGCACCTGCGCCAAAACCCTCAGCGCCTGTTCCAGGAACGCCGAATGCTTTACCAGCCCAAGACGGACAGTCGAACGGCTAGGGATGGTAAAGGAATTCGCGGTCCGTTGGCCCGGAACCATGAGCAGCTAAGTACGGCTTCGTGAAAGGATGGAGCGTGGGAGCGCTCTTATCGAGTATGTGGAATATCGGGATTCCTTGGTTCATCAGGTAATCAGAGATCATCGAGCGATGGCATCTCCACCACACCGCCTCTGAGCACATGATCGCGGTCCGAGATCTCCGCGCCCGAGCCATCAGTTTTTGCATGGCCGCCTGAAAATCAGGCGTTTCCATGTAATCGGCGTAGCCACGAAAGGAATCATTCTCCCAAACCTGGTTGGGAGAATCGGCCTTAGGTCGCCTCCTGCCCCCGAGGACTGGCCAGTGCTCGTATTCAATCCCCACCCACTCAAGAGATGCCGATAACGAATCGCGGTTAAATTGGGGATATTTCTTCGAGCCCGCAAATCGGCGCACGTCGATGAGCAACCCGATCGAATTCAGATCTAAGAGTTCGATGAATGCTTCGATGGATCGCGTTGAATGCCCGATCGTCCAGATCGACCCGTTCTGAGTTGGCTGTGCGGCAATCGAGTCCACACTACTCTCTACGAGATGGATAGAATTCAGATTAGGCAGTCTGCCGGTCATGATAACCATTCGAGTGTAAGACGGCTTATCGCCGAAACCGATCAGTACCAACAAGGTTCAGACGTATCATTTAACAGGAGTCGGATTTGTGAAGACCTCGCCTTCTGCGCAGTTTTACTACCGAGAAAATGGTCTCGGCAGCAACGTGGCGACGCTCGACAGCTCGGGGGCCACCGTCTCCAAGACAGAGTACGATGCCTACGGTATCGAGGAGGACTTCGCGCCCGGCACGAACTCGTCGTTCCGCTTCGCCGGCGCTCACGGGTACGTCACCGACGATGACAGCGGCATGGATATGCTCGGTGCCCGGTACTACATGCCCGCCCTCGGCCGCTTCTTCACCCAGGATCCGCTCGGGCAGGAGGCTGGGCTGAACTTGTATCAGTATTGCGGAAACAATCCGCTGGGAAGCGTCGACCCAACCGGCACCCGCGACCTCACCAGCCAAGACATCGGTCGGTTGCAAGCTTGCCTTTCGAGGAGATGTCCCCCTATCATGGGTCAATTCGGCTGTAAGGAATCTTAAATCTGAAATAGCCGCAGTGCCGAACGGGAGTCAGGATCCTGTTGGCTTGCGTGCACTCTGGTGGGCTATCGATCACCTGGGCAGCGCCGATTATGCTTCCGGGGCGAACGGAAACGCTTGGAATTGTAATATTTTCGTTTACGATGCATACCTTCAAGGAGCCAACGTTTCCATGCCGGATCGAGTCGGTTGGCGACCAGGAACTCAACCGTTTGGTGCTAACGAACTCGGGAATCCAAATAAGTGGTTTCGCTACTTCGATCTCGTGTCGACCACCAAGCCCGGAGATATGGCAGCATTTGTTGCCAAGGTGGGCAGCGGTCATACCACGATGGTAGTTGGTAGTGGAATTCTGATTTATGCAGGTGAATATGGAGTCAAACTAGGAACGTACCCAGCCGTGCTTGGTCACCATATTGCTCAAGCATTTCGGAGGCATAAGTGAAGATAAAGCGACATCTATTCCTTGCAGGATTCGCCTTCTGTTTCTTCATTGCTGGCTGCACTCTGGGCACCAGCCGTTTAGGAATTGGAGTCGGAAGAAATATCTACCAGACACGTTCGGGAACTTATCTGGTTCGAACTGATGGTTGGCTTTATCAACTCATAGGTAGTGACAAAATGATGGTTATGCCCGATATTCACATGATGCCATTTCTAGGAGATCTATATGTATTCGGAGATGCGAGCTTCAAGATGGAGGGCCTTGCGCCCCTCGAAGGCTGGCACCCTCACGTGGTGGTCCAGAATGGTCATCTGACCTTTACGACTATGCGAGGAAGCAGAATTTCCGTACCATTCTCGCCTGAATGACTTTTAAAGCGCTTGTCACAACGGCGATGGGCAGCGGGTGGAGAAAGTGGACTCAGCGGGGACGACTCGCTACGTGTACGACGGCTTGACGATTATCGCCGAAACCGATCAGTACAACAACATTCAGACGTATCATTTAACAGGAGTCGGATTTGTGAAGACCTCGCCCTCACCGCAGCAGTTCTATTACCGAGAAAATGGTCTCGGCAGCAACGTGGCGACGCTCGACAGCTCGGGAGCGACCGTCTCCAAGACGGAGTACGACGCCTACGGGATTGAGGAGGACTTCGCGCCCGGCACGAACTCGTCGTTCCGCTTCGGCAGGATCGCAGCTATTCTGCTTGTGTAGGGTTGACGGATCTTCGTTTCGCTGCCCATTGTATTAGAGATGCGAACTCCATTCATCGGAAAATCGAGAACTGCTAATGAAATTCCTCTCTAGGCGGGAGGGTTAAGCGACATCAGTTCTAAAGCACGCCAGTAGAGCCTACGAGAGACACCCAGGTCCACGCCAACGGGTGAGGGACTCTCGGGGATGATCAACAAGAGCGATTGGAGGCGCCGAGCGGAATCGAACCGCTGATGAGGATTTTGCAGACCCTTGCCTTACCACTTGGCCACGGCGCCATCTCCGAAGAAGTTCGAGTTTACCGTCAGAAAGAGCGGTCCAGCGGGATCAGCATGAAAGAACCGTTTTGCATGGAGGCGCCGAGCGGAATCGAACCGCTGAATAAAGGTTTTGCAGACCTTCCCCTTGGCCACTTGGGTACGGCGCCGCTGCTGCTTAGTTCTACCCGCTGCGCCGACCGGTCGACCGATTACTTCATCAAGCTCTTGAAGAACCCAATCGCATGATCCAAAACAGCAGGTGGGGGCGAGTGGCCGCCATCGTACTGCTCGAGCACCACTGGACTCGTACCAGGAAATGTGGTGATGGCAGCCGCGACGGAGCCGGTCCCGCAGCCGTTGTGACGCGCAAGCCGCTCAGCGAAGCGGACCACCCCTCTGGACGGAACAACGTCATCATTCTTTCCAGTAGCCACAAACGCTGGTCGAACGGGGAACGAAGTAAGCGGACGCATGGTTCCTCCGCAAATGCCCGCAAATCCTGCGAATTTCAGTCCTCTCTCTTGGAGAACCACCCACGCGAATGCGCTCCCATTAGAGTGCCCAAGGTAAAAGACGTGCTTGAGATCAGCATCTTTTCTCAGCGCAAGCTGCTGAAGTAAAGCATCGACGTACTTCACATCTCGGTCCCCCTCTTCCCCTGGCGCTAACTGCCATCCGTTGGCATCTTTCCAGTCCGGAAAACGCGCCGACCGACTGGGCAGACCCTGACCGTACACGATATACGCCTCCGGCCACCGCTTCTCCAACTGGTACTTGCTCATGGCATGCCGAGCATTTCCGCCGTGGCCGTGAAATGCCATCACCACGGGGTGACTTCCGGAGCCAGAGCTCGGGGCGACCAAAATCGCGCTCCGCTGCACTCCGTCAACCTTCACTTGAACGGTGGTCGTCTGAGCTTGAATTCCGAGGAATGCTGCCGCCAGTGCAATGAACATAGATTGAACATACGACCTGCACCGACGATTGTTCACCTGAACGGGCTGAAGAATGGCAGCGCTTCACCCGCCTGCACATCAGTTTCGAGAGACATTCGGATAGGAGCCGACGTCTTGAATGAATAACGTCGGCGATGGAACGCCGAAGGCTGCCAACGGAATATGGCCCCTCGCAAGCAAACTACAAACCCGGAGCTGCCCCAGATCAGCGCTCTGGGCGTCGTGGCCCCACCTCCCATCCAGGTTCAGACACCTACGTTTGAAGGCTCGCTCGGGATGCTGTTCCAATGCGTGCGGGATCATAAGGTCGATCTCATGGACGTGCCCCTCGCTCCGATATGCGAGGCGTACTTCATGTATCTAATGGGTTCAACGACCGTTGAACTCGACGAAGCAGCCGCGGCACTAACCGCGCTGGCCTTCCTTTTGGAGCGTAAGGCTTGGGCTCTCTTGCCGGTCGTGCAGCCTGCGCCCGAAATGGAAGAGCCGCTCCCACTGCCGGCCCCGACGGTCCAACAGTACGATCTCGCGATTCAGGCGCTCGAACTGTTCTCCCGAGAGCGCGCCAAGTCTTTCTTCCGGTCGTTCGAGTCGGGACCTGATCCCTACGAAGTACCGTTCACCCTGAAGAACGTCTCAGCTGCCGACTTAGCCGCAGCTCTTGAACGAGTGATGAGGCGCGCAAAGCCCGACACGTTTGAAAGTCTGTCAGCTCCAAGATTGTCGATCGCCCAGCAGATGGCCGTCGTTCTGAAAGGCTTGGCCAAGGAATTTTCTTCGCTCAACATGATCATCCCCGACGAGGTGACTCGAGGTGAGGCGGTTTATTGGTTCCTCGCCCTTCTTGAACTGGTACGACTTGGCCAAGTGAACGTTCGAACGACCCAAGACGACGTGGAGTTTGCCCGGGCAGCATGACAATCGTCAGCCAAATTCAGGCGCTCCTGTTCGTTAGCGACGGGCCCGTCGAAATTTCGGAGCTTGCCCTCGCCCTCTCCGTTACCGAAGGTCAGGTGGAGCAGGGAATCGAAGTGCTAGAAGCTCAGCTTGAGGAGCGCGGAGCGATAAGGCTTACGAAGATCGCTGGTGGCTATCAGCTTTGTACAAAACCGGAATACGCAGAGCTATTGGCAAATTTCCTGAAGCCACAGCGCCAGAAGCTGAGCCGTTCGCTCTTGGAAGTACTGGCCATCGTCGCCTACAACCAGCCATTGACCGTCGGCGACATTGAAGTGGCGCGCGGAGTTCAGAGCGACTATAGCGTGCGAGCCCTTATCGAGCGTCGACTCATTGCTGAGGTGGGGCGCAAACAGGCTCCAGGACGGCCAGTCCTCTATGGAACCACGGATCAGTTCCTCCACCAATTCAATTTGCATGGCCTTGAGGATCTTCCTCCTGTTCAGATCGAAAGGTCTGAGGCCTTGGCGCTTGTGGAAAACAGCGCAGGTGCGGCCAAACCTTAGTTCGATTGAAGCTATCGAAGGGAAATCGACGTCTCTCGTTGTACACTCCCATTCGAGCTGCCCGATAAGCATGAAGATTTTTTCGAGCCTCCTCTGGCTATCCGTCTGCCTCATTCCTGCTCTAGGAGCAGCCCAACCAAAAGTATCCGCCGAGAGCGCGCTCGTGATGGACGCTGAATCCGGCAAGATCCTTTATTACAAAAACGCCGATGTTTCCCGCTTCCCGGCAAGCACGACCAAGATCATGACGGCGATGCTGCTCCTCGAAAATTGCACACCGGACGAGATCATCGTGGCTCCTAAAGATATCGACAAGGTGAATCAGGCGAGCATGCACCTGCATCCAGGTGAGAAGATCACCGCGGGTGACATGCTGTACGGCCTATTGTTGCGCAGCGCGAATGATGGGTGCGTCGCGGTTGCCGATCATATTTCTGGCTCGGTCGAGAAGTTTGTCGAGTTGATGAACAAGCGGGCCAAGGAGCTTGGCTGCACCAACACCCATTTCAACAATCCCAATGGGTTGAATGACGATCACCACACCACAACCGCCCATGACCTGGCGCTAATCGCTCGTAAGGCTATGAGCTATCCTGCCTTCGCGCAAGCGGTCAAGACTTACAAGTATTCGATCAAACGTGATCCGAAGGTAACGCACGATACCTTGATGATCAATCACGATAAGTATCTGCTCAAGGATCCGACGGCGGACGGTATCAAGACAGGCTGGACGATTCCCGCCGGACGCTGCTTTGTGGGCAGCGCGACTCGAAACGGCTACCGCATCATCACCGTTGTCTTGAAGTGCAAGGATTGGCAGAAGGACAATGGTGATCTCCTGAACTGGGCCTTCGCGACTCACGAACGAGAGGCTGCATTCAAACCTGGCCAGGTACTGGGGCCAGTGCGAGTGGAAGGCGGCACGAAATCTGAAGTCTCTCTCGTTCCCGCTGGGCAGCTCATTCACATGTGGAGGAAGGGAAGTAGCCGGGATGCTCAGGTCCAGTTCCTCTATGACAAGACACTCCGCGCACCCATCGCGAAGGGCCAGAAAATCGGAACTGTACAGATGACTGATGCAGATGGATTCTCACAGCACGTCGATTTGCTGTCGAACGAGGACGTGCCTCAGAGTACGATGGCTGGCCTGGTTCAACACTCGAGTTCGCCGGCAAGCTTCTACCTGATTGGGGGATGCCTTGGTGCCGGTGCCTTTTATATGCGGCGCAAGTCGAGCAAGGTAAAGGCCTATTCAAAGCAGGCTTATCGCAGCGTATAAGGTACACCTCTGTGCGTGAAAAAGCCGAGCGCTGGGAAGCGCCAAAATCCTCGAGCAGCAAAACCCGTCATCCTTAAGACGCCAGCGTCTCAGCCGAAGCGTGGCCGTGCGTCAGTGACTGAGGGTTCCCAGACCGAGGAACGACTCCACGTGCGGATCGCTCGATCCGGAATGTGCAGCAGACGAGCGGCGGAACAGCTGATCCATGACGCCCGAGTTACAGTCAACGGTGAGCTCGTCGTCGAAATGGGCGTTAAAGTCGGTCCCGAAGACGAAATCGCCGTCGACGGCATTCCCATCGGCGTCGCCAAGCTGTACACCGTTGTCCTCAACAAGCCAAAAGGAGTGGTCACCACTCTCTCCGACCCTCAAGGAAGGCAAACGATCACCAAGTTCCTGCCCGACCTTGGTGTACAGCTCAAACCGGTGGGGCGTCTCGACATGGACACCGAAGGGCTTCTGGTCTGCACGAATGATGGAGAACTCGCCAATCGGCTTGCTCATCCGCGCTACGGGGTGGAAAAGGAATATCAGACCATCGTGGAAGGGATCCCCGACGAGAAGGAGCTGAATAAGCTCCGAAATGGACTGTGGATTGAAGGCGGGAAGACTTCTCCCGCGCAGGTCGACGTGATACATGCGGAACCTACGACGAACACGACCGGGTTGCGAATCACCATTCACGAGGGGCGCAAGCGGCAAGTGCGGCTCATGTGCGAGGCCATTGGCCACCCGGTGATTTCGCTCAAGAGGCTTCGCTACGGTCCCTTACGGATCAAAGGCATGAGAAGCGGGGAAGCTCGCATGCTGGGAGTAGCGGAAGTCGAAGAATTGCGCAGGCTGGTCGGTTTGGCACATTAACTGCGAAGCCGCCTCTTATGCGCTCTCTCCGGCTTGGCTTCACCGCAATCGAAATGATGCTAGTGGTTCTGGTAATCGGCATCCTAACCGCGATCGCGGTTCCGAATTTTCTGAATGCCCGAACCACGGCTCGTCGCGACACCTGCGTGTCCAACTTGCACAAGATCGACCAAGCCAAGGAGCAATGGGCGATGGAAACTCATGCCGCTCAAGGGGCGACCGTCTCGATGGCCGTCCTTACCAGCGGATACTTGAAGGGAAGCGTCTATTGTCCGGCTGGCGGTGCCTATAGCGTTCAGCCAGTTGGGACGAACCCGACGTGTACCATTGCCGACCACATCGAGCCCTAGCTTGTGGAAACAAAGTCTTCAACGTGCCATTTGACGCTTCGGTAGCCGTTCCACTCGTCGATGCAGGGTTTGAACAGCAGATTCGCGACAGTGCCCGGCTCTAAAGCTTCCATGCGCTCTCCAAGTCCAAACCCCATGCCGTTGATGAACGGTCCGTTGCCCGCCTTGAGCGTGAGTCTGACGTGCTCTGGATTCTTGGTCGGCTTGACCTGAGTGATCGTGATTCCCCTGGCGGTGAACACCGGAGTCGGATTGCTGCAGCCGAAAGGTTCCATCTGGGCGAGCTGTTCGAGTGCAGTCTGGGTCACTTCGCCAGGATCGACCTCCAGATCAGCGCGCACGACTGACACGAAGTCCTCTTCTGACAGGAATTGCCCGGCATGCTCGTGAAGGGCATCCGCGATGCGGTCGATTTTATCGAATTCGAAGCTGCAACCAGCAGCCATCGCATGGCCGCCGCCGCCGAGGAATTGATCAGGCAGAGCTCGGAGCGCGTTGGCCAAGTTGAACTTGTCTATGCTGCGTCCGCTCGCCTTTCCGATCCCGTCTGTCCCTACGGTGCCGACAAAGGCAGGTCGGCCGAACCGCTCCACCAGACGGCCCGCTACGATCCCGACAATGCCAGCATGCCAGCTCTCATGGCCGACGAGGATGACGTTCTTCTTATCGAGGCCCTTTTCGAGCACCAAGTTGATGGCTTCCTCGATCACGCGATTCTGCTCCTCGCGTCGTTTTGAATTGATTACTTCGATCTGCGCGGCAAGTTCAGCGGCCTTCAGTTCGTCATTCTCCAAGAGCAGTTGGAGGGCGATCGCCGCATCGTCGATGCGGCCCGCTGCATTCAGTCGGGGGCCGAGCACGAATCCGACGTGATACGCCCGCATTGGCCCGCTCACCTTTGCCTCCCTTTTCAGTGCCTGCAAACCCGCTTTGCGAGTATCTCCGAGGCGTTCGAGCCCGAATTTGGCGATGATGCGATTTTCCCCTTGCAAGGGCATGACGTCAGCGATCGTTCCAAGAGCGGCAAGGTCTAGAAAGGCGCGCCGGTACTTGTCGGTTGGGAAGCCGACTTCACGGGTGAGCCCTTCG
>JAEVZK010000056.1 GCA_023392285.1 Armatimonadota bacterium | reverse complement strand
TATCCCACGCCCCAGGAACTGCAAGTCGGAATCATGGCCTACCTGAATGGAATGGGAGAGGCCGCAAGCGAGGTCCGACGCTATTGTCTCGACGAAATGAGACATGGCCACCTCCAAAAAGCGGAGTCCATCCTCCAGCAAATGGAGTCGATCTATGATGATCTGATCACGTTCGACTATGCAGATTCCATGACCGGCGGACTTCGCCGAACCTGCGACGCGTTACGCGCTGTGATCGAACGGACGCGCAGCGACCTGACGCAGACGGTAAGCCAGCAGGCTCTCGTTCGAGAACTTCAAGCAACCCGAGAACGTATCAAATTTAGCTCATGATCGCTTTACTCGCCGCAGCCGCTGTCCAACTCACCTATTCGTTTCCCATTGGAGAGAAGCGGACCTACGACGTCAAAGTCGTTTTCGACGGTTTCATCCCGCTCCTGGGTGGCCAGCAGGGAAAGGTGGAGGTGAATTTGGGCGTGCAGGCCGAAGGGGTCAAGTCCGACGCCGACCCACAAGTAACGAGCGAGCTGAAATCTATTGCCGTTGTGTTCAACGGAGCGCCCCTGAATTTCGTGACCGTCGACAGTGCAAAAGAATATTTCCCGCCCACGCTGATCTCCATCAGTCCCTACGGCGAAACCCTCAAAACGAATGCCCCCGACCTTCAGCTGCCGATCAAGCTCCCCGGATTAGATATCAAGCGCTTCCCGGACATTACCTATCTCCCGCTCGAACTGCCGAAGGACGGAGCGGAAGTAGGAAAGAGCTACACGTTTCAGAAGAAATTCGGGGACAGCGATGTGCGCTACACCGTAACACCCGTGGCGATCGACGATGATGGAGCGGATGTAACTCTGACGCTCGATCAGAAATACACCACCTTGGAAAATGAAGCGATCGAAGTAGTGGCCGATGTCAAAGACGCCGCGGCCAGCGTGGTGACCGAACTCCGCGGTACGGGCAAAGCCCACTTCAGTCGGAAACTCGGGTGCTTCACCGTCGTCTCCGTTCAAGCGAACGCGAACAGTGTGGTCACGGATCTAGCAACCAAAGCCGTCACTCAACGCAGGCTGGCGACGACCCTCGACATCAAGCTCAAGCGCTAGCCGCCGTACAACGCATCTGAATTCCAGGAGGGATCAGCCTTAAGCCTCAGGAGCGCGAGTTGCCCGATATGGTAGCAATCGTGCGAAACGAGATATCCATAGCCGTTGAGGAGTCGCTTGTCGTCCTCGCCTTCGAGACACGACGCCTTGGCGACTTCTCTGAGTCGAAAGAGATCGGCACGCAGCGCCGAAAGAGAGCGGTCCGCTGGCTCGTAAGAGCCCCAATCATAGCTTTTCCCTTCGTTCGCCGTTCGCACGGCGACGCAGGTTTCAGCGAGGTGAGCCAAAATCTCTCGAATCGTCATGCCATCATCGGTGAGGCGCTCGTCGATCTGCCCCTCCGCAAGACCGTCCAAACACGCGTTTAGCTGCTTCGTACCGTCGTCGATTTCGAGCGAGAGAAATTCTGCTGCAGTCATGGAGGCGTTTTACCCCGCCCAGAAGGGCAGTATTCTCGACAAATGAGTGAAACACCGCTGGAACTCTGGGCTAACTCCGCTGAAGCATGGATGAAACGCGTCGGCAGCGGAGATTTTGCGCGGGACTTTGTGCTCGACGCGCCGATGCTCAGACTCTTGGGCGACCTGAACGGCAAACAAGCGCTGGATGTTGGCTGTGGGGAAGGTCGATTCTCTCGGGCGATGAAACAGCACGGTGCCAGCGTAACCGGAATCGAACCTACCGAAGCGCTGCTCAGGCGGGCGAGCGAGCTCGACGGCGAGTCGGAATACATCCTCGGCAAGGGCGAAGATCTGCCGTTTCCCGACGCGAGCTTCGACGTAGCCGTGTTCTATTTGGTGCTGTTGGACATTCCCGACTACCGGCAGGCCGTCAGAGAAGCGGCGCGGGTGCTCAAATCGGGCGGCAGGATCGTTGTCGCAGACATGCAGAGCTTCATCACGGCTTCGCCGGAGTGGCGCTGGGACGAAAGTGACGCGACCGTTAACCTGAAAATCTCAAATTACTTCGGCGAGCGCGGGGAAGTGGTGGAGTGGGCCGACATTCGAGTCGTGAATTTTCACCGGCCTTTGTCGCTTACGCTAGACGCCTTCATCGATGCGGGTCTCAAGCTCACTGTGTTCGAAGAACCTCGGCCCGAGCGCGCGCCCGAGGAGCATCCCAGCGCAAAAATCGGGCAGGTTTGCCCTTGGTTCTACATTGCTGAGTGGCTTAAAGTCTGATGCACGGCGAAGAGCTGACGCCGTGGCTGCTTCGCTATGGATACGAGCGCGGTGCCTTTCCGATGACGATGGACGATGGCCAAGTGGAGTGGTTTCGCCCGTTCCGGCGCGCGCTCTTTCCGATCGAGGGCATCAAATTGTCAAGGTCGATGCGAAAAGTCGTCTCTAAAGTGCAGTTTGGCGAGAGGAACGGCGCACACTTCGGAGTTACGTTCAACCGACAATTCGAGCAGGTCATGCGAAACTGTCTCCGGCCGGATGAAAATTGGATCAGCGAGCACTTCATTCGCGCGTACACAGCGTGCCATTTCGAAGGGTGGGGACACAGCGTCGAGGTCTGGCGGTCGGGCAAGCTCGTCGGGGGGCTTTATGGCCTGGCGATCGGCAGTATCTTTTGCGCAGAATCGATGTTTCATCGCGAGACGAATGCCTCGAAAGTTGCGCTGTGGGCTATGGTCGACCGGTGCCGAGAAGCAGGCTTTACGCTGTTTGACGCTCAAATCATGAACCCCCACTTGAAGTCGCTTGGCGCCTATGAAATCGGGGACTACGCCTATTTACAACTACTGGAGAAGGCCAAATCGCACCAGATCGACTTCGACAGAATCATGCAATAATATGCGATGGGATACGGCTGGGAAGGAAAGTTAATTCGGCTCGTTCCGCTGGATGTGGACCGGCACCTTGCGAATGCGCAACTCTGGATCAATGATCCTGAAGCGACTGAGTTTTTGATGGCAGGCGATTTTCCCATGACGTTACTTGCCGAGCGGACTTGGTTTGATAAGGCGTCCGAGAATACTCTGAATTCAATTACTCTGGCGATCGAAACGCTGGGGGGAAAGCACATCGGGTTCAACTCCATCGACTCGATTAATTGGAGGGACGGAACCGCGATCACCGGCACCTTCATCGGTGACTGCTCGGCGCAGGGCAAGGGGTTTGGCACCGACGCAACCAACGTGAGGAGTTATATCGCCTTTCATGTCCAAGGCCTGCGGATGCTCTACTCCTCCGTCTTCAGCGGCAACGTTCGCTCACAAAAAATGTTGGAGAGAGCGGGGTACCGGGTGTACGGGATAAAGCCCGCGAGCCACTGGAAAAGAGGTCGTTACGTGGACGAAACCCTCCTTGCTTTAAGTCGAGAAGACTGGCTCGCCGCGCAATAGAGGCCGGGCGAGTTTGATCACGGCCGCGGCACCACCGCCGACCCTCCCGAGGTGAGAGGGTCGAGAGGGAAAGTCTAGCCTTCCAGCGGAGCGGGGCCAAACTTGCCGAAGAGGCGGGCCGCGGAATATCCAGGGAAGATCAGGCCGATCAGGACTCCCAGAATGTTGAAGGAACCGCCGACTACGCTCATGATGATGGTGAGCGCCAGCAGGATGCCGCCGACGATCATCACGAGGTTTAAGCCTTTCTTTTTACTGCCGATCATGCCGACCGCGCCGACGATGTAAGCAATGCAGGCAATCAGATAGAGGACTCCGATGACCATGATGATGCCGCCGCCAGCCACTGCGGCGGTGCCAGCCGAGCCTGCGCCGTTTGCCGCTCCTCCTGCGCCGACTGCTCCGACGAGTCCGCCGAGGCCAACCATCGCCATTGAGCCGCATGCGCCAAGCGCTGAGAGGATGATGAGAATAATGCCCATCACCATATCCATGGTGAATTTCTCCGAGCCGTATCCTTCTCTTGGGTAGTTGCTCGGTGGCTGTTGATAATTTCCTGGGGGTGGGGGTTGCATATCGAATCTCCTACGAAGATTTGCGCGGTCATTCATCCGCACGTGCTCCGTCAACAACAAGAGACGCGGGGGTGCCACCAAGTGGAGCGCAGGAGTCTAAAAAGTGCCGTAAAGGCGATCCCCGAAATCGCCGAGCCCTGGCACGATGTACTTTTGGGCGTTCAGACAGCGATCTTTGGCTGCGGAGACGACTCTCACGTCCGGGTGAGCAGCCTCGAAGGCGGCCAAGCCTTCTGGAGCGGCGACGACGCATACCATGACGATGGTGGCGGCGCCGTGGTTCTTGATCAGGGAGACCGCCTGAGCCGCTGACCCGCCGGTGGCAAGCATCGGGTCGAGGCAGAGGGTGAATTTGCCTTCTAGATTGGGCAGCTTGCTGTAGTAGCTGCGGGCGATCGCGGTGTCCTCGTGCCGCTCAAGGCCAATGTAGCCCACGGCGACATTCGGAAACAGCTCGACGGTGGGCTCTAACATGCCCAAGCCGGCTCGGAGAATCGGCACGACGGCGAGGTTCTGGCCCAACTCCGCTCCTTCGCATTCTTCGATGGGGGTGGCGACATTTTTGGCTCGAAGCGGCATGTCTCGGGTGGCTTCAAGGACAAGCAGGGTCGTGAGGACCCTCGCCAGTTGGCGAAAGCGATTCGGCGGCGTGTCCTTTTCACGCAGCTCGGTGAGCACATGCGCGGCCAGGGGATGATCGAGCAGATCGAGAGGCATGTTCTATTCTAATTCGATGGTGGCGGGTGGCTTGCTGGTGAGGTCGTAAAAGACGCGGTTCACGCCATCGACTTCATTGACGATTCGAGTCGCGACGATTTCGAGCACGTCAAAGGGAATATTGACGGCGCGGGCGGTCATGGCGTCTTCAGATTGCACTGCCCGCAGGACAATCGGCTGCTCGTAAGTGCGCTCATCGCCCATGACTCCAACGCTTTTCACGTCGAGCAGGGCCGCATAGCTTTGCCAAATGCCCGCATCGAGTTGGCGTTCTTTCAGTTCGCTGCGGAAAATCCAATCTGCCTCCTGGACCATCCTCACGCGTTCCGGCGTGACCTCTCCAAGGATCCGGACGCCCAATCCTGGCCCGGGGAACGGCTGCCGCTGCACCATGTCTTCTGGCAATCCGAGGGCGGCGCCTACTGCCCTCACTTCGTCTTTGAACAGCCAACGGAGGGGTTCGATCAGCTTCATTCTCATCCAGTCCGGCAAGCCGCCGACGTTGTGGTGGGTTTTAATTTTGCTTGCGGTGGGCGACCCGGATTCGATTACGTCGGGATAAAGGGTGCCCTGCGCGAGAAAATCGCAATCCTTGAGCTCATTCGCGTGATCTTCGAAGACATGGACGAATTGCTCGCCGATGATCTTGCGCTTGCGCTCCGGATCTTTTTCGCCCTTGAGAGCTCCAAAGAAGCGATCATGCTCTCTGAAGACCTTAATGTTCGCGTGGAAATGTCCGCCAAAAGTCTCCTCGACCTGCTCGGCTTCTCCTTTCCGCAAGAGTCCATGGTCGACAAATACACAGACTGCTCGATCGCCAATGGCCTTGATCAGGAGCGCGGCCATAACGCTTGAGTCCACGCCTCCGCTCACCGCGCACAGCACTTTGCCAGCGGGGCCGACGGTCTGCCGAATCTTGTCCACTTCTTCCTCGATGAAATTTGCTGTCGTCCAGTCCCGCTTGAGGCCAGCCCGAGCGAGAAACTCCTGCAGCAAGGCTCGGCCGCCGGGGGTATGGGTCACTTCGGGGTGGAACTGTACGCCGAACTGCTTGACCGCTTCGTTTTCCATCGCCGCAACTGGGCAGCTTTCGGTGGTGGCCGTTACCCTGAAGCCAGGCGGAACATCGAGGACTTGATCTCCGTGCGACATCCACACGGTTTCTGTCTTGAGCTTGCCGACAAGCGCATCGTCTTCGGATAGCAGCTTTAGGGTGCGGAGTCCGTACTCCCGATGATTCGATTTCACCACCTTGCCGCCCAGCTTCAGGGCCATCAGCTGCTGGCCGTAACAGATGCCCAAGGTGGGAATCCCCTTCAGCACGTTGAAGTCAAGTATGGGCGATTCGGAATCTAGCGTGCTCTTCGGCCCTCCGGACAAGATCACCGCGGCCGGCTTAACCTCATCGATCTTGCGAGCCGCGTCTGTCCAGGCGACCATCTCCGAGTAGACGCCATATTCTCTCACGCGGCGCACGATGAGCTGCGTGTACTGACCTCCGAAATCCACAACGAGCACGGTTTGATGCGTCATGAAGGGAGCAGTTTACATCCCTTGGAAATGGCTTCAGCCTCCGTGCGTTTTCTTCCAAGCTTCGTAATATCGCGCGGCCTTCGGATTATCGGCGTTCCATTTCGGCTCGACATCGGAACTGGCGATCGAGTTCAATGCAGCAAGTAATCCGCGAAGGATGCGCGCTTCGTTTGCGTAGTCCACCTTATCCCAGGTGTCGCTTAGCGCGTGGTAGTCGGGATATACGAACGCAGTGCACACGGTGTGCGCGGGAACTCCGTAGCCAGCGAGAGTTGCGTTATCGGACCGGAAGAAGAAGGCATCGCTGTTGACGGGGTGTTTCGTGATTTTGATGCCAACCTCCTTGCTTACCGAGTTCATCATCTCACCCAAGTTGCTGTAATCATAGCCGGTCATGCTCAGTTCGTCGACCCGCTTGCCTTCGCTGTCATCGGTTCGGCCGATTTGCTCGAGGTTGATGTTGGCGATCGTTTTCGCGATCGGCACGAGCGGGTGATTCGCATACCAGCGCGAGCCTAAGCCTCCGCGTTCCTCCCCGAAGTACGTCATGAAAATAATGCTTCGCTTTGGCTTGAGTTTCGACATAGCCTGGGAAAGCTCGATCACTCCTACGGTGCCGCTTCCATCATCATTTGCGCCGTTGTAGATCAGATCGCCCTCGCCTTGCGTTCTCATACCGAGATGGTCATAGTGAGCGGTGACGAGAATGTAGGTGTCATTCAATTTGGGGTCCACCCCTTTCAACATCCCAACGACGTTATAGGCGTGCCCCTTTTCCGATTGGCCACGCACGGATACTTCGCCAGTTTGGAAGTAGCCGTTGTCGCCAATTGGAGTTAAGCCTGCTTCTCGAAAGCGCGACGCGATAAATTCAGCGGCGACATCTAGACCGCGAGACGGGGTGCCTCTTCCTTCCAAAGCATCTGAAGAGAGAAAGCTTAGGTTTGCGCGCAACCGGTTCTCGCTCACCTGGTTCATTGCCTGCAACAGCGGCGAAGGCTGAAGCGTTTGTCGCTGAACCAAGAACAGGCTGCTGATCGCAAGGCTGACTAAGGCAAGTCTGGACATTACTCCCATTGTAACGCTGAACGGAACCGAGTGTGATGGTCGATGCTCCAAAGGAATATGGATAAAGAAGAAGCGAAGACGGATAGCGTGTATGGCCGGAACTTGCCAGAAGGCGAGGGTAGGGAAGTTGATGGAGTGCGGGAGCAGTCCACAGAGCAGGAACTCGATTCGGCGCGCAACGGCGCGAGAACAGAGGGGAATTTGGCTGGACGCGGTGACAAAAACTCCAGTCAGGGTGAATTTCACCGTGATGACGAGCAGAACGAGAAAAATCCAAAGCCGCCACGGCACGCGCCTGGCAGTGAAGAAGTCCCGAGTTAATCCTCGGTTGAATTCCCGCTTCCAGCTTGATTAGCTCAAGATAGGAGTCATGGAGCGACAAACTCAGAGGATTTCGGGAATTGAGGTCGAGCTAGAGCGCAAGGGCGACGGCTTTGATGTGTTCCATCTCGGTGAATCACTTGGTCACGTGAGGAGAGTGTCGCGAATGGGCGAAATCATGTGGCAAGCGCAGGATAGCAAGCGATTTCGTACGATGATGGTTCAGGCAGTCGAGGAACTGCTGGTAAGGGCCGAACTTATCGAAGGGATCGGCTGGTAAGGCGCTAAGCGTTCTGCACGTAGAGTCCTTCCCATTCATCCGATTCTTGCACCAGTTCAGCGGTAACCGGAGAATCCAGGATGGTTTGCCACCGCTCCTCAAGCTCCGCGTCATCTCGGATGATGCGGTCGTAACTCTCCGTGTAGAAGGGCGAGAAACGTTCTTCAGTTTTCTTGATGATCTGTTTGCCGGCTTTATGCTTCGCCCGTTCGACGATTTCTGCTAGCTCGTAGGGCTGACCTTCAACTTTTTCGCGAACGGTAAAGATCAATTCCGTCTGGCCGGGAAGCACGCACGCGATCAACAAATCCCATTGCCGCCCCTCGGGCCGAAGCAGATGCTTGAGCAAGATGGCGCACTCATCAGCGGTTAAGTCTCGGCGGGAGCGAAACGTGACGTAATACCGAACATCATCGGCACGCCAATGGGGAAGCCGTCCCCGCCAGATCTTGAAATTTTTAAACACCACTTCAACTGGGACTCAGGACAGCGCCGCGTCGCCGGTTTCTCCGGTCCTGATTCGGATCGCCTCGATCACTTCGCTGATAAAGATTTTGCCGTCTCCGATCTCGCCCGTCTGACTTGTAGAAACGATGGCTTTGACCGCCGCTTCGAGATCATCATCGGAGACGACCACTTCGATCTTGAGCTTTGGAAGCAGGTTCACTGCGTACGTGGATCCACGGTATTTGTCGGTTCGGCCGAGCTGAGTGCCGTAACCGCGGACCTGCTCGACGGAAAGGCCGAATGCTCCTGCGTCCTCTAACGCCTGCTTCACTTCATCCAATTTGTTGATCCGAATGAACGCTTCAACTCGCTTCACGCTTCTAGTTTAGCTGTCGCGCTTTCCACGACAAGATCCTGAGTCTAGCCGCAGTGGTTTAGAAGGGCCTTGCCCAGTCTACGTTGGTGCGGCTTTGGAGCCTTATGAGTAGAATAAAGTAGATGGCTCAGCATCCCACCAGGATCCGCATGAAGATTCTCCGCCAGCTTGGCAAGGATCAAGCCTCTTATTGGGAAACTTTCGAAATCCCGTTCCGAGAGAAGATCAATGTCATCTCTGCTTTAATCGAGATTCAAAAGAATCCCGTGACTGTGGAGGGCAAGACCGTTAAACCACCGGCGTGGGAAGCCGCCTGTCTCGAGGAAGTCTGCGGATCGTGCACGATGAATATTAACGGCGGAGTCCGACAGGCATGCACCGCCTTGATCGAAGACGTCGCGGAGGTGAACGGGGAAGTTTACGAAGTCACCCTCGAGCCGATGAAAAAGTTTCCCCTTGTACGCGACCTGATCGTTGATCGAACCAGGATGTTCGACAACTTGAAGCAGATCGACGCGTGGGTTCCAATCGATGGTTCCTTTGATCTGGGCATGGCTCAGCCCCAAGACGACCATGTCCGTCAAATGCGCTATGCGCTGTCCCGCTGCATGACGTGCGGCTGCTGCTTGGAGGCTTGTCCTCAAGTAAACGATAAATCGCCCTTCATAGGACCGGCTGCGGTGGCTCAAACTCTGCTTTTCAACCTTCATCCCGTGGGCCAGACACTGGAAGGCGAGCGTTTGGATGTTATGTCCAGCGAAGAAGGGATTACCGGTTGTGGCAACGCTCAAAACTGCGTAAAAGTCTGTCCAAAGAGTGTGCCTCTTACACGCGCGATTGCCCAGATCAATCGTGACACGACAGTCTATCGTCTTAAGAAGTGGATGGGTCTGAGCTAACGCAGACCCTCTTGGAAACGTCTGAACATCATGATCAAACACCTGCTCATCCTCGCCGTCTTCTGCTTGGCCGCATTCGGCTTCGCCCAGAATGAAGCACCTTCCATGAAAGTGACGTTCCCTAAGGCGGTGAAAGCTGGCTCGAAGGTAAAGGCGATGGTTGAGATTTCGTTTGTGGAAGGCCTCCACGGCTATCAAAACCCTCCGTCTACGGAATGGCAGATTCCCGTGAAGTTGAGCGTTCAGAAGACGATCAAAGTGCTGAAGGTTGAATATCCCAAGGGCGTTCCGATGAAGATGGCTGGCGACGAAAAGCCTTCGGCAGTTTACGAGGGAACGATCAAAGTTCCAGTCTGGATTATCGCTCCGAAGACCGTCGGGAAGAATACGATCAAATTTATTCTCAACTACCAGCAGTGCAATGAAGAGACCTGCTTCCCGCCTTCTTCGATCGAGGCGGTAGGAAGCGTCCTCGTCACCAAGTGAAGGTTGCAGATATTGAGATCGGGGCTGCTGATGCGCCTCTAACGATTATCGCCGGGCCTTGCCTTGCTGAAAGCGAAGAGATTTGCATGCAAGTCGGAACGCGAATGAAATTGCTCTGCGAGCAGCTCGGATTCAATTACATTTTCAAAGCCTCGTTTGACAAGGCTAACCGCACCTCTTCCGACTCGGTACGCGGCCACGGTCTTCTGGAAGGCCTCGGCATCATCGCGAAGGTGAAGGAGGACCTGGGAGTGCCTGCCACCTCAGACGTTCACTCCGCCGAGCAAGCTCCCGCAGCCGCGGCAGTCGTGGACCTGCTGCAAGTGCCTGCCTTCCTCTGCCGCCAGACCGATCTCCTGCTCGCTTGTGCGGACACGGGGAAGCCGGTTAATGTGAAAAAGGGCCAGTTTTTAGCCCCCTGGGACACCAAGAATATCGTTGAGAAGCTAATCGCTTTTAATGCCACAGGCATTATGCTTACGGAGCGTGGCACCAGCTTTGGCTACAACACCTTGGTTGTGGACATGCCGGGTTTAGAGACGATGCGATCTTTTGGGGTGCCGGTCTGCTTTGATGCCACTCATTCCGCGCAGAGGCCGGGCGGCGAGGGGAGTTCCACCGGTGGTGTCCGAGAGAGCATTCCTGCGATGACGCGTGCGGCGGTCGCAGTCGGGATCGACGCATTGTTCCTCGAAGTCCATCCTGATCCCGCTAACGCCCTCTCCGATGCGGCGACGCAGTGGCCACTTGATCGAGCGGAAGAGTTGCTGTCACAAGTGGCTCGTATTCGCGACTCGGTCTCTTAATTCACTGATCGCTACTTTCGAGCGCTGCGGCGAGTGGCTTAGATTCCGAGAACGGTCGAATCGCCTTCAGAAACTGCTCGGCATCTTCGATCGGAGGCTCCTGCTGGTGGATCTTCAACGGCTTTCCTTCTGGCGTTACCACGACGTAGAGCGGAAGCGTATCGACACCAGATAGCTTGCGCTGTAACTCTTGGTTTGCGTTGTCTTCGGGAGTGCCTTGGTCGGTGAAGAGGCGCGCCAGCACGAATTTGGAGAGTTCGCCCTCAACCTCCTTCTGGGTAAAGACGTTCTCCTCGATATCGCGACAGTTCGTGCAGTAAATGCCAGTAAAGTCGATGAACACGTTCTTACCGGTCTCCTTCGCTTTTGCCAAAGCCGCCTCATAAGTTTTCTCCCAGTCGAGGTTGCCGCGGCTCTTGCCTTCGTGGCCGGGATAAGGATCAGGTGGGAGAAAAGCGGATAATGAGCCCAGAGGGCGACCTTGCAAGCCAGCAAGGCAAAAGACCGCCAGGCCGAGCGTTGCAACTCCAAAGCCGCGGCGCAACCACCCTGGTTTCTCTCCAGAGTCATGGGCAAGCTTCAGCCACCCCAAGAGGTAGAACGCTCCGATCGCGGCGGTCGTCGTCCAGATCGCCAGGAAGACCGGTCGAGTGAGAAGTCCCCAATTGAATGCCAAGTCCACGTTGGAAAAGAACTTCAGAGCGGCCATGATTTCGAGAAAACCCATGAAGGCCTTTACCGTGACCAGCCATGCCCCCGACCTCGGCAATTTGCTTAGGAACGAGGGGAACAGGGCGAGCAGGAAGAAGGGAAGGGCAAATGCGGTGCTGAACGCAAGCATTCCCACGATCGGATAGAAAAGCCCTCCTTGTGTCGAGGTTGCCAGAAGGGTGCCAACGAACGGAACGGTGCATGTAAAGCTCGTTAGCGTAAAGGTCAAGCCCATGATGAGCGGGCCGACGATGCCGTTGGCTCCCGACTTACTGCTTGCCTTATTCACCAGGCCGCTAGGCAGGCGAAGTTCGAAAACCCCAAAAAGACTGGCGGCAAGGACGAGAAAGAGAATGCCGAGGCCCAGGTTGACCCATGGATTGGTCGCAATCAGGCGGACGCCGCTCGCGCTGACGATCACACCCAACCCAGTAAAGGTAAGAATGATGCCCAAGCAGTAGGCAATCGGCCCCTTGAATTGGAGTTTGTCCTCTTCGCCCCGCTGCTTGGTGAAGAAGCTCACCGTGATCGGAATCATCGGGAAAACACATGGCGTCAGCAGAGATAGTAAGCCTGCTCCAAAAGCGAAGAGTATGAACGCAGCGGTGCCCTGATTTTGTGCCTTCTTGATCGCTTGACTGGTATTGTCCTGTGCCGGATTCGATGAAGGTTCGGGCGGTGAGGAAGCGCTCCCCGATGCAAGCGGCACCAACTTCTCGTACTCCGGCCTCGCGGTGCCCTCCTCGACTTGGATAGTCAGAGGTAAGTCGACGGTTTTCGGAGGATTACACACCTGATCGTTACAGGCTTGGAAGCGGATAGATGCCTTGACTTCGATCTGTCCCTTCACTGAGGCTGCAATCTTGATCGGGAGGTAGTACACAGCCTTCTCAGAGAAGAAGCCGACTTCCTTGTCAAAGTTTTTATCGAACTCTTTGTGAGGAGGATCTTCCTCGGCTTCCCCCGCTTTGCTCACCTGAGCGTTTTCCTCCAGGGTTATCGCTGTCGGGAAAGGTCCTTCTGGTACGGGCACGATGGAATAGGCATGCCAGCCTTCCTTGAGGGCGCCGGTGATCACGATTCGAGCCGTCTCGCCAGCTCTCACCGAGTCTCGGTCGAGCTTGACTGACCAAGTTGCCACGTCCTCGGCGCCTGCCAAGCAAGCGATGAAGATCATGAGTCCCAGAACCAAGAATCGTGCGAATTTGCCCATGCTTTTTCAATATATACGGCTAAGGCGGGTGTGAACGCGCCTCGCGGGTGAGCCTACGTCGTGTTTTCAAGCCACGCCTGGTTATATTCAACCATTTCGGGGTGCCAATCGTGTCCTCCAGGGTATTCGATGTACTTCTTTGGCCAAGGCAAAGCTTCGTAGATGCTCTGGACCTGGGGCGCTTTGACGGCTGGGTCCTTGGCCCCGACCGAAACGAGAGTTGGTTTGTGGCAGAAGGAGGCCTGATTCAGCGTGTCGAAATAAGAGATCGTACGCAGGACCTGATTTCTCTTCTCTTCATCGTCTCCAGCCCAATCTTGCAGCTCTTTGAGGGGATAGCGATAAATTGCTCCCATGAGCGTTTCATGCAAGGCTCCAAGGAAGGGCATGTCGGCGCAAACGGAGCGAATCATCGGACACCATGCTCCGAGCCAAATCGAAATCCCCCCACCCTGACTCATTCCCATCGACCCAATACGATCCCGATCCACTCCTTCCATCGACCGCAGCAACCGGACAGCAAGGACTGCATCCTGAAACATGGAACGGAACCTCCAGG
This sequence comes from Armatimonadota bacterium, assembly GCA_023392285.1. Lineage (GTDB taxonomy): Bacteria > Armatimonadota > Fimbriimonadia > Fimbriimonadales > Fimbriimonadaceae > JAEVZK01. The sequence goes on along the minus strand of JAEVZK010000056.1, from coordinate 28,724 downwards.
TACCTGGGTGTTCGATTCCATCCGCGAAATAACCGCGAGCTGGCGTGTACTTCTCCCGGTGAAATGGACCTTCCCCGAAATAATTGAAGCTCAGGCTGATGAACCCAGGACGAGTCCCATACTGATTTGGAAGAACGGATTCGCGGCCGTAAGGCTGCAGCCACAGAAAAGCGGGCAAATCGCCATCAAACTCTAAGGGCTTGGCGATCCAGCCGTTCAGGCGTGAGCCATCCATGCCACGAAAGTTGAACGTCGTAATCACGTGTGCGCGCGAAATAACTCCCGCTGCCATCTGACCGGGCCCAAGCTCACCTAGGTGAACTTGATCGCCGATATCCCAGTCGAGCACCGCTTCTTCAGCCTCGGCGTAGGTTTCCCGCCAGAACGGTTCAAAGTCCGACGGTGGATAAGGAGGAAAGCTCACGAAGCGCCGACGGCACGTTGAATAGCTTCGACATGAATTCCGGTGGTCATCAGCCACGCTGTGGCTCTTTGAATCTCCTCAACCGGACCTTCAAATTCCATTTCGATCCATCCGAAATCGACGTCTACGTTAGCTTTTAGGATACGCACGTTAATGTTGAAATCTCGGCACAGATTGCTGATCCAAGGGGTTGCGATCGCTTCGCGACCAGATTGGATATTGACATTTACGACCGGCATGTTAAGGTGCAGGTTACCCGTTCGAGGATGGCTTAGTGCCGGGAATGGTACGTTGCTGGCGATGTCTCCCACTATTATTTTGCAACAGAGGGAGACTCTAACCGGCAGTGGCCACTGCTGGAACTTTACTCTTCGGCGTTCTCCGGAGTCTGCTCTTCCGTGTCATCGTCGAGCTCTCCGTCATCCGTACCCGCAACGATGCGCGCGATCGATCTCACCTGGTCATTTGCGGCGAGGTTGATCAGTTTGACTCCCTGCGCGACTCGCCCCGTGGTGCGGATTTCGTGAACCTTCATCCGAATGGCCTTTCCGTTGGTGGTCATGACGAGGAGGCGATCATCTTCGGCCACAACTTCAGCACCTACGATCTTGCCCGTCTTATCTGTACAGTTCATGGTGAGGATGCCGCTCCCTCCGCGTCCTTGGACGCGATACTCTTCGAGATGGGTGCGCTTTCCGTAGCCATTCTCGCTTACGACCAGCAGCGTACACTCCTCATCGACGATCCCGGCGCTGACCACAAGGTCGTCTGGCTTGGTTTCCTTGAACTGGATAGCCTTGACTCCGCCAGCCGCTCTTGATCGGGAGGTGGCGGCATTTTCGTTAAAACGAATCGATTGGCCATAGCGCGTGACGAGCATGATGTCGTCGTTACCTCGGGTTCGTAGAGCCCAGCCAAGTTCGTCGCCTTCTTCGATATCGAACGCAATCAAACCGTTGTTGCGAATGTTGGCGAAGGCACTAAGCGGCGTTCGCTTGATTTCGCTGATGCGCTTGGGCCCGGTTCCCTGAGTGATCATCGTGAGATACCCATCCGCGCTAAGATCCTTGACGCTGATCGTTGCCGTGACACGCTCTCCGCCAACGATGTTGATGTAGTTAATCACCGGCATCCCCTTGGCGTACCGGCCGCTCTCCGGGATTTCGTAGCCTTTGAGCTTGTAGACGCGTCCTCGATCCGTGAAGAACAGAATCGTATGATGGGTGCTGACCTCGAACAGATGAGCCGGCTCATCGTCCGCCTTCATCGTGTTGTTGACGCCCTTTCCACCACGCTTTTGTTGACGGTAAGCATCGATGCTGACGCGCTTGATGTATCCGTCCCGGCTGATAGAAATGATCGCCTGCTCGTCAGGGATCAGGTCCTCTTCGGTGAACTCGCCCGCTTCTCTCGTAACGATCTTGGTCCTGCGCTCATCCCCATATTTGTCTCGGAGGTAGATGATTTCGTCGCGCATCACCTTCGTGAGCCGCTCGGGATCGTTGATGATATCGAGGAGGTTCTGCACCTTTCGGAGGCCTTCCTTGAATGAAGTCTCCAACTCTTCCTGGGAGAGTCGAGTAAGACGGCGCAACTGAAGGTTGAGCACCGCATTCGCCTGAATGGGCGACATGCTGAGCTCTCGAATCAGGGTCACACGCGCCACGTTGGCGTCTTCGCTGCCACGGATGATTCGGATCACTTCATCCAAGAAGCTTCGCGCAATCTGATAACCCTCGTTGATGTGAACCTCTTCCAAGGCTCGCATCAACTCATAACGAGTTCTGCGATCAATGACCTGTCGCCGATGCTTGAGGTACTCATCGAGCATCACGATGATCGGGCAGGTGCGCGGGGCTCCATCGGCAAGGCTGAGCATGATCGCTCCAAATGTGGTGCGCAAATTGGTGTGCTTCAGAAGGTAATTCAGCGCCTTATTCGGGTTCACGTCCCGTCGAATTTCGATCTCGATCCGCATGCCGCGCTTGTCTGAGTAATCTTGGACGTTCAGAATGCCATCGAACTTGCGTTCTTTGGCGATGCTGGCGATCGATTTAACCAAGTTCTCCTTGTTCACCTGGTATGGAATCTCGGTCACAACGATCACCGATTTTCCAGCGTCGCCCATTTCGATCATCGTTTTCGCCTGCATGATGATCGACCCGCGGCCGGTCTCGTAGGCGGAGCGGATGCCCTTCGTTCCCATGATGATGCCGTAAGTGGGGAAGTCGGGCCCGGGCATCAGTTCGAGAACATCGTCTAATGTGGACTCTGGATTATCAACTCTCAGAAGCAGCGCGTTGCAAACCTCAGTGAGGTTGTGAGGCGGCAAGTTGGTCGCCATTCCAACGGCAATGCCTTGAGAACCGTTACAGATCAGGTTCGGAAACTTTCCGGGAAAAACGGTAGGTTCTTGGGTCGTCGCAGAATAGTTGTCGGTCCAGTCGACCGTGTCGCGATCCAGATCCTCCATTAACTCCATCGAGAGTGGAGTCATGCGGCATTCGGTGTATCGCATGGCCGCCGGTGCGTCGCCATCGATGTTCCCAAAGTTGCCCTGCCCTTGAATGAGCGGATACCTGAGCGACCACGATTGCGCCATTCGGACGAGGGTCGGATAGATGACTTGCTCGCCGTGAGGGTGAAAGTCGCCCGAGGTCTGTCCACAGACTTTCGCGCACTTCATGTAGCCACCATCTGGCGACAGGTTCAGGGTGCGCATTGCGTAGAGTATCCGTCGTTGGACGGGCTTTAGGCCGTCGCGAACATCGGGAAGAGCTCGCGAGATAATGACCGACATCGCGTAGTTAACGTATGATCGGCCAAGCTCCACATCGACATTGATGACGTCGATATCAGGGACGTTAGGCGGGTTCTGTTCGGACACGTATTAATTCCAGACGCAACAGGACACAGAATCGAATCTAGGAGGACTGCCGCGAGCCTTGATTATACCTGTTGAGGGTTTGGGACCAAGAGATGGCGAATGAGTCCAGACCGCAAAGATGCGGCTCTCTGATCCTCGTCGTTTTCGTTCAAGTGAAGAAGCGTGAGGGCAAAATCCGCTGCTCGCGGTGAGCTTGGAAAACCTTCGATTCCATACTGTGAAGCCCACCGAATCCACGCGATCACCCGCAACGCATCCCCCAGTGAGAAGCTATTAGACTCCAGTGCAAATTCTGCCACCTGCTTCGCCTTGTCCGCCAGAGCGCCCCGACCTATTTCCGATCGTGCGCTCCTTTCCTCGTGGAGCAGATATTCGCATGCTCCGGTGAAATCATGCTTCGCACCTCCGGTTACACTGACCTGGACAAAGGCACCAATCGCGCGGCTGGATTCTCCAAACAGACCTCTTGCCGCGATGCCTCTTTCCCCAAGCGCGCGCAGAACTCCCGGAAGGCGTTTCACCTGAGCCAGCCCGATGAGGTGAAACATTGCGCTGAGCCGCCGGCCGCGACCGGCGTTAAAGGGTGAAGCGGCAAGAAATCCGAAGCGGTCGGAACTGGCGAATTCCAGATTTCTGCCCAGATCGCGAAGCGCTTGCTCGGCAATCCCGTTCGAGTTCTCCGGCGTCCAGCCCGCCGTCAATGCCTGTAGTCTCAGGTGATCCTCTTCGTGAACCATCAAGCTCAAGTGGCGAGTCTTGTCGAGCAGTAGAGCGCGACCCGGCTTGTTCCACTGCAGATGAGGTGAGGCGAGACGGGCGGCAACTAAGTAGTCCCGCTCAATTTGGGAGATCAGCTTAAACGTTTCGAGGCCGAGACCCTCGGTGGCTTTCAGGATGTTTGCAGAAATCTGGAGCAGTTCGGCGCGCTCGGCGGCATGAGTAAATCGGTGACCTCTCAGATTGCGCATAACGCGCGTTCGGGTGCTGAGCACAATATCTCCGTTGGGAGCGTCCTCGGAGAGCCAAGCGGGGGGTGGCATCGAGCGAAGGCCCATTTTACGGAAAAAGGCTTCGCTCATCTTGGGCCAGTCTACTGGCCTGCCGAATCCCTGAAAAGTCCGTTTTTGAAAGACAAGCAATTTTTCCCCTGTGGAAGTGGAGGTTAGTTGCCAATGATTCATCTTGGTTTTGAACGGAGACTGTTCAGCAGCGAAGACGAGCAAAGCCATCTCCTCTCCTTCAAGCCCCGATACGGGGCATTTTTTTTCTTAAAGGAGTAAGCTCTTTGGCACGTAAGGAATGCCCGCAGGGGGAGCTGTAAAAGCTGAGAGTCGGAGCTGCAATGCTTCGAGACCCCATGAACCTGATTCGGCTAATACCGATGTAGGGATTGTGGAGCGACGGACCTCAATTTGGCCGCACTCGCAATCGCGATGGCGGCCTTTCGCGTTTAAGGAGAAGATAAAATGAGGTCAACGAAGTTCAGCGGTTTTACGCTGATCGAATTGCTCGTCGTGATCGCCATCATCGCGATCTTAGCGGCGATCCTTTTTCCCGTATTCGCTCGGGCTAAGGAAGCGGCCAAACAAACCGCTTGTCTGAGCAATGCGCGACAAATTGCGATGTCCGTCAAGATGTACCTGAACGACAGCGACGACACGATGCCGCTCTTTTATGCCTACAACAGCCACCCGCCAAGCGGACAGACCGGACACAAGGGTGTTGAGCTAGAGTTGTTGCCGTACTGCAAGAGCAAAGACGTCTTTAGGAGTCCTGTCGACAACGGCGGCCCCTATTTGGCGCAGGATGTTCCGGGAGCGAATACCTATTGGAAAGCTTATGGGAGTTCATACCGCTTCACGCAATGCATGTATTCGCTGGCAGCGGGCGAGTCAAGCCAGAACAACAACCTGTTCAATATTGATCGGTCGGTGGTTGAAACGAGCGTCGAATATCCTTCGGAGACTCGGGTGATGCGCGCCGAGATGATGCCCTTCTTCGATGAGGAAAAGGACCCCGGCTGCGCCCGGTACGGATATGATTGCGCGCCTCCCAACAACTACTATAAGCAGTGGGGCTCTACGGGTGGTTCGGTGATCTTCGTCGACGGCCATGCAAAGGTCATTACAGGAGCGGGCCAATTCGACAGTGAAAGGGTGGACCCAGCTGGTCACGCTTCAGGTGAAGCAACGTCCGATCCAAACGCCTGGACCGGTACGTGGTATAGCCTCTGCGACTAGCATTCAGTTGTGCGGGCAGAAAGCCTTCTGCCCGGACATTTGCCGATGACGATGAGTCCCGGAATTCCGTATAATCGCACCATGCCCGAAACAATTCGAGTTGTCGTCGCTGATGATGAACCGGCCTACCGCAATGCGTTACAAAAAACGCTCAACCTCATGACTGAGTGTGAACTCCTCGCGGTCTGCAAAGACGGCCAAGAGGCGCTTGAAGTATGTCTTAATGATCCGCCCGATGTTCTTCTGACCGACATTAACATGCCTCGAATGACCGGCATCGAACTCACGCGTCACCTACTTAAGAAGGAGAAGCAGGTGAACGTCGTCATCCTCACCGTTCAGGAAGACGACGACACCGTGTACGAGGCGTTCCGGGCCGGAGCGTTGGGTTATCTTCTCAAGACCAGCACTCCGCAAGACGTGATCGAGTCGATCCGTCTCGCTGCTCGTGGCGAAGCGAAGATCACTCCCAAGATCGCAACGAAAGTGCTCGAAGACTTCCGGCGGGTGAAGGAGGATGACGATACCGACGACTCGGAGCTTTATGTGCTGAGCGAGCGCGAGTCTGAAATTCTCGACTTGGTAGCCCAAGGCCTCCGCAACAAGGAAATTGCCTCTCAGCTATCGATCGCCGAAAAAACGGTCAAAAACCACGTTAGCAATATCCTTAAAGCCCTGCAGGTGAATAGCCGAACTGAAGCGGCGATGAAGGCGGTCAAAGCTCGATTGGTAGAGAAAGCCTAGCCCTGCACCAGGCTCTCTGCGCCGTCAATCCAAATCTCGGTGCCGGAGATGTGGTTTGATGCATCAGAGGCCAGGAACAGCACAAGCTGGCCCACCTGGTCCTTGGTTCCTGGCTTTCCGCCGGTCAAAGGAATGGCTCCTTCAGGGTAGTTGACCGGCACCTTCACTTTTTCGGTATGGCGCTGTTCGGTGTTCTCGTTGATGTGAGTATCGATCGCGCCTGGACAGATCACGTTTACCCGCACCTTCCACTTCGCTAGTTCCACGGCAAGCATTTTCGCCATCGCGACTTGCCCGGCTTTTGATGTGGAATAAGCGGTTGCGCCGGTATTGCTGAAGATTCGGCTGCCGTTTACGGAAGAAGTCACGATGATGGACCCGCCTCGTCTCTTCAGGTGGGGGACGGCACTTTTGATCGTGATAAAGGTGCCGATCAAGTTATTGTTGATCGTCTCTTCAAACTCCTTATATTTCAGTTCTTCGATCGGTGCCCAAACTCCGTTTACTCCCGCATTGGCAAAGAGAACGTCAAGCCTCCCAAAGACTTTTGCCGCTTCGTCGGTCACCTGCTGCATGGTCTCCGCATCCGAGATATCCGCCTCAAACGTCTTCGCCACGCCGCCGTCTGCAACGATCAGCTTCTCGACCTTTTGTAAGTCGGCCAAATCTCGTCCAACCAATGCGACCTGAGCTCCTGCTTTGGCTAGCCAACGAGCGGCTCCCTCACCGATCCCGGAGCCTCCCCCGGTGACAAGGGCGGCGCGGTTTTCCAACTTCAGCAACGATGAGACGTTAGCCGTTGACAATCTCTCCTCCGTTCGGATGGAGGACCTGACCCGTCATATAGGAGCTATCTTCGCACGCGAGAAATACATAGCAGGGTGCCACTTCCTCTGGCTGGCCCGGCCTCCCCAGGGGGGTGTCTTGTCCGAACGAAGCAACCTTTTCCTCGTCAAAGGTCGAGGGAATCAGCGGCGTCCAAATCGGACCGGGAGCTACCGCGTTCACCCGAATTTTCCGCTTGGCGAGATTCTGACTCAAGGAGCGAGTGAAGCCAACAATGGCACCCTTGGTCGAGGCGTAGTCGATCAGCTCTCCTGAACCTCGGTAGGCGGTGACTGAAGCGGTATTGACGATACAGCTGTGCTCCCCAAGATGGTCGAGAGCCGCTTGCGTTAAATAGAACATCGAGAAGATGTTTGTGCGAAACGTCTTTTGCAGTTGCTCGGGAGTGATTTGCTCGATGGCGTCTTGCGGGTGCTGCTCGCCCGCGTTGTTGACCAGGATGTCGAGCTTGCCGAGCCTGTTCACCGCGTCCGAGATCACGTTCTTGCAGAACTGGGGATCACCAATGTCTCCGGCAAATTTTTCGCACTTGCGCCCCAGCTTCTCAACCTGCGAAACGGTCTCCTCAGCATCGCCGTGCTCGCTCAAGTAAACGATCGCGACGTCCGCACCCTCTTGAGCGAAAGCGATCGCTACTGCGCGGCCGATACCGCTGTCGCCACCGGTGATGAGAGCGCATTTACCCTCAAGGCGTCCGCTTGGCTTGGGCCTCGCGCTCTGCGGCTGGGGCGTCATCTCCGACTGGACTCCGGGCTGGTGCGGTTGATGCTGAGGCGGTACCGATTCGATCGGTGCTTCGCTTTCTTGTTCAATGGTCATAATAGCGGGACTTTCCCTCACGGGCACCGGTTCCTCATCTGAAGTGGCGCAAATGAAGCGAAGTAAACTCTCGCTAACGTCTTTCTGTCAGATGATCAAAGTCAAATTGGCATCAGAACCCTCTTCCCGTGTTCAAATCCTCGGTGCTCCCGTGGATCGAATTTCCATGTCCGAAGCGATCAAGCGCTTGGAGGCGTTCGTCGAGGAGGGAAGTCCACATATGGTGGTTACTGCCGATGCCAGCGGTCTCGCTCAGGCGCAAGCTGATGGGGAACACCTTGAAATCATTCGTAATGCGGCGCTCGTGACTCCAGATTCCGTCGGCGTCATGTGGGCAGCCAAGCGAAAGGGCCAACCAATCATCGAGCGAGTGAGCGGAGTCGAAATTGTGGAGCGCGTGTGTGCTCTAAGTGCCGACAAGGGTTACCGGATCTATTTTCTAGGGGCAGCGCCGGGAACTGCAGAACTTGCAGCCGAAAAGCTTCGGCTCAAGTATCCCGGATGCAATATCGTCGGAGTCCGCCATGGATACTTTCCTGCCGAAAGCGACGCATTGGTCGCCGGAGAGGTGGCAGAGGCGAAGCCTGACTTTCTCTTCGTAGCGATGGGTATTCCTCGGCAGGAAAAGTTTATCGTCTCCACGATGGACATCATCAAGGCGCCCGTCGCGATCGGGGTTGGAGGATCATTCGATGTGTTCAGCGGCCGAACGAAAAGGGCGCCGGTGGCATTCCAGAAGCTAAAGATCGAATGGCTTTGGCGCTTGCTGAGCAACCCAAAGAAGATCGCCAAGGTCAAGAATTTGCCCCGCTTCGTGCTGCTTGTTCTAAAGGATAAGTAGATGAGAATTTATACAAAGACGGGAGATCAGGGTCAGACTGGTCTCATCGGCGGATCGAGAGTCGACAAATCTGATCCGCGGATCGCGGCGATTGGAGACGTCGATGAGCTGAATGCAGCGATTGGACTTTGTCGAACGTTGGAGGCACCCGAGGCGCTGGATCCGATCTTGGCTGATGTTCAGAACACGCTGTTCGACCTTGGAGCCGAGCTAGCCAGCCCTCACAAACACGCGCGAATGCACAGACAGATTTCACATGTTCAGGTCGAAGAGCTCGAGCGGTCCATCGACTTACAAACTGCTGCACTGCCGCCGTTACAGCACTTTATCTTGCCCGGAGGGTGTGAACTTGGAGCACGTCTGCATTTTGCCCGGTGCGTTTGCCGTCGCGCCGAGCGTACAGTATGTCAGGTGAGCGAAGTTTCGGATGCAGCTCGTATTTATTTGAATCGCCTGTCCGACTGGCTTTTCACCGCTGCAAGAACGGCAAACCTCTGGCAAAACGTCCCAGATGTAATCTGGCAGAATAAGGAAGCAATATGATCACTGCATGTCTAGCTGTATTCGTCTTGACGCAAGGTCAATCGGCGCAAAATTTGAATTCTGGTGCGCCTCTGGTGTCCAAGATGCTTGCTCATTACTATGGAGCAAGCTCAATGGTGGGTGAGATCAACTACACAGCAACTGACGGGCAGGGCAAGGCTGGAGTCAAAACCTATCTACAGTATCAGTCCCCAAGCCAGATCTACATTCGCCAGGATAAGTGGGGCGGTACGACTCAGCGAACTTGGATGGTGACCTCCGACGGCAAGTATTTCAGCTACAACACACCGAGCACCGTCGATTGGAGCACCAATGACCGGCGTCTCGTTGAGCCAGTTATGCAGAACGGAGTCCAACTCGACTACAAGAAAATCTATGACGTTGCGGCTGCGAATTCACTCGGTGATCGGTCTATGCCGCTCGACGTCGCCATCGGAGAAAAAGCCGATTTGGAGCACTTGCGGCTCACATGGGTGAACGCAAGAGACGCAGGCCCGGACAAGATCGATGGAAAGGACGTCCACCGGATCACTGGCGGGTGGCGCCCGTACGGCAACGCCGTACAGGACAGCAGCGTCTACGAAATGTATGTCACCGATGAAGGTGAACTGCTGCAGTACGCGGTGAAGCGTCCGTATCTCGTGAACAACTCGACCGTTTGGGTCACCGAGACTTGGACCGTAAACCTGAAGATCAATGCCATTCCTGATCCAAAGCTGTTCACTCTCGTCAAGTAATCGCTGAACTTTTACGACTCAATTCCGTTCTTTTTTGATGAACTCGGCGGGAAACAATACTTTTTTGGGTAGATTCATAGAATGGCTGCAATCGGAGCGGAATTGACGTTCGCGAGCTTGAAGAAAGGAATGGTGGCGAGAGTCACCAACGTTCGCGGTGAATCCGATGAAATGCAGCGGCTACAGGAGATGGGTCTTACCGTCGGTACCAGCTTTAAGGTGGTGAAAGTCGCGCCATTTGGCGACCCGGTCGAAATCGATCTCCGCGGATATCGTTTATGCCTGCGGAAACACGAGACGAAAGACTTCGAAGTCGAACCGGTTTAAGGGCCGCGAACGTCGGCGGGAAGAAATTCGTTGCCGTGGTCGGTAATCCCAATGCCGGCAAGACGACCCTGTTCAACTCGCTCACTGGCTCGTTTCAAAAGGTTGGCAACTACCCCGGTGTAACCGTCGAGAAAGTTTCGGGAACTCTCAAATTCTCCGACATCACCGCCGAAGTTGTGGACGTTCCAGGTTTGTACAGCTTGGTTCCGGTCAGCGAAGATGAGCGAGTCGCGGTCGACGTGATCCGGGGAGCTGTCGAAGAAGGAACGCCCGATCTTCTCCTGTACGTGCTCGATGCAGGAAACCTTGAGCGAAATCTGTTTTTCTACACTCAGGTTGCGGAGCTTGGTATACCCACCGTTGTTGCGCTGACGATGGTGGACCGAGTCCAAAAAGAGGGCAAGGAAATTGATTTAGCGCGTCTTTCTGACCTGCTTGGCTGCGAAGTCGTTCCAGTTGTTGGCCATCGGAGTAAAGGTCTGGACGATCTGCGAGCGGCGATCGAGCGAAATTTAAGAGATCTTCGACCGCTCAGCTTTCGCCTCCAAACGTCAGACCCCCTCGATACCCGCGTTGCGCTCCTACGGGAACGTATGGCCCGACTCGGTGCAAACTACTCTTCCAGCGAAATTCGAAAGGGCCTTCTATCTCCCACGGAGGAATTTGCCACCTTTCTCGCTGACTTCCCCGAAATCGAAGAAGCCTTCCAGCTCGCGCGAAAAGAGATTGAAGAGAGCGGCACCCCGCCCGAGGCGCCTGACGTTGCCACCCGCTATCAGTGGTCGGCAATGGTCCAGCACTCGGTCATCGGGCCAGCTCAGCGAGGAAAGAGAGCTTCCTTCTCGGATCGGCTCGATGCGATTCTGGTTCATCGCGTCTTCGGGCTGATCATCTTCGTCGGGCTCATGTATCTAGTCTTCCAGAGCATTTACACTTTTGCCCAGCCTTTGATGGATGGCATTCAGTGGGTGTTCGATTCAATTGGCGGCTGGGTGAGCCCGAAGCTCGAGAGCATGCCCATCGTTCAGTCGCTGGTGGTCGATGGAATCATTGCTGGGGTGGGGGCGATGCTCGTGTTCCTCCCGCAAATCCTAATCCTCTTTTTCTTCGTCGCAGTGCTGGAGGGCACTGGGTACTTGGCCAGAGCAGCCTTCCTAATGGATCGGCTTCTAGGATGGTGCGGATTGAATGGCCGCGCCTTCATTCCGCTGCTTTCCAGCTTTGCGTGTGCGATTCCGGGCATTATGGCAGCGCGAGTCATGCCGGACAAGAAGAGCCGACTCGCCACCATTCTCGTTGCCCCTCTCATGTCGTGCAGCGCGCGTTTGCCGGTTTATCTCCTGCTCATTAGCGCCTTCATCTATCCCAAGTTCGGTGCAGGCTGGGCCGGTTTTACGCTCTTTGCGATGCACTTCTTGGGACTGCTCGTCGCGATTCCGATCGTCTTCATTTTTAATCGCAGCATCATCAAGGGCAAGCGGTTGCCCTTCTTGCTTGAGCTGCCGCCGTATCAGTGGCCCCGCTGGCGCGATGTCTGGCTCGCTATGTATTTTCGTGGCCGCGTGTTCGTAAAGACCGCCGGAACGATCATCGTCTTCATGTCATTCCTGATCTGGGCACTCAGCTACTTTCCGAGATCAACGGAAGACGCCGCGCGATATCGCGCCGACTATGTTGCCACTCATGTCAATGCGAGCGACGACGAGATCGATCGACACGTGCAAGAGGAACAGAGCGCCCACTCCTATCTGGGCCGATTCGGCAAGACGATCGAGCCGGTCTTCCTTCCTGCCGGATTCGATTGGCGCATTACCACGTCGATTCTCGCCGCTTTTCCCGCTCGGGAAACCGTCGTCCCCTCGCTTGGGATCATGTTCAATCAAGGCAAGGACGTGGATGAAGGCTCCAGCGGCCTCCAGAAATCCCTTCAAGAAGCCAAATGGCCAGACGGTTCGCCGCTCTTCACCGGGTGGACGGCGATCGGCCTGATGGTCTTCTTCGCCCTCTGCGCGCAGTGCATGGCGACCCTAGCCACGGTCAAGCGCGAGACGAATTCGTGGAAGTGGGCCGCCTTCATGTTCACATACATGACCGTCCTCGCCTACCTCGCCGCAGTTGGGATTCATCAGCTAAGTAAATTGTTCTAGCGGAGCAAGCTCCGCAAGGAGCAAAGCGGTGATGAATCACCGCACTCCAAAGGCTCCAACTCCGTAGAACGCGAAGATGGCAAAACTTGATGGAAAGGTGGCGATTGTCACCGGCGCGTCTTCAGGAATCGGCGAGGCAACAGTCGAGGCGCTGATCGCCGAAGGCGCGAAGGTCGTCGGCACTGCTCGGCGCGAGGACCGATTACAGCAGCTTAAGCAAAAACATGGAGACTCCTTTCACGCCGTCGTCGGTGATGTCAGGGACGAAGCGGATTGTCAAAACATCATCAACCAGACCGAGGAAAAGTTCGGCAGGATCGACATCCTCGTCAACAACGCCGGCGTCATGCTCCTCGGCCCGATCGTCGGAGCCGACACTGAAGACTGGCGGCGCATGATCGACACCAACGTCTACGGCCTCATCTACTGCACCCACAAAGCGCTCCCCCGCATGATCGAGCAGAAGAGCGGCCATATCGTCATGATTTCCAGCACCGCCGGTCGCACCGTCGGAGTCAACTCGGGCGTGTACAACCTCACCAAATGGGGCATCAACGCCTTCGCCGAGTCCCTGCGCCAAGAGGTGCACAAGTATGATATCAAGGTCACCATGATCGAACCCGGCGCGGTTGCCACCGAGCTGCGCGACCACATCACCGTCCAGGCAATCAAGGACGACGTCAACAAGTGGGCTGAGTCGATGGAGCAGCTTGAATCAGAAGATATCGCCAGCGCGATCGTTTACGCGGTGACTCAACCTCGGCGCGTGAATGTAAACGAGATCTTGATCCGCCCGCTTGATCAGCAGCGATAGAAGCGTGTGTCGTCAAAGGGAACTGCTACTTTTGCCAGAATGTGTGCAAATAGTTTGCGGCGTTAATTTATTATTTTAACATCCTCTCTGATGAAACTGTTCGTTTCTTTGCTCCCGTTGCTGTTTGCGATGTTGATTGCGGTTGGTCAAACCCCTCAACGGGCCATCCGATCTGGAAGGCAAGGAATCTCCCAAAAAGAGTGGGAAATCTTGCGCACGCAAGTCAATGCGATCTTCCCGGGATTGCTGCCTGCTTCGCCATGGCCGACGACGGGCGGCGGGACAGGATCTACGGGAACGGCGGGTGGAACAGGCACAACTAGCAGTTCGGGCGCGACGACAGGGTCGACCGATGGTTTGACTTCGGGTACGACGGCGGCGACCACAGGGGCATCGGGCGGTGAAATCACTGCTGGCAGCGATGGACTAACCACCGGGTCCACTGGCGCCACGACGGGATCCGATGGGACTACCACAGGCACCACCGAGGGAGGGACGGATGGTGGCGGTGGAGATGGAGATGGATGGACGCTTTCGTTCGGCGACGAAGGCGGCTACGAGGATGGAGAGAAGATTAGCGGGACGAACGCTAATAAGATCCATTTCATAGTTATTGCAACCCAGGAAGCTGGCGATGGATACCAATTTGCTGAAGTCAGCAAAGTTGAGTTTATCTTTCCTGGAAAATCGCCCAATCCGTGTAAAGACTGCACTGGGCAAGGACTTCAAAGCATGCCGGTTGCTCTTGTGTTCTCCACAACGGAGTTCCCCAATGGTCCCATCTACATCACAGCCAAAGCTACGCTCAGACTCTGGAACCTTGGTGAAGATCCGGTGACGAGGACAATTTCCAAAACCTATAACCCTGAAATTTACAATCGATCCTCGGTCTTTGCCATTAACTATCTCGGTGTCGACTACGTTGGAACGGCATTTATTGCGGAAGTTTCACTTGGGTCCGTCAATTACGCAAGCACGACTTTCCAATTTGACAACGATTGGGGGGTTCAAAAGGCTGGTGCGAATTTGGCCGGTGCCTCTGCTTTCATGATATCTTCAGAGGGTGATGAAGATTATGTGTGGACCGGCGCAACCGCATTGGATGGTGCTCACGAAGCCGAATTGTTTACATCCGCTTTCGCATCCTTGTACAGGAACCAAAGCACTGTTCCGCCCCCCAACTTCACCTTTCTTGATGGTTGCCACACAGCCGATCCCGTCGCGGCGGCATCGTACCTAGGGTCTGAGCCCACCACAGATCGCGTTTGGCTTGGCTGGAATCAGAAAGTATTGGCAGGTAGAACATTACGAGCCTCAGAACAAATCTTATTTGATCAGTTAGTCGGCGGATCAACCGTAGGAGATGCATGGGAGTTATGCGTCAATAATTATAATGTGGCGTTGGATATCGTGGGAACCAAGTTGGCAATGAACCCTGCAGCACAAGTCACTCTCTTTGGAGACCCCTTCATGCGCTTGAACAAGGTTTACACAGGCGACAAGACTCTCCCGCCGTCAGGCTGGGTATTTATAAAATGATTACAAACTATCTACTGGCTATATATTGCCTGGCACTCTGTCAGCAACCAACCTACAACGGCATCGAGTTGAAAGTTTCAGAATTGAGAATGATTGCGCCCAACTTTCGCGTGACAAAAGCGGAAGAGCAAGTGATTAACGATCGAACATTCTATATTATGAAGAGTGACTCGGGGCTAGCAACGTTTCTGCCCAATGGCAAACTTCTAGCATTCTCGGATAATGCGGAAATTGATCCTGCTGACATCCATCGGCCGCCGCTCACTGATGAAGTATTGCTGCAGCGATCTCGTGCCATCCTTCAGAAGCTTGGTTACAAAGACTACGCGCTGACTTACAGTCCGCCAAGGAAGGAGGTGCAGTTCAAATCGCCCGATATCCCGCCAATATATAAGGACTTTTACTTCAACTACTTCCCAAAAGGGGCAAGCTTTACGTTTGAGCCTCTTTCCGTGGGTTTCCATTATGAATGCAAGACAGGGAAGATCACCATGTTTGGGCGGCCAGCTGACTACACGTTAAAGACTGCTGCCAAGTCGATTGCTGATGAAGCGGCCAAGCGCTTAGCGAACAAGTTTTTCGCGAGTAAACATGAGGCACCAGTGTCCAAGTCATATGGCTTTGGATTTCTGAGCCCGAACGAATACTTCGGCGGACCGCCGGAACTCACTGGCAGCAGCCGATTTCTCATCTCGGCTTATGTGTTCGCCAATCCCGAAGACAAAATCTACGTCGACGCAACCACCGGCAAGATTGTTGGGGGCGAGCACGAGCGCAAAAGCCGCATCGGCGCGCGTTTACCGTATCCGAAGATTGAAGCCTTCGATGGCACACCAGCCACCAAGATCGAAGAGGATTAGGCCAGAGTTGTAATCGTCTTCTGCCCGCGTGAGATTCGCGTCCGTTCCGTTTGTCATTCCGATCTCGTCTTCGACCTTGCCTGTACAGCTGCTATAAGCTTGAAAACGATGCCCCTGCGAGATCCCTCGTTCCTCGGGTGACAAAGAGGTTTGCCTCTGTCGTTCCTCGCAAAGAAATTCCCCGCACCCGTCATCCCGACTGAGGCGCCGGCCTGCGGCGCGCAGCGGAGGGACCTGCCTATGAGAGCGCTGGGTTGTCTTTCCGGCTCTTGCAACTGATATTGAAAGCAAGCTGAGAGTACGCTCAGGTCCCTCTTTCGAGCCGCTGGTCGGCTCAAACTCGGATGACGCGAGACAGAAACCCCCGTCATCCCGACTGAAGCGCCGCATTGCGGCGCGGAACGGAGGGACCTGACCACGAGAGCTCTCGTCTGGAGCTCCGGCTCTCGCAACAGCAAGATGAGAGTATGCTCAGATCCCTCTTTTGAGCCGATGGTCGGCTCAAACTCGGGATGACGAGAGACACAAACCCCCGTCATCCCGACTGAAGCGCCGTCCTGCGGCGCGGAACGGAGGGACCTGACCACGAGAGCGCTCGTCTGGAGCTCCGGCTCTCGCAACAGCAAGATGGGAGTATGCTCAGATCCCTCAGGCGAGCCGATGGTCGGCTCAAACTCGGGATGACGAGGGACACAAACCGTATTCCCCGTCATCATTCCTCGTCATGTCGACAATGGGAGCAGAGAGGGGCGGTTGGCCGTCTGACAATCATCCATGGCTGCGGAACTCTTCAAGCTGAATGATTGCGGCCTGTACTGTCCGCACGGCGACTTTTACATCGATCCGTGGAAGCCAGTGGAGCGGGCGGTGATCACTCATGCCCATTCGGACCACGCCCGGTGGGGTATGAAGCGGTACTTGTGCTCGAAAGAGGGGGAGCGGGTGCTGCGGCTGCGGCTCGGGCCCGAAATGCGAATTGATACCGTGGAGTACGGTGAAGCTATACATATCAATGGCGTTAGGGTGTCTCTTCACCCTGCGGGTCACGTGCTCGGCTCCGCTCAGGTGCGGGTGGAGCATCGCGGGCAGGTGGGGGTGGTGACGGGGGATTATAAGACGGAGGCGGACCTGACTTGCACGCCTTTTGAGCTGGTGAAGTGCCACACGTTCGTTACTGAGTCGACCTTTGGGCTGCCGATTTATCGTTGGCGGCCGGAAAGTGAAGTCTTTTCGCAGATTCACGACTGGTGGCGATCGAATCAGGAGCAAGGGAAGGCTTCGCTGCTGCTCGGCTACGCGCTCGGGAAGGCTCAGCGTGCCTTGAGCGGCCTCGATCCGGAGGTCGGGCCGATCTTCTTGCATGGCGCGGTGCGCAAGATCACGGACGGCTACCGCGCAACCGGTGTGCCGTTACCTCCAACTCAGCAGGTGTGGGAGGTGAACAAATCCTTCGACTGGTCTCGCGCAATCATTTTGGCCCCTCCGTCTGCGAACGGCACGCCCTGGTTGCGCCGTTTCGGCGACCATTCGACGGCTTTCATGAGCGGCTGGATGGCCATTCGCGGAGCGCGTCGGCGTCGCGCGGTCGATCGAGGCTTTGTCCTGAGCGACCACGTCGACTGGCCCGCGCTGCTGAACACGATTTCGGCAACTGAGGCGGAATGCGTCTGGGTCACGCACGGCTACTCCTCGGTTGTGGTGCAGTATCTCAAAGAGCAGGGCCTCGACGCGCGCGTTCTGCCGACGCGGTGGGAAGGCGAGCAGGACGACGCCGGCACTAGCGAAGCGGCTGCGGAAGCTGCGGAGGAAGAGAATAGAGGCGAGAGAATAGTGAATGGTGAATGGTGAATGGTGGGTGGTGAATGGTGAATGGTGAATAGTTAATGGTGAATAGTTAATGGTGAATGGTTAATGTTTAATGGTGAATGGTGGGTGGCAAGGTGACTGCGAGTAGAGCAGGCGGTAGTGAATTAGCGCCGATTTCTCTATTCTCTATTCTCTATTCTCTATTCTCTATTCTCTATTCTCTATTCTCTATTCTCTATTCTCCATTCTCTATTCTCTATTCTCTATTCTCTATTCTCTATTCTCTATTCTCTATTCTCTATTCTCTATTCTCTATCCTCTATCCTCTATTCTCTATCCTCTATCCTCTATTCTCCATTCTCTATTCACCATTCACCCCAACCTACACCGCTTCGCCAAGGTAAGCCTCGATCACTTTCGGATCGTTGCGGACTTTATCCGGCGGGCCGTAGGAAATTTCTTCTCCGTGATCGAGCACGAAGATCTTTTCACACAGATTCATCACGAAGCGCATGTCGTGCTCGATGACCAGCACGGTTTTGCCGTGTTCCTCACGAAGGCGTCGAACGGTTTTCATGAGGTCCAGCTTCTCGTTTGGATTCATTCCCGCTGCAGGCTCGTCGAGAAGGAGCAGCTCGGGCTGAGTGGCCATCGCGCGCGCAATCTCAAGACGGCGCTGCATACCGTAAGCCAAGTCGGCGCTGCGAACGTTCGCAACATGGTCGAGATCGAGGATCCTCAACATTTCCATCGAGAATTCCTTTAGCTTATCGGTCTCTTTGATGGCAGCGGGGAGATAGCAGAGCGCACTCGCAAGTCCCACATTGTGCCGCAAGAAGGCACCAACGACAACATTCTCGAGGGCGGAGAGAGCGGGGAAGAGGCGAATATTTTGGAAGGTCCGCGCGATGCCGAGGCTCGCAATCTTATTTGAAGGAGTCCCGGTGATATCTCTTCCGTTAAAAATGATCTGCCCACTGGTAGGAGTATAGACGCCAGTGATCAAGTTGAAGCAGGTCGTCTTTCCCGCTCCGTTTGGACCGATAAGGCCGAACACATCCCCTTTTTCGAGCGTGAAGTTCACCTTGTTGACGGCGATGAGACCGCCGAACTGGATGGTGGCGTCTTTAAGCGTTAGAATGCTCATGCTGCCACCTCAGGCGTGGGCTCATCCGGCCGCTGAAGTCGAAAGAGCTTCTTTAGCCAAGTCCAGCTGAACTCGTGATGGCCAAAGATGCCTTGCGGACGAAGCAGCATCAGGACGACAAGGGTGACGGCGAAGATCACCATGCGCAGTTGCTCGACGGCGATGAGCGACCCTCCCATCTTGGTCGTCCGGTCGAGGACCGCTTGGATCGCGACTTTACCAATCAGGGCAGCCACAACGGATCCGATGTAGAACAAAACTCGACGACCTTGACTTAAGCCGCGCCCGTGGGATTCGACTCGCTTCATGAGGGCAACCGCGATGACGACCGCCAACAGTGCGGCCACAACCGACGCTGAAGTAACACTCAGCGCGCTGCCGGACGCATCTTTCAAGCCTCTAAGCTTCTCGGGAAGATAGGAAAGAAAGATTGCCGCGACGGCAGATCCGGTAATCGAGCCGGTTCCACCGAGAACCACCATCGTGAGGATGATGAAGCTGGTGTCCATGGCAAACGTAGTCGGTGTAATAAACCCTTCGAAGTGCGCGAGGAGTGCGCCCGCGGCACCCGCAAACGCGGAGCCGAGCACAAACGCCGACACCTTCACACGAGTCACGTTCACACCCATCGCCGAACTTGCGATCTCATCCTCGCGGACAGCTAAAAACGGCAACCCGTGAGCAGTCTTTATGAGGTTCCGCGAGACGGCAATGCAGACCACCGCGAGCAGCCAAACCATCCAAATCGGCTTAATCGTCGGCGAAACGTTCATGCCATACGAGCCGCCAACGGCGGGGGTGTTCTGAACTTGGATGCGAATGATTTCACCAAATCCGAGCGTGACGATCGCCAGATAGTCGCCTTTCAGCCGGAGGGAGGGAAGTCCGACGACGAAACCAGCAATCCCGGCCGCTAGGGCCCCAAGAACCATCACGACGACGAGCCAGACGAGTGGCGGCATCGTGGGCCAAAAACGAAAGAGCAAGAAGAAGAACAGCCCGAACGCGAGCACGCCGACTCCGCAAAGTGTTCGTCCCTTTGAACCCTCTCGTGAAGACCTCATCCACGTGGCCACGGCTAAGAGTCCGAAGAAAATATAGATAAAGCCGCCGATTGGCTTGACCATGTCGAAGATCAACAGTATCGCGGCTAGCGCGATTAAGGCGTTGCTGACCCGACAGAGAACGGGCGATTTGAGCTCTGGCGAGAACATGGTCAGCGCCCCAAATACCAGCAGCACAACGCCCGCAACAGCAACGTACATCGAGGGTGGTGCCAAATCCTGCTGTTTTGAGAAGAACGATGTGGTGATGTAGCCAGCAAAGTACGCGCCGATTTGATAGAAGGCCGCGTGCCCGATTGAGAACTGGCCCGTGATGCCGTTGATCAGGTTCAAGCTGACCGAAAGAGTCACATATAGTCCTGCGAGAACGATCAAGCGCTGGCTGTAATCGTCGAGCAGATGCGAGGCGAGCCAGTCGATCAGGAAGCAGAACCCAAGGCCGATCGCAACGGAAAGAAGTCTCTTGCCCCAGAACATCAGACTTTCTCCACCTTGGAGGAGCCGAGGATGCCACCGGGCCTAAACATAAGAACGGCAATCAAGATCACAAACGCAATCGAGTCCTTGTAGTCGCTGTAACCCGCCCACACGACGATATTCTCAGCGAGACCCATCAGCAATCCGCCGACCACTGCGCCCGGAATGTTGCCGATTCCGCCAAGTACGGCGGCCACAAAAGCCTTCACACCGGGGAGCAAGCCGTAAAACGTGGTGAGCGGAGTTCCCAGGAAGGTCGCGGTCATCATCGCTCCTGCTCCGGCAAGAGAAGAGCCAAGGATGAAGGTGAAGGTGACGATTCGGTTCACGTCGATCCCCATCAAGGAGGCAGAGTCGAAGTCGTGACTAACCGCACGCATGGCACGGCCGCTTGGTGTGTAGAGCACCAGATACGTCAGGCCGGCCATCAGGAGCAGCACCGCCACGAACATGATGATTCGACTCCACTGGAAGGTAATGCTGACGCCAGCGGAGGCCGCTTTGCGCTCGGCATCGTTGTAAGCCTTTTCGGCAGTGTTGAATCGCTCACGCAAGGGCTTTCCTTCCGCGGACAGATTGAATTGGGACTCGTGCGTTCGATTGAGATAATCGTCAAAAGCCTGCTTGGCGGCGTCGTACTCCGGCTTTGTGGCCGCAACTTGCTCCGAAATGGCTTTCGGAGGCGGAACGATATAGGCCGTGATGCTCGATCGGATCGGGTTAACCTTCTCGGAGATACTTGGAGGAGGGCTGTTGGGCAGGAAGAGCGCGCCGCCATTTTGCAAGAAAAGCGAGATTCCGATCGCCGTAATAAGGGAAGCGATTCGGGAGTGGCTCCGCATCGGGCGATAGGCAAAACGCTCGATAATCACGCCGACGAGGGCGCAGACGATCATGCTGGCGAACAGCATGACCACCAGATTGATGGCGAGCGGCTCAAACTTGGCGATCAGCAAGCCAAGAACGCCAAGAATCAGGAGAAAGGCTCCACTCAGCCGCAGAAGCTGCACCCGAGTCTTGAAGGCAAAGGAGGCGAGGGCCAGCACGATGCCCAGAGCCAGCAAGATAATGCTCAGGGTTTGCAATGGTCCAGGGCCGATGATTCCACCCGGCGAGTTGCCAGCCATCGCGGCAGGCGTGAAACCCATAAAATAAGAAACGAAAAGGGACACATACGCGCCGAGCATGTAAACCTCGCCGTGGGCGAAGTTGATCAGCTTCAGAACACCATAAACCATGGTGTAACCAAGCGCGATAAGCGCGTAAATGGCCCCCAAAAGGAGGCCATTTACGACTTGTTCGGGCAGCGTCGCAAAGTTCAACGCCGCAAGCGGTAAATGGAGGGCTAAATCCATCTATTAGGGTGCTGCTACCGGCTCCTTCGTATTTGGATCCATGTCATAAGCCTTCGCGAATGTCTGCGGGTTCTTCGGATCGTTCGTCAACTGAACGACGAGCGCTCGCTTGGGAGGATCTCCGCCGTGACCCTTCAACGTGATCTTTCCGGAAACGCCAGCGAAGTCCACCGTGTCGGCAATCGCATCGCGAAGTCCCTTCGAATCCTTCGTCTTTGCCCGCTTCAGCGAGTCGCACATCAGCATCGTCGCGTCGTAGGCGAGGGCACCCATCGTCGTGGCCGGTTGAGTTCCGTTATACTTCGCCGCCCACTTCGCAAGGAAGTCTTTGACCTCAGGCCGATCTTCCTTGTTGTTATAGTGGTTGCAGAAGTATTGGCCGACAATCGCGTCGCCGCCGCTCTGCAGGATTTCGTTGCTGTCCCAGCCGTCGCCGCCCAGCATCTTCACGTTCAGGCCAGCGTCCTTCGCCTGTCGGGCGATCGGGCCGGTCTCGTTAAAGTAGCCGCTCATGAAGAGTCCGTCCGGATTCTTCGCCTTGATCTGAGTGAGCTGCCCTTGGAAGTTGGTCTGTCCGCTCTCGTACTTCTGCTCGTCGACGATATGTCCGCCGAGCTTGGTGAAGTATTCGCGGAAGCTGTCGCTCAGACCCGTCGAATAGGGCTGCTTTTGGTCGGTCATCAGCGCGACGTTCCGGAGGCCAAGCTCGTCGTAGGCGAATTTCGCCATGACTGGGCCCTGGAAGGCGTCGGTGTAGCAAACGCGGAAGATGTTGTCGTGACCTTGCGTCAGGTCCGTTCGGGTCGCACCGATGGCAATGACCGGAACACCTTTTGGTTCTGCGGCCTGCTCCATCTGCATGGTGATGCCGCTGGCAACCTCACCAAGAATGCCGATGGCTCCATCCGACATCAGCTTCTCGGCCGCACTCTTGCCGACTTCCGGCTTCGAGTTCGAGTCGCCGATCATCAAATTGACCGGCTTGCCATCCACGCCGCCCGCTTTGTTAAATTCTTCGACGGCAAGCTGAGCGCCCTTGACGCTGTCATCGCCCCAAGGCTTGAGCTCGCCGTTCTGGCTGGCGACGAGGCCGATCTTGATCCCGTCGCCCGAGGCTGCGGTTCCGCCAGTGCTGCTGGCCCCAGATGTCCCGCCGGCCGTATCGCCAGTTCCGCCGGAGCTACAACCGATAGCCCCCAAAATCAACGCGGACAGAACCGCGCCATAGATAAATTTGTGTCTCAATTAGACCCCCGTTGAGTAGTGGTCGACTGGCTGCGCCAGTTTTCGCACTCGCAGTATACAGATTTTGAGCCGAGATTCCTAGCCGTAAGCAAGCACCGCGAGGTCTCTCGGCCCGCGTTTTCCTAAACTCCTTTACAGAGACGGGGGTTCCAAACCAAGTGACGCGCTTATTTCGGATCGAACTTGAGACTTGCAGAATTTATGCAATATCTCAGCCCGGTCGGTTTCGGCCCGTCGGGGAAAACGTGCCCAAGATGCCCGCCGCATTGCTTGCAGAGCACTTCGATGCGGCGCATCCCAAAGCTGTTGTCCTCACGTTCCTCGACCTTGTCCTTTTCCAGTGCCTCGTAAAAGGAGGGCCAGCCGCAGCCTGACTCAAATTTGCTGTCGCTCGTGAAGAGCTCCGTGCCGCAGCCAGCGCAGCGATAGGTGCCAGAGTCCTTCTTGTCCCAATATTCGCCCGTGAAGGCCCTTTCCGTTCCCGCCTCTCTCAATACTCGGAACTGCTCGGGGGAGAGAATGCCTTTCCATTCTTCTTCGGTCTTTTCAATTTCTCGATGTGCCACACATGCTTCTACGCTTCAACTGGACAGGGTTTTCAAGCTCACACCGGACCGCTCCGCCCAGAGAAACGCCCTGCTCAGTCTCTTCCACCCCTTGCTAGATCATTCCGAACCCTTGCTCAGTCACACCTAACCCTTGGTAAATCATTCCCAACCCTGGATAAATCATTCCTAACCCTTGCTTTTTCTCTTCCAACCCTTCCTTTTTCTCTTCCAACCCGTCCTTTTTCTCTTCTAACCCTTCCTTATTCTCGTCAATGACGGGTTGGACAACGCGTCTCAACGGGTTTCGCTCCCCCGATTAGGAGATTCTGCGGAGGCGGGGGAGCTTGAGAAAGGGCAGGAAAGCCCTCCTCCACTGAAAGAAGGTTTAGTTCTGCCCGATGCCGGCGGAACCGCTGTTGATGATGATCGGCGGCTCGCGTCCATCCACTTTGTCGACCGCGGCGCGGCGGCGGCGGACTTCCGCCAATAGGTCTGGTTCGGAATGCGGGGCGGGAACTCGGATTTGGAACGCTTGCTGCAGGACCGGCCACATGCTCTCGATGTCGTGCGAGAGATCGAACAGCATCACCCCTTGCGTGGTTCCGCAGGCAGCCTGAATGGCGTTTTTGAGCCCTTCGGGGTTGCCACGAAATTGGTCGAGTGAGAGACCTGCGTATGACCAGGTCTGATCACGCACCAAACGGTTCGTCAGATTGCCCGCGGATTCGACCGTGAAACCGATTGGGACGGCGTTCGTCATCGCCTCTTTGATCGTCGCAGTGGGGTAGTAGCAGCCAGTGATCAGAAAATCCAATTGGGGAGCAAGGCCGGTCTGCGCGTACTCGGCGGTCTGAAACCAGAAACCGGCAGAAGCCTCAGGCGCGGCCCAGTTCTGGCCGATCCGCGGATACTCTCCGTACCAACTGCCGGCATAGACGCCAAAGAGCAGGTTTGGCTTCAGTTTCTTGATCAGATCCTTCACGCTAAGGACGTAATTGCGGATGACTTGCGCTCGAAAGATCATCCATGCATCGTAATACTGGCCGGGATTCAGGCCTCGGTTGAGCCCAGGAGTGACCGTAAACTTAAACACATCATCGGGCCAGACAACTCGCTTCTTGAGATAGGTCTCAAACTTGGCTTGGGTGTAATCGGAGAAGTCTGCATTGATGCCCGCGTAGCGCAACCGGTCGTCGTAGACGATCCCGCTTATGTCGTAGTTTTGAACTAATTCCTTAACGATTGAGCGTTCATAGTTCTGCACGTCGGTCAGCAGCGGATTCATCATAAGGGGAATCTGCTGGTCGGGGCGTTCCCCGGTGCGGACATATTCCGGCGTAGTGACGAAGGAGAGCTGACCGCCAAGGGGAGCGAAGCTCTGGAGGAAGGCCGCCGCCCGGCCGGTTCCAATGAGGACCGATCCTCCGCTCGGCATCTTTACGGTTCCGAGGGTGCTCCCTGGGCCAGCCTGCAGCACAGTTCCGTATTTGTTGATGGCTGCCCAAGAAGAAGCGTCTGAGCTGGGCGGAAGAGCGGACACGGAATTGAAGGCGCCAAGCGTGTTCTCGTCTGCCGGCATTTTGTTAAAGTCCGGGCTGACAGCGAAGCCGTTCTTTGCTGGATCTTGAACGTCGATCTTGACTTCATAAAGGACGGATTGCCAGCGCGCCATGTCTCCCGAATAGCCGGGGCCGGCGTGCATGAGGTTGTGGCCCTCGCTAAAAGCGTTCAGTGAGACGCATAGGGTGATATCGTCCTTCCGCGCCTCTCGGCAGAAGATGGTGAGGGGGTCGAAATCGGCTGGCAGCTGGCGACCTTTCCATTCCGCCAGCTTAGGTGCGATCTTACTGTTGTAGATCACCTGACCGGAAATGGGTTTGACATCGAGAATGATCGTGTTGAAGCCGACATCCTTGAGCGCGGCGACGAGCTTGACGATCTTGTCCTCGGTGTTGTAGCGATCGACGTTCGCGGTCGCGTCGATCCACATAATTCGGGCCTGATACTTCTTCACTCCCCGGGTGGACTGTTGGGCGAGCCCGATGCTGTCGTTCGTCCAGTCGAGCATGACTGCGGGGAGGCCGCCGGTCGGATCTTGCATCTCGAATCGGGAGGCGGGCGGCGGGACATTGAGGATTTGGTCGACGGGCGGGGTGATGTTGGCTCCTTCGCCTGAGCCACCGAAGACGATGGCTGCTGCCAAGGCGGAAACGAGATTCATCCTCTGGTTGTACCCTTGATAATTTTCCCTTGAACGGAACTCCATCGCCGGGCACGCTGGTAAAACGTGAACATGAATATCGATCTGCTGAAACGCCTTACCGAAGCTCATGGAGTGCCTGGACAGGAGGAGAACATTCGGGAAATCGTTCGCGGCGAACTGGAAGGCATTTGTGAGATGCGGACGGATCGAATGGGCAATCTTCACTGCGTCAAACGCGGCAAAGGGGAGCAGCCAAAGAAGCTGATGATCGCCGCCCACATGGACGAGATTGGATTTGTCGTGAAGCACATCGACGATCAGGGCTTCGCCCGAATCCAGCCGCTTGGCGGCTTCGATCCACGGCAGATGTTCTCACAACGGGTTAAGGTTCATGCTCGAGGGGGGATGCTGAATGGACTGCTGAGCTATAGCACGAAGCCCAAGCACATGCTGACGGACGCGGAAGCAAGCAAGAAGCCGGAAATCGACAACTTCTTTGTCGATATGGGCTTGAGCGGGGAAGAGGCGAAGGAGCAGGTGCGCCTTGGCGACATGGTGACCATGGACCGCGGCTTTCAAGAGATGGGGCCGCTACTGACCTGCAAGTGCATGGACGACCGCGTGGGAGTCTTTGTGATGATCGAGGCGGTGAAGGCGGCCAAAGACCACGAGATCGAGGTTCACGCGGTGGCGACGGTTCAAGAGGAGATTGGCCTTCGCGGTGCGGCTGCGAGCGGGTGGGCGGTCGCTCCCGACGTCGTGGTTGCACTCGACGTGACGCTGGCGAACGACTTTCCCGGCATTCCGGATCAGGACAAGATCACTTGCCTCGGGGCTGGCGCGGCAATAAAATTCATGGACAGCTCGCTCGTCTGCCACCCAGGAGTGGTGAAGCATTTCAGAGCGCTCGCCGAGCGTGATGGTATCAAGAGCCAGATCGAAATCCTTCCCTTCGGAGGGACCGATGCCGGGGGCATTCAGCGCCTGCACGGCGGACTTCCGGCCTTCACCCTTTCGATTCCGACGCGCTATATTCACACGGTCAATGAAACGGTGCATCGTGATGACGTGCAAGCCTGCATCGATCTACTGGCTCGCTATATCGAAGATGTCCATCGCGGAGATTATCTCGCCTAATGGTTTGAGGGATGTGCGATCCCCTGCCTACTGCGTCTCAGTAAACTGGTAAACGTGGATCGTGCTCGCCGGATAGTCGAAACCCTCATAGGCGGCCACAAATTCGCCGCTCAGATCGCCTAGGGAACCTTGCGAGAGAGGCAGGTCGAACGATTTGACGTTGTAAATCGAGCCCCGATTTCTTCCGTCGTAAGTGGATGCGTCGAGCTTGGCGAGTTCGCAGCTCAGTTCTCTCGGGCTCGATGAAGAATCGAACTCGAGAATTGGTTTGGAGTCCCCATGATAGGTCAAGTTGAGGTTTCCGTCGGACAGGCCCGATCCGGATACATCTAAGACGTAGCCCACGTCAGCAGGATCGAAAAAGTTCTTACTTCGATACAACCACAAGTAAGCGGGCCTCAATCCAGTTAGTTTAACCTTTGAGAGTGAAGCGGGATTGTCGAGGGCGAAACAGCGAATTCGATCCAGGCTGGTCGTATTAGGTGAAGGCTTGGCCGTTTTTTGTCTTATTTCTCCTGTCAACTCCCGAAGTAGGTAGGCATTCGTCAACATTGGCTGCTCAGCCAAGGTATGTAATTTCCTCCGGTATGTGTCGATCCAGAAGAAGGCAGCCGCAATCGCTCCTGCGGCTAAACCATAGCCTAGGATGATTTTCTTATTCATGATCATTTCTGATCTCTGGGAGGGGCATCAAAGACGCGTTCAGGAATTTCAAGGTCGTAATATTGAACTCCTAAGGGAGTTTCGATCAACAATTTAACGCGGTTCTTCAATGTAGGCAGAAACTTGTCCCACGGCGAGAAGGGGTCTGTGGTCGAGGGATGGTGAATCTTGTCTAAAAGCGAAGCCGTGGGAAAACTGCCAATCACAAGGATCGGCCAGCCGAGAATATCAGAACTCTTAGAGAGAGCGGCCAGAATTCGGGTGGCTCGGAGCTTGCCACCCCTGATTTGCATTTGGATTCCCAGCGCTTGGGTCAGGATCTGTGCGGCCGCGTCATCTACCGACATGTTTGAGTAGAGTTCTTTCGCGGGAAAGTCCAGAACAGTTCGTCCAACAAAGCAACTCAACCCGAGTGCCGCATCCACTTTAGGGCCAACTCCTTTCGCCGAAATCTCTTCAGTCGACTTCGTGCTTAGCGGCACGACACCTTTTTCAAACTGCAGATTGACAACGAATGTCGAGTTTCCCGGCTTACCCCTTAACGCCAGGCGAGAAATTAGGAAGTCGCCGGATGAGAAGGTTAAAACAGCGTCGAAGCTACTGATTCCAATGGACACGGGAAGACGAGGTATGCCGCTTTCTAAGTCTAACTTAGACATGATCGTGCCTGACTGCTTTATTTTTGACCAATTTAAAGGCAATGCGGAAGGTCGGAACAGTTGGAGTTCGTTTTTGGAGGAATCCCAACAACAAACGAAGTTTTTTAGAAAGTCAAATCCAATGATTCCATCGACGTCCTGGCCGATCAGGCTTCGAATTCGAACTGAGGCAATTTGCGGGAACAAGGAATCCTCTACGTTAGCCACCCTGATCTTAAGGCTTCCTTCAATCAGACTAGGCGCAAGCGATGGATCGACGTAGCTCTTGGATGACGAACAATTGACCGCAAATTTGTACACGCGATGATTTGCGAAAACGACGGCAACTGGCATAGTCGCGTAGTCATTCGTTAACGTCATGCCCCAACCGAGGCTGCCAAACACGGCGAAGATTGCTAACAGGGTTACATTCTTCAAAATTTGAGCCCTACCTGCACGCCAACGCCACTCTGCGAACCGTAGATGATCACCAATCCTCCTCCTAAGATCATGGTCCCACTTAGCCCATCTTGGCAGGGCATCGACATCTAGTCACTCCTTTATTTTCCTTGATACAAAGCCCTCCAGAGCCTCTTCATATTTGCTCTTTGCACTGCTCTTGAGCGGCAGCCAGAATCCCGCAAGTGCGATATTGTTCTTCCACAAAAGGATG
>JAEVZK010000050.1 GCA_023392285.1 Armatimonadota bacterium | reverse complement strand
CGAAAACGACCGTGGGTCCAGACGGACGTTCCTTGATGCGGCTGAGGATCAACTCGTCGCGAACTTCTGGCGTGGTGGGCGTGGTGAAGAGGGTCAAATTGGGGCGATAGAATCCGGTAATCACCGCATCCTCGGGGGCAATTTCGAATGCTTGGCAAATATCCGCGACAACAGCGGGAGTCGCGGTTGCGGTTAGCGCTAGCAGTCGCTCTGCCCCCAGCTCCCGCGCAAACGAGGTGAGCTTGAGATAGTCGGGACGAAAATTATGGCCCCATTGAGAGATGCAGTGGGCTTCATCCACCGCGAAGAGACCGATCTGAGTTCGCTTCATCTCGGCGACAAATCGCTCATTATTGAAGCGCTCGGGAGCTACATATAAGAGCTTTAGCTCGCCCGACCTAACCGAATCCGAGATTGAAATGGCCTGTTCAGCGGTCAACGTCGAGTCGATCTTTGCCGCCGGAATGCCCTTTTGCCGGAGAAATTCGATTTGGTCGTTCATCAACGCGATGAGCGGCGAAACCACCACCGTCAATCCCTCGATCTCTAGGGCTGGCAATTGATAGCAGAGCGACTTTCCACCACCGGTTGGGAACACCGCCAGAGCAGATCGTCCGTGGAGTAAGGCTTCCATGACCTCTCGTTGACCGGGCTGAAAATCACTGAAACCGAATCGCTCTTCGAGTATGTTCTGAATGTCGCTCACTCTAAGGTCATTTTGGCACCTTGATCAAGGCACCCGAGCGAACGTCCTACGGCAGATTAGACGCGAAAATCAATGGCAGAGCCAAAGAGGCGTCGCAGCCAGAACTTTGCCTTTGCAACACGCGAAGGAGCTCGCGGGGGAACGATCAAAATCGTATCAATGAGTTCCGGGCACTGATCCAGCATGTCGGTCAGGCCCTCCTCGATGCTGAGCGCGTCGTGATCGAATTCTCCCGACCAGCTACAGACGAAGCATTCCGAGCTGACCTTGGAGTTGATCGCTTCGCACAATGGGCAACGCTTCAAGTGGTCGACCGCCAAGCGGCGATAAGTGCTCATGGGCGAAACAGGGCGGTCAGTGCGATTTTGCATGGACGATTTACATATCGGCACTTGTGAACGCGATCACAACCCATGCGAACAGAATTCATCAAAGATGATAAGCAGACACCCTGATTTTGCTAACATGAAGGGGTGGGCGGCACCGGTGAGCACGCGAAGAGAAACGCAGCGTGGGCTTCCCTTTCGTTCAACCTGCTTTCGACGGTCGTTAAGATCATCGCTGCGATCCTCACGGGAAGCGTTTCGCTTCTAAGCGAAGCAGTTCATTCCACTACCGATGTGATCGCCTCCACGATGGCCTTTTTCAGCGTCCGCGCTGCAGCTGCACCGCCCGATGAGGAGCATCCCTACGGCCACGGCAAGATGGAGAGTCTGGCCGGATTTGGCGAATCGGTCATGCTCCTGCTCATCGTCGTCTATATCCTGGTCGAATCAATTCGCAAGCTCCGCTTTGGAGGCAATGTCGAGAAGCTTGACTTTGGCATGCTTGTCATGGCGTTGAGCTCGCTAGGTGCCTTGGCCACGGGACTGTTTGTCGGCAAAGTTGGACGGGATAGCGATTCGCTCGCGCTGAAGTCGAATGGCCAGCACCTTATGGTGGACGCGGTGACCAGCGCTGGGGTTTTCGCCGCCCTTGGAATCACTGCCATTACCGGGTGGTGGCAGGCCGATGCAGTCGTAGCCATGCTGCTCGCGATCTGGATCGCATTAAATTCTTGGAGGCTGGCCAAAGCGGCTTTCGACCAGCTCGTCGATCGCAGTTTGCCTCCCGAGCAGTTGGAACGCTTAAGAACGCTTCTCGAAAGCCAGGACTCCATCCTCGACTTTCACCGATTGAGAAGCCGAGTGGCGGGAAATGAGCGCTATATAGACCTCCACATCGTGGTGCCAAACACTTGGACCGTTGTTCACGCGCACGACGTGGCGGATAGATTGGAGAAGCTGATCTGCCAGGAATTCGCTCCCGCGCACGTGGTCATCCATGTTGACCCATTCGACGAAAAAAAAGTGGCGAGTCGATCGCGTAAAACCGGCAAATTCATGGAATGAACTCCACGAGGGCTGGATGTTCACCTTACTTTTCTATACATGCGTTTGCGTCATCGTTTCGGGAATCCTTACCGTAACGATTAACTTGTTTAAGCCAATCCACAAGAAGGGCGAATCGAAACCGTGGTTGACATGGATCTTCCTGTTCGCGCTTTGCTTCAGCGGGCCCTATGCCTACACGGAAGGGCTCACGAAGACCCAGGGCAAGGCTCTCGAACCCGCCATCAAGGAAATCTATAACTCAGTGGACGTGACCGGGCCGATGCAGTATTACCGAATCATCGGTTTTCGCAAGGACAAAGAGGCGACGGTCTATATCGTTGGCCTGGAGCGAGTCTCTTGGGGAGGCACCGATCGACCGATTGTGAGCGCTCACCTGGTTTATGAAAAGGGCGCCTGGAACGCCGACCATTATAAAATCATTTATTCCGACCGCTTGAATAAGGACGGCTACACGTTCCCGCCTTATTGGTGAGCCCGCTCCAGTGACGTGTCCCGAAAGAGCCGAACGCCGAACGCCAAGATGGTACAATCACAAACCGTCCGCTCCGGTCGTCTAGTGGTTTAGGACATCGCCCTCTCACGGCGAAGATCGCGGGTTCGAATCCCGTCCGGAGTACCACTTCCCAATCCCGGATCAGTTATCCTTGGGACATGACCCACCGACTCCGGTCATTTTCCGCCATCGCATCCGCGATCTTTACGCTCGCCATCGCAAATGCTCAGCAGCCAAGCCGAGCCGATACTTTGCGCGGCGAGTACGGACAATTCCGAGCGAACAACGACTTGCTCTCGTACCATCTCGATATTCGCGTGAACCCCGCCGAAAAACTTATATCAGGCAAGAACACCATCCGCTTCCGGATGCTGAAAGACGACGGCCGAATTCAGTTCGACCTAACCGAGGCACTGGCAGTCGATAAGATCGTGTTTAACGGTAAGGAACTCCACTACGAACGCGATTCCGGAGCAGTTTTCGTTGACTTTCCGACACCGCTTAAGAAGGGCGGCACCTACTCGATCGACTTCTACTATTCCGGACATCCAGCACAAAAAGGGCGCTTCGGGGGATTTACCTTCGACAAGGATCCGCAAGGCCAGGATTGGGTGTATAGCGCGTGTGAAGGAATTGGAGCGAGCGTCTGGTGGCCGAACAAAGATCAGTGGCAAGATGAGGTCGAAAACATGGAGATCAGCGTCTCCGCTCCTAGCAATTTAGTCGATGTGTCAAATGGCCGATTGATCGGGAAGAAGGATCTTGGAGATGGATATACCCAGTGGAACTGGAAGATCAACTATCCCATTAACAACTACGACGTTGCCGTGAACATCGGTAACTACACGCACTTTTCTGATCAGATGGGAGACTTGACCTTAGACTACTACGTCTTGCCTGAAAATCTGGAGAAGGCGAAAAAGCAGTTTAGTCAAGTAAAGGGAATGCTTGCCGCCTATCAGCACTACTTCGGCGAATATCCATTTAAGAAAGATGGCTACAAACTTATCGAAGTTCCTTACGCGGGAATGGAGCATCAGAGCGCCGTGGCCTACGGTAACGGGTACAAAAACGGCTACTTCAACCGGGACTGGACGGGGGTCGGAATCAGCATGCTGTTCGACTTTATCATCATTCACGAAAGTGGCCATGAATGGTTTGGAAATTCCATCACGGCTGCTGACCCTTCCGACATGTGGATTCACGAAGGCTGGACGACTTACCTCGAGTGCCTCTACTGCGAATATACTTTCGGCAAAGAGAAGGGATTAAAATATACGAATGGCTTGAAGTCACACGTTTCGAACCGCCAGCCGATCCTCGGAAAACGGGGAGTCAACGCAGATCCCCCGCAGGACCAATACTTCAAGGGTGCTCTTTTTATTAACACCATGCGAAGTGTTCTCGATGACGATAAGAAGTGGTTTTCGATCTTGCGCAAATTCTATCAGACCTTCAAGTACAAGAACATCTTAACCGAAGACGTCGTGGCCTTCTTCAATTCAAATACGGGAATGAATTTAACGCCAATGTTCGACCAGTATCTCCGCCACACGAACATTCCTACCCTGGAACTCAAATTTGGCGACGGATGGGTGGACTATCGCTGGTTAGCTGATGAATCCGAGTTAGCCATGCCGGTCAAGGTGGGCGACCCTGCTCGCTGGCAAACGATCAAACCCACTACTTCGTGGAAGCGCCTCCAAACCAAATTGGACTCCGACCACTTTAAGGTAGCGACTGATCTCTTCTACGTCAACGTCAAAATTGACTAACTGACGTAGATTTCTTGATCACCCCAGCACGTCTGGAGAAAGTCGATCTGACCTGTATGCAAGGTTGCGTGCCATCCCGGAAGTGACATAAGGTGCTTCATTGACATCGACCAGCCTTGTCCGGAATCGATAGTGCCTTCAATTTCTTCTGGTGATAGTGAATCAAGCGCTGCCAACACCTCATCCGTGCCTCGGCGGAATGCTTCTTCCATTTCCGTGCGTGAAACCAGAGCGACCTCCTCTGCTTCGCGTTGTGCAATCCACTCCTCGAGATTATCGACTTGGCCCACATTCCGATCCCGTATCATGGCGGCGAATCGGCCGGCGTAAAGAGCCGTATGCGCCGCGACTCGCATCGGCGACTTGGCGGTAGGCGTCGGAGTCCAGTTCAGCCGATCATCCGGCACACGTGAAAAGTTCCGGAGAAACATCTCCATCTCCTGAACCGCTTGTTTCTTACAATACGCCACGTACTCGTCCATTTCCGCTCATCCTACCCGATACATAAGGGTATTGACAATTTTTCTTGTCAATGCTATGCTCTTCCTCGTGCTCGACTTAGCCGTGATTGATGATCCGAACGCCGCAGCGGTTGCCCTCGAACCCGTTCGCAATCGCCTACTGGCAGAATTAAGGCAACCCGCGTCCGCTGCCAGCGTCGCGAGCAGACTCGGAATTCCTCGGCAACGAGCTACGTATCACCTGAAAGCGCTCGAAGCTCATGGATTGGTGAAGCCCGCTGGGCAGAAACAATGGGGAGGGCTGACGGAGCGCCTCTTCAAGTCCACCGCTGCGTCGTACGTCATCGCGCCTCGCGCGATGGGAGAGGCCGGACCCGATCCCCGTCAGAACATCGACCGCCTATCCGCAAGCTATTTGATCGCGCTGGCGGCACGCGCTGTACAGGAAGTGGGTGATCTGCTCCGCCGGGCACGTGCTGCCGAAAAGAACCTTGCCACTCTCTCCGTGGATACCGAAATCAGATTTCGAACGGCCCAGGAACGTGCCGCTTTCACCGGAGAACTGACACAAATGATCGCGACCCTCGCCGGTCGCTATCACGACCCCGATTTACCCGGAGGCAGAGCCCATCGACTCGTCGTCTTGGCTCATCCCTGCCCCGGCCCAGCCAAAGAGATATGAGCGTTAAAATTGATTCATCGGGACGCAGGTCCGTCCAATCAGAAGTCGTCGTCGAGGGAACTCCGGAGCAAGTGTGGCAGGCGATTGCCACCGGTCCGGGAGTATCTTCTTGGTTTGTTCCATGCGAACTGGATGGAAGGGAGGGCGGAGAAATCGTCGCCAGCTTCGGTCCGGGAATGGAGTCCACCTCCACCATCACTGCTTGGAACCCGCCCAAGTCCTTCAGCGCGGAAGGCGGGGAAATTTCGCCCGGAGCTCCCGTCATGGCGACCGAGTGGACCGTCGAAGCCCGAGGGGGCGGAACTTGCCTGATTCGAGTTGTTCACAGCTGGTTTGCAGAATCAGATGAGTGGGATAGCCAGTTCGAGGGGACAGAACTCGGTTGGCCCGCATTCTTCCGGGACCTGAAGCTCTACCTGGCGCACTTTGTGGGCCAACCTTCAGCGACTTGCCAACTCATGGGGTTTTCGGCCAAAGCTCCGGCCGACGCTTTCCAATCGCTTCAGGACAAACTTGGCCTTCGCGGCAAAAAGATCGGAGACCCCGTGGAACCGATTGGCGATCACGGACCCCAATTGAGCGGGGAAATCAAGAATGAAGTCGATGGCGAACATCCGGAGATGATCCTGCTTTGCCAAAGCCCCCTTCCGGGCATCGCCCACTTCTTTGCGATGCCGATGGGCGATATGTCCTGTCTTTCGATAAGGCTCTTTTTCTACGGGGATCGTGCGAGAGAAACGGCTGAACAGCAGGGCCTGCTCTGGAATCAATGGGTCGAGGAAAACTTCCCAATGCCTCTGCCGCCAGCGCACTAAGGTTTAGCCGGGCAGGTTAATCTTCTGCCACGGCCTACTCTTTTGACTCTTGTAAATGAGCAACAATCTTGCGGATTCGCCTGAGCCGCGTTTCCGCTTGCTTTGCGCTCGTCACCGATCTCGCTGCCTCTTTGCGGTTCGTGTAGGACTGCTTGGCAAAGCTTTCCAACAGATTTTCCTGCTTGAGCGCCTCCTCAAGGTCCAAGGGGATTTCTACTGTGCGAGGCAGTTGATCCACTTCAAGTTGAATCTCGACGAGGTCTCCGGCGGCGATGCCTGCCTTCCCACGGTGCTCGGCGCTCATCCCGAGCATGAATTGTCCACCGTACACCGCAAGGGTGTTCCGAAAGCTGTAATGGTTGATCGTCACGGTGACGGGAACTCGTTTCCCTGAATTGAGTGCTTCGACGACTTCGGCGGGCACCTCGAAGCCCGTGGCGGTTTTGCCGTAGAGGTTCAGCACTGCGGTGAAAGTGGGCATTCCTGTTGTACGATAGCATCCATCAACCGATATTCCTGTCAACGGCATCAATATTGCCAACTGTCTAGCCTGTAGAACCGCAGCAACTCGAGATGGAAGAGAAAAAGAACCGATACGGCTTCATCGACGCGATCCGCGGATTGGCAGCGATGGCGGTGGTGATCGAGCACGCCAGCGAGAATTGGCTCCATAACACCTCTCACTGGCCCACTGAGGTGTTTAGTTTTGGCATGTTCGGCGTCGTATCGTTCTTGTTTGTGTCAGGCTTTGTGGTTCCGTTCAGCTTGGAAAGATCAAAATCGTTAAAGGCTTTTTGGAAAGGTCGGTTTTTTAGGCTTTATCCGCTCTACTGGTTCTCCATCCTGGTGATGGTTCCAATCCTACTTGGATCTCCGCCGATCGATGGCTTCGACCCTTCGAACTTTTGGCACTGGCTCATCAACTTCACCATGCTGCAGCAGTTTGTGGGAGTCGGCCACGCTCAAAATTCCTACTGGACGCTTACGCTGGAGTTGGTGCTCTACGCCACCTTCAGCGTTCTCTTCCTGATGGGCTTTTTGCGAAAGTCACTCCTGATTGGCTGGCTCGTCGCTGGCATGTCCCTCCTCGTTGGAGCGCTGGTACCCCTGGCCTTGCATCATCGCCTGCCCGGAGGCTCGTCGGGGGGTTACATCATGTGCTATCTGACCGCCTTTGTGGGCATCGTAGCGTTTCGGTTCTTCAGAGGCGAGGCGACGCTCAAGGCGGCCGCCGCCTACGCTGCCGCTTCCTATCTCGTTGGGCTGTCCATCTGCGTTGTGCTGTATCTAAGACTTAGATCGCCGAGCGTACCGATCTCCTTCGAAGCAGCCGTGCTCAGTTGGTCCGCGGCTTACGCTTTTCTACTGATCATGATGCTGCTGAGGAATCGGGAGATGCCGGTTGCCCTGACTTTCCTGGGACGTATCTCGTACTCGATCTATTTGCTCCATCGGATTCCGATGACGTTTCTGCCTGAAAAGATTCCTGGGGTGGTGTACGTGCTCCTCGTCTGCATCTTCTCGGCAGGGATTTCAGCGCTCACCTATTACGTCATCGAAGCACCTGCAGAGCGCTTTGGCAAACGAATGCATCCGAAGGCAAAGGCGCTTCCGGAAGCCATCTAACCGTATGTCGGCCTTTGCGGCCAGCCTTCAGGTGAGTCTTCCCAGTCCTCTTGGCGTCCATACGGCGTGATGTCCAGCAAGGCGTAGGAATCGGTTAGGCTTTCCGTTCCCCGAGCAAAACTCGAGTAAGTGTGAAAGACATCGGATCCGCTGCGGAAGAAGACGCTCATGCCGTGATATTCGCCTTCCACATCTTTCACTTCCCTGCCACGACGAAGCTCTGCTTCTAGCTTGTAGTTATATTCAAGCGGAGCAACCTTAGAGTCGAGCGTTGCGTGGAAGTCATAGTTGAAGTCGCTGCCAAAGGAGGACACCCACTTTGGCTTCCAATCCTTCTCGGCTTTATAAGCCAGCAGCTTCTCAAGTGGTGCTCTGGACACTAGGCAGAAACTGGTATTGCGTTCACCAAGCATAGACAGATCACCCAACGCGTCAACATAACCGGTGCATCCAGGGCAGCCTTTATCCCATTCCGGATCAAACATAAAATGGTAGACAATCAACTGCGGCTCGGCTTCGAAGAGATCCAGCAACGTGACCTTGCCGTCTTCGGAATCAAAGACGTAGTTCTTTTCCAAGCGCACCATGGGCAGGCGGCGACGCTCTGCGTTCACCCGATCGCCCGCTTTCATGACTTCCTTCTCTTTCTCCAAAAGAATCTTGCGTTTCGCGAGCCACTCGTCGTAAGAGGCGATTTCCGGTATGGGACCTGGGTTCTTTGTCATTCTGATGTCTCCTTGCAACAAGAGTTTGCGTATCCAAACAGTCCGGCAACGTAAGCCCGGCAATGTCGAATATTGGCGAGAATAAATTCGTCGTCGGTGCGGCTCTTGGCAATAAGAAGCGTCCCCTGTACAAAGCTCTGGAGCCACCAAGCGACTTCGACTGAGTCAAAGTCGATCGCTGGCGGGTGAGCAGCTTTTGCTTCATCGAGCAGCCTTGCCGTTCGATCGACCCAATCCTTAAAGTGGCCAGCGAAGATCTCTCGCAGTGGCTCATTATGCCGAGCCAGCTCTTGCGCCACCGTACCAATCATGCAGCCCTTTCCCACTGGAGAACTCAGATACGCTGCGCTCATGACCTCGAACAAGCCGAAAACCCGATCGAGAGGGTCTTCGATTTGCTCAAGGTGAGCCGCGTCCACAATCTCATGCCAGCCGCAAGCCCATGCGTCCATCGCTGCCTTCGCGATCTCTTCCTTGTTCGCGAAGTAGTGAAAGAAGCTGCCCTTCGTCACCCCGGCTGCTGAGCAAATATCCTCGACCGACGTTCCGGCATAGCCTTGCATCACCATGAGCTGCACCGCAGCCATGATCAATTGCTTCTTCTTTTCAGGTAAGGCGGATCTGTGGGTTTTCATACCGACTGGTCGGTAGTATACCCGCTCATCCTCCTAGCGTTTGCCCAACCCAGAAATCCCGTAGATTCGAGAAAGCGTGTTAATGTCCTGGCGCAGCGTCCACCAGTGGCCACTCACCGCCGACTGGATTTCGCGATGACGGGAGAACATTCGATCCACGTTTCTAGCATGGGTGATGACCGCCTGAAGTTCGGTCTTGCCTCGCCACGGATGGTTATCATCCGCAACTGCGCGTAACTTTTCAAAAGCCTCGTCCATCCGCTGAATCTGGGTTCGCGCATTTTCCGCTGTGTTCAGCTTCCCCAGCTTATATTCGTTGTAGCGATGTTCGAAGATGTCGCGCAGAGTATTACTCTCTCGTTCGGCATGATCGATAGTCGCCCGAACTGCCCACTTCTCCCGTTGAACAACCGGGCGGTGATACTTCTGGGCCGGCGAACTAGATGGCAGCGCAACGAACGATCCCAGTGCGGCAACGAGCAAAACGGTATGGCTTAACTTCATGATCTGCATCTCCTTTCGGTGGGCGGCCCAAACGGGCCGCAGCTAACTACCAAAGAGAGAAACGAACCAAGAAGAAGTCCGTTCAGTGGTTTCTCACCGGCTAGGCACTGAATTATGCCACGCTGCAGCTCGCTTCAAACTCTTCGAAGATCGGCAGGTACATGCGCCAATCCGAATGGCCCTGCGCCTTCAGGTACATCGGCAGCGATAGATACGGAATGAAGTGGGGCCGCTTCGGGCGCCTAGCCAATCTCATGTGAGCTTGCGCTGGCGTCTTGTCCCCTTTCTTCAAATTGCACTTCCTGCAACACGCGACCAAGTTGTCCCAAGTGTGCGGCCCTCCCGCCCACCGGGGAACGACATGGTCGATCGTCAAATCTTTGTTCTTCACGCCGCAGTACTGACACGTGTAGTTATCTCGAGCTAGGACGGAATGGCGCGAAAGCCGCAGCTGAGGCATAGGGCGTCGCACCTGATAACGCATCTTCAAAACGGAAGGCGCAGTCTCACTGCCGTGGGCCGTCGCCAACGGTGCTTCACGATGCTGCAACACCTCAGCTTTGCCGAGGAGCATCAACGCAACTGCCCGCCGCATGTTGCAGACATTAAGCGGCTCATAATTGCTGTTCAAAACCAATACTTCGTGTGTGGCCAACTTATTCCTCTAATTGCCAGATCGGAGAATGCAAACGAAAAAGGGGTCCGACGCAAACCACATCGGACCCCTTGAACGCACCCTCGCGGGTACGTATCATGGAATCCACCCAAGCCGGTGGCCAGCTCAGAAAACTCGTGGTGCAATTGACTTCGGTCAACATCCTCTTACCAAAAACAGACGTTCAGGTGAACGAAAACGGACTCGCATTTCTGCGTGCCTTGCTTCATGGTAACACAGGTTTTTCGCAAGCGCGGCACAATTTTAGCCTCTAAAGCCCCGCGTACCAGTCATAGCCCTCAGCAGCCCAGTAGTCTTTCGGCCGCTCGTCGGTAAAACGAATGAGCCCAATTCGCTTGATGTTCTTAATCCCATACTTAGTTGGAATCACGAGACGGAGCGGGGCTCCGTGGGGCGGAGAAAGCGGCTCGCCGTTCATCTCATAACAGAGGAGCGTTTGAGGATGCATGGCACTGGCCCAATCGATGCCGACGAAATACTCCCGGTCCGGTGTTTCAAGAAATACGAAGGCAGTCGAAGAGGCGGTTTCAAGCTGCCTAAAAAATTCGGAGAAGCGCACACCTTTCCATTTCACCACGATCTTCCAGCCCTCGATGCAGCAAAGCTGCGTCACAATCTCCGTCGATGGCAGCGACTTGAAAAAGTCTAAATCGAATTCTTGAGTGATGCCCGGCGCCTCCACCCGACATCGCCACTCAGCTAGATTCAATGGAGATTCGAGCCCGTAATTTCCGTTCTGGCGAGGGGGACTGATCGATGATTCATCGAAGGTGGGCGCCATCGCCGCCTGCGAAAACAGGTCGTGCCACACTTCCTCATTAAGCTGGAGCCCCCGCCTCAAAGGAACCGGCTGGCCGTCGCTGGCGGCAGCATGACCCAAGAAATGATAGGCCGCATAGCCGCCGATCAGACTCGCCCCCGCCCAGAGGAAGGATCGTCGCGAGAGCTTTCGCATC
Organism: Armatimonadota bacterium; assembly: GCA_023392285.1. Taxonomy (GTDB): domain Bacteria; phylum Armatimonadota; class Fimbriimonadia; order Fimbriimonadales; family Fimbriimonadaceae; genus JAEVZK01. Next base: position 45,695 of record JAEVZK010000050.1, on the reverse strand, counting down.
TCTTCCCTTGCCTCGCTCAAGACTCTGCACCGTCCGCTATCTCATAACCAGTCACCATCGCCCGGAAATTGTTCCAACCGGCTCGCACGACCTGCAAAACATGCACGAGGAAGAATGCCACGTAGCCGATAGTCAGCCAAAAGTGGATGAAACGCGCAGCGTCGTAACCCCCGAAGAGAGCCGCGAGCCAGGAAAGCTGAGTTGGCTTGTAAACGGCCAATCCAGTCAAGAGGGACAAGCCCCCCATGAGCACGATTGCGGTGTAGGTGATTTGCTGCGCCCCATTGTATTTTCTGGCCGGCAAGGGCTCCTTCCGAATCCTCAGATCATGGAGCATGACTTGCCAAGCTTCAGCTGCGGACTTGCGATTCGGCAAGAGTTCTCTCCACGTTCCCGAGCACAACGTGTACAAAACGTACAGAATTCCGTTGATCGTGAAGAGCCACATAAAGAAGAAGTGCCATGCCATCCCCTCTGCCAAGCGGTGATGCCAGCCGATGCGATTCAGCAGGCTCTGAGGAACCACCTGAGTCCATCCGAACCAAGTGAACACATTATTGGCCCAGAGGATCAGGCAACCACTCCAGATCATCGTGAACAGAAGCGGAAAATTTAACCAGTGAAACCAGCGAGTGGCGAGAGAATGCTTTTTCACGATCGATCCGCATGCATTCTCTTCTCGCGTTTCGTCCATGATGCGTCAAGTACTCCGTGAACTCTAAACCAGAAGAAGGAAGCTTAGTTCCGCTAGGCGGTTACTTCGAAGACATTCCGCGCGGTTTCGTAGAGGCGAATTTTAGCGAGCTTGGCGGGTAGCCGGTCCTTCAGGCGATCAAATATCTCTGCCGCAATGACTTCCGATGTTGGCGTTCGATCCTGAAATTCTGGAACGTCGACATTGAGATGCTGATGATCATATCGATCGACCACGAGTTCCTCGACAACTTGATCAAGCTTCCCGAGATCGACCATCATTCCCGTTTCAGGATCAGGAGTGCCCTCTACGGAGACTTCCAAAATATAGTTATGGCCGTGTCCAGCAGGGCTGTTGCACTTTCCGAATAACTCGATATTTTGCGCCTCGGAAAGAGTTGGCACGTGCAGCCGGTGTGCGGCGGCGAATTCATACGATCGTGTGAATGTCATGACTTGGACTCCCTGCCCTGCGGTCACGGGCTGCTCCTGAAGAGTGATGTCGACGAAGAGATCTTCTTTCTCGTACAGACGCACATGCTCCAAGACCGTGCTCGCCGGCATAACACCTTTCGCAGAAAGCTTTCTCGTAATGTAAAGAGCGATATTCTCCGTGGTAGACGAATGACTGCGAAAGTAGTCGATTTCGTCATTGATGCTCTTGCCATCGAACTCGCGCACAATCTGTTCTCGAACGACCCGATCGATCGTCTTGATGTTGACGATCATGCCCGTTTGAGGATCAATCGAACCTCCAACCGTCACTTCGAGCAAATAATTGTGGCCGTGATTGAAGGGAGATGCCCACTCACCAAAGATGCGTCGATTCTCCTGATCGCTCAAGCTTGGCATCCAGTAACGATGACCACTTGAAAAACCAACTTTCCGAGTCATCCTCACGTGCGGCATGTCTCTAAGTATGCCCGGAAGTCTCTACCAGCTTCCCCCGCCGCCGCCCCCAAAGCCTCCGCCTGAGAAGCCTCCGCCAGAGAAACCGCCGCCGGAAAAGCCGGAGTATCCGCCACTTGCTCCTGAACTTCGCGGCGGAGTCGCCGCTGCCGTGCTGATCGACTGGCCAATTGTGGTGAGGTCGTTTCCAAAATAGAGGGGATAGAAGTGTGTACCCGTCGGAGCCGCGTACCAGTTCGGCATCTCATGCAGGATTCCGTCGAAAGCAGCTGCCCACTCTGCCGCCAGCCCGAAAGCAATCGCATGAGGGAGATACTCTTCAAAGAGAGCCATCGAGGGCTCCTTCTTGCTCATCCAATCTATTTCCTTGCCACGCGCTCGTCGAATGAACTCTTCGAAACCTTTAACCCCACGGAACGCCTCCGCACCCTTGTAAGTCCGCCTCGGCATGATCTTGCCAAACGAAATGACGATAATCCCGGAGATGATGCCGCCCACGATCGCAGGCCAGATCGCGCCAACCGGATTGATAATGGCCATCAGGTACGCCAACCCAACCACCGCGAAGAGACCGATAACGGTCGTCCCCGTTCGAATCGAATTCGGATCTTTCAAATAGTAACCGTGCTCGACCAGAGAGTCGTAGAGGCAACTCTTGAATTCAGACAAGTGCGGCGCGATATACGTGCGCAACTTGTCGTCGTCCACCAAACCTCCCGCCGACCTCAATTTGCTCAGCAGCTTCTGCTCGAATCGGCTAAGCCCCACTCCGTCAACTTTCGAGACAACTTCGATGTCCGCCGTTTGGTGCTTGAAAACCATGCCCGAGGTTTTCGGGTGCAAGACCACCTGGCCCTTCACCGCAAGGCCGATCACGCCCGCAGCAATATCCCTTGGATCGACCCGTTCATCGATCAGCGTCCCACATTCCGATCCGCTCAGTCCGTCCGGCGGTTCGAACTGAACAGCGATCGGTTTCCGTGCGGGATCTTTGCCTCTCATCAACCAGATGACGAACATGACGGCCAGGGTAAGGAAAGGAAGCAGGAGGCCGGGATTACCGGAAAGAAAGAGGCCAACCGCCTGCAGAGCTGTCGGCTTGGCGATAGAGTTGTATGGCAAATCCAGGACGAGGGTGACCCCCTCATAGGGCATGAGTGAACGGCTTGAGGAACCCTTCAATTCGTTGCCTTTCAAAGTAAGGCTTCCGGAACTAGGATCTCCGCCCGAACTCGCCTTTCCACCCACCAGCTCGACAAAGTTCCGGCTTCCGTACGGACCGACATAGAGCCGCGCTCGCACCTTCTTTGCATCTGCGGCTGGGAAATGGAGCGTAAAGTCGACCTGCTCCATCGGTGCTTGCCACTGATCTCCCGTTAGATTCCAATAAAGCTCCACAAACGGATCCCAAGTGTCGTCCCGATCGAACCAGTTGAGCTGGCCAAAACTGGAGTAGCGAACCACATAGGTGGTCGGCACGCCGACGCTCACGTACTCATCCGGATCGCCGATCCTGATTTTGACGTCCGCCCCCTCGCGCGAGATTTTGGTTTCCAGGCTCTTGCCGGTCTCGTCCGTCACCGAAATGTTGGAGAGGCGAATGGATCGCGCCGCTCCCTTCCCATCGTTGTATGTCACCGGAATCGTGCGAAAGATGCCGTGGTGAGATTCGCTGAAGATGGTTCGGATAGTCTCCGTCACGTCCAATCTCCCATCTGAGCGGAGCGCCAGGTCCGAGCTGAACCGCTGAATGGTGAAGCCTTGGGCGAAAAGGCTTTCCGCGAACAGAGCGAGAAGAACGATGATCGCGAGGCGACGCATAGGTCCAACATACCGCTTTCCATCAATTTCGCCTAGAATAAAAATGCCACGGGGATGGAGTTTGGAAGATGAAAATACGATCAATTCTTTTTGCGCTAGCTCTTGGGACCAGCGCGTTAGCCGGTCAAGACGGTCTGCGAGTCGAGCGCAAATATGTTCTCAACGACAGTGACACGTACGTGATGAAGATGCAGATGGAATCTGCAATGGGTGATGTCGATCTCAGCATGAACATCAAGGAAACTGTGAAGAAAATTTACGATAATGGCGATGCTGATATCGAGAGTGCAGTTTCCGACATGACCGTGAATGTACAGGGCCACGAGCAAAAGATTCCCGGCCAAAAGCCAACCACAACACGCATGAACAAGTTCGGCGCACCCGTTGACCTAAAGAACACTAAAGGCATGGGCTTTATGCGATACGGCTCCATGTTGGGCGACAAGCCTCTTAAGGTGGGCGAGACTGTTTCCTTTGACCAGGCCGATCCCAATGATCCCTCTGCCCATGCGAAAGGAACGGTGAAGCTTGAGAGCATTGAAGGCGGAATTGCGAAACTGATCCTCTCCGTCGACACGTATATGCCGAAGGTTGACAAACCGATGCACCTCGACGGCACAAGCTGGATCGATACGGCCGCCGGAAAACTAAACAAGTTCGAAGGTAAGGCCACCAATCTGCCTGCCGGAGGCGGTGCCGCCAGCATTGCCTCCTCCGCAACTTTCAGCATGGAAAGGAAGAAGTAGGGGGAGTCGGGAGTGGGGAGTCGTTAGTCGGTAGTCATCAAAGACTAACGACTAACTACTTCTTCGCCCCAGCCTTAATCCAAGCTTTGATGGCCTCAATATCGGAACTCGGCAGCGGTGCGCCGCCTTTTGGCATTCGCGGTCGCAACGTCCCTTCGATATATCCCACCACCGAGCTGTTCGCCGGATCGCCGGGGACAATCGCGTGCCCATGATCCCCAGCCATAAGCTCTTCGTAGGAGTTCACTGAGAAGCCGCCTCGAGCGTTAACTGAGTTGTGGCACCCGGAGCAGCTTCTCTTGAAGATCGGCTCGACAGACGCATAGGTCACATCGCCGCCTTGAGTTCCAGAAGCAACCTCGATCTTCTTTGCGCCATCCGGAGGCACAAACGTAAACTTGCCCAGAGGTAAAGGCTCGGCGCTCGTGGTGAGTTCGGTCGCCATGATGAGCGTCTCCTTATCGCCATCCTTAATCGAAACGCCTCGTGCGAACCCAAGCCTGTTGTCGATAAACAGAGTTCCGCTTCGCTTCGTTGGTTTAGAAATCGTGAAATTCAGCTCAGTGACCGCATTGCCCTTGATCGTCCGTGTCCCACCCAAAGTGACGGTTTCCAGATTCTTCAGGGCATCCGGCGAGAAGAAAGCAGCCCAGGCCCAGCCCTCGTTCGCAAGCGCCGGACCTGGCACCGATCCCGAAGCAAGCGGCGACTCTGAATAGCTTTTGTCGAGCTTGTTATATTCCCAAACGGTTTTTCCATCGGTCTCGATCAATCTCGAAGGACTCTCGATGATCACCATGTTCGGCTTCGAATAGCTGAGCGTGTACGTCGTTGGAGTTCCCGGCACCTGCTGAACCGTGAACAAAGCAGTCAGCGAATTGGCTTCCTTCAATTTAGAGGCGTGCTTATCAAGCACATCTTTTGGGCCGAAAATGGCAATGGCCGCCGTTAATCCGCCAAGCGCCAAAGATAACGCGAAAACTTTCACCTGCTCATTGTATAGCAATCTGATGCAACCTGGAGCCCTTGCCTCGTGAAAGTTAAATGAGGTATCTTTTCTCGGCTAATCAAGCGGAACTCGGAGTTGACGCGATGCGTTGCTCCCTACTGAATAGAACATGTCGAGAGCAGCAATTTTAGAAAGCGTTGTGCAGGATTCGAAGAAGACCGACCTGCCAAAGATCTGGCCCGGAGACACTTTGAGAGTGTCCGTTAAGGTTCGTGAGGCTGGCAAAGAGCGAATTCAGCTTTTTGAAGGACTCGTCATCGCCGTAAAGCACGGTGGTATCGCCGAGACCGTAACCGTTCGCAAGGTAAGCAGCGGTGTTGGCGTCGAGAGAACATTCCCCCTCCATTCTCCGAATGTGGCCAAGATGGAAGTAACTCGGCGAGGAAAGGTACGCCGCGCCAAGCTCTACTATATTCGCGAAAAAGTCGGTAAGGACGCTCGCATTAAAGAGCGAAGATAAGCGCAGACGGTGGTGCCGATTCTTGCGCAGGCGGAACCAGGTGGGCTCCGCAGTACGATTGATTCTCTGGCGAGAACTCCGCTCAGCCAGATCGTATTGTTCGTCGTTATCTGCAGCATCATTCGGCTCGCGCTGTTCGGCTATCTGAAGAACACCGTCGCACACAAGCGGACGGGGATGTACCCCTTTGCCAAGTTCCTGAACGAGGCGATGGACGCGATCGTGTACGCAGGCGTCTTCGTCTTTATGATCATCAGGCCGTTCTTCATTCAGGCCTTCCTAATCCCCTCCGGGTCGATGCTGCAGACCCTGCACCTCAACGATTTTATCGTCGCGAACAAGGCGATTTACCGCTATACCGAGCCTCAACTCGGAGATATCGTAGTCTTTAAACCACCGCGTTACGCCCTTGATAAAGGTCAAGACGATCAGGATTTTATCAAGCGCCTACAGGGACGGCCCGGCGATCTCGTCGAAATCAAAAACGGTTTCCTCTACCGCAACGGCGCCAAGATCACGGAGCCGTATCTCTCCGATAGCTTGGACAATGAGCAAGTCATCTCTCAGGGCGCGGACACGCCGATGACCGGAAATGGGATTCCCTCGCCGATCAATTGGAAGCTGATTCATTACACCGGTAAGGCGAGGCCGGATCTAGTTGACGCCTACGTGCCCGTCATAACGATCGACGGTGAGGCGAACTACGGCTCGTCCAACACGATTGCTCAACGCTTTGCTGTCGGTTTTATCGACCATGCCGATAATCCACACTCCTACCCGATGGAGTGGAAGCCAAGGGATCGCTTTACTCCCGAAGAGGAGCAGTTCGAACAGGAGCTTCTTCAAGCACCTCCGGTAAAGATTCCCGATAAGTTCTATCTCATGATGGGAGATAATCGAAACCACTCCTACGATGGCCGCTGTTGGGGACTTGTGTCGCGAGACGACGTGGTGGGTCGATCAGAATTTATCTGGCTGCCATTCAGCCGCTGGCGTCAAACTCGCTAGTCGGTCTTCAGTGCGAACAAGCCTCCGTCCGCTAAAGCAAATACCCGGTCGCCACTTTTCGGCTTCACGGTGCCATACCCTGTGAACTCACCGAAAGTCGGAAGAATTGCGGATCGTTCGCCAAACCAGAAGCACGGCAGCTTCATCGACTGCTCCGCGAGTCCCGTCAGTCTCACCGCCGGGTGAACGTGCCCCGCTAACACATATCCTTCGTCGTGCTCGCAGGGATGGTGACAGGCGAGGAACGGTTCAATGGCGTGGGGTGCCGCCACCTCCGACATCTGCATCCGCCCGGGCAGCTTCCCTGCTTTGATGTCGTGGTTTCCTTCGACGAGCGTCATCGAAACATTCTTGTGATGTTGCCGCCAATCGGAGACCGATTCGACGATGGCTTCTGTTCTCGCGTATCGATCGTGCCACAGGTCTCCAAGAAACACAAGTTGATCGGCCCCTGTGGCTTCCAAGGCAGCCGTCAGCCGCTCTAAAATGGCTCGCGTAGTGCCGTTTGGAACCGGAACCGCTCGTGCTCTGAACGCCGCCGCCTTCCCGAAATGCACATCCGCCGCGAACAGCGTCCTCTTCCGCTTCCAAAAGAGCGATCCATCCGCTCGAGCGATCAATTCCTCGCCTGCAACTTCCAGCGACAGTTCCGACATCCAGGGAGAGCATATCTGCGAACTCAAGCCTTGTCTGCCTCCAAATTGAGTTGGAGACTCATTTTCTTGATGCGATCCGCAATATTCTCGCTAGTGACGGTTTCGCGAAGACGATCCACCAGAATAGGAAAAGCAAGCGGAGTGGGCCGTTCTGGAGTCGAGATCAGCACGTTCGACTTCGACAGCCGGTGCAGAGCACGCGCGAGCCTCGTCTCCTCCAACTGCTTTTCTAGCACTTCTCGGGTGGCTTGTTGCAATAGCAGATTGTCGGGATCGAAGCGCCTGAACACGTCATAAAAGAGGCCGCTGCTCGCCTGGATCTGCTTGGTCGTCTTGTTCTGACCGGGAAATCCCTGAAAGACCAGTCCGGCGATTCGCGCGATTTCTCGGAAGTGCCTCTTCGCCATCTCAACCGAATTGAGCGAGGCAATGATGTCGTGAGAGAGATTCTCCGGTGAAAATAGAGCAGGCAGCGCCGCTTCCAACGGGGCTTCTTCCGCTGAGAGTAATTCCAATCCGTAATCGTTGCAAGCGAGTGAGAAGGTGATCGGCTGCAACAACGAGAGCCGATAGGCGAAGAGGGCGGCGAGTCCTTCATGCACCAGCCGTCCTTCCAAGGGATACATAAACATGTGGTGACCTTCGCGGGTCTGCACCCGCTCGACCAGAAGCTCATCCAAATTTGGCAGTGCCGACCAGCGCTGCTGCACTTCTAGCAGCGGGGCAAGCAATCTTAGCTCGGGATGATTCAGTTCCCCTTGGTTTGCCTCTTCCAACTTCTCTCGAATTGAGTAGGCGAGTTCGCCCGAAAGTGCGAGGCGACCTCCCATCCAGCGGGGCACCACTCCCACCGGACTTCCTCCCGGCTTCACCAATGCAGTCATGTCTCGAACCCGAACGAACTGGAGCACTTTGCCTGCAAAGATGAACTTGTCACCCGGATTTAGACGACTGACAAAGCTTTCCTCAACCTGCCCAAGATGAGCCCCCTTGAGGTACGCGACGTTCATCGCTGAATCGCTCGTGATCGTACCGATCGTCATTCGGTGCCTTGTAGCGATGTGCTTGTCGACGACCCGATAGAGCCCTCCCTCTTCGACAACCCGACTGTACTCCGGATAGGCGGTGAGAGCCGAGCCGCCGCGCGTCACAAAGTCCAGTGCCCAGTTCCATTCCTCCAGGGTCAGGTTTCGATACGAGCGCGCTGTCCGCACTTCTTGGAGCAATTCGTCCGACCGGAAGCCAGAGCCAACCGCGATGGTGACGAGGTGTTGAACGAGGACATCCAACGGCTTGCTAACCCCTTCTCGGCTTTCGATCCGGCCCGCGGCAGCCGCGTCTCGCGCCGCCGCAATATCGATCATCTCTAGCGCGTGAGTAGGCACGCAGGTAACGCGCGAAGGCACGCCTGGCCGGTGGCCGCTGCGGCCCGCTCGTTGGAGAAGGCGAGCGACTCCCTTGGGTGATCCCACCTGCAGGACCCTGTCGACCGGTGAGAAATCGACGCCCAGGTCGAGCGAGGAGGTACACACGACCGCCCGCAACCGTCCCGTTTTCAGACCATATTCCACCTCATCCCGCACCTCCCGATCCAATGAGCCGTGGTGCAGGGCGACAACATCTGCCCACTCCGGCTTCACTTCTAGGATCGATTGAAACCACAGTTCCGTTTGCGAACGAGTGTTGCAGAAGATCAGGCACGTGGAGCTTTCTTCAATCGCCTCAACGACGTACGGCACCATCTGCATGCCGAAGTGCCCCGCCCAAGGAAAGCGGTCGATGCTGGGGGGCAGCACGGAATCGATGATCGTTTGCTTGCCGATGTCGCCCGTGATGAGAACGCCGGCTTCGCTGTCACCTCTCCCGACCCCGAGGAGGGTTTCCAGGGCTTCCTCCAGATTCCCTAATGTGGCTGAGAGCCCCCAAGTCCGAACCGCGGGATTGACTGACCGGATGCGGGCAAGAGCAAGTTCCGTCTGAACACCGCGCTTGCTAGACATAAGCTCGTGCCACTCATCGACCACCACCATCTCAAGATCGCAGAATAGATCGGACACGTCGGGCCGAGTCAGCATGACCGAAAGACTTTCAGGCGTGGTGACGAGCACGTCTGGCATGCGCTCCTTCTGCTTGGCTCTCACGGACGCTGAGGTGTCCCCCGTTCGAGTCTCGACGATCCACGGAATCCCAAGCCCATTTACCGGAAATTGCAAGGAGGCCGCAGTGTCGGCTGCGAGAGCGCGCAGGGGAGTCACCCACAAAACCTTCAGTCCTGCGGCTGAGGGTTCCCGTAAAGCACGCAACAATGGCCCCATGTAAATGGCCAAGGTTTTTCCAGTGCCGGTGGGGGAATGAACGAGGCCACTCTTCCCCTCCAGAAAAGCCTCCCATGCCTGCCTTTGGAAAGGAAATACTTCCCATCCGAGACTTTCAAACCAGGATTGGACACGGCCGATCGCCAGTTCGTAGGGCACGCTTGTTCTACGTCGAATCTTGGGCTCTTTTCGCGGAGGGAGCGGAGGCAAGCAGATATTGAAAGCCTTCAGTAAGTAAACGCGAGCAAGTCTGATCGACCTCCGCCCTCGCCGGGAGAACATCTTCAGGAACGGTCATCGGGATCGGATTGTCATTGATTTCCCATATCACCGGCCTTCCTTCGAAAATCGAAAAATCTAAGCGACCGTAATCAATTCTTGCTCGCCTAAACACTTCCGCTATTTCATCCCTATAAAGTTCTCTATGGATAAATTCGAGCTCTTCTTCCACTTGAGCCGCTGTCACATCCCGTCCGGAAGATCGCGTCGGGGCTTTGACGACCCAGTCATGGTCGAAGACCACATGCCGAGGTACGAGCTTTCCACCGAAATTGAAGTAGGCGTATTTGCGAACGAACCCGTCCGAGCTGCGAACCGCGCAGAACTCAACCGCCATCAAGTCCTTGGCTGGCACCCCTGCTGCCAAGGCTTGATCCAAGACGATTTGAAGACTTTCCCGATTGGCTAGAAGCGTCGTACGAGGCCCGTCGTGGTCGTTGCGCCGACGAAGGAATGCTGGATATCGAATGTCCGACAGCTCATCCACCGAGAACACTCGGTACGGGTTGACGCCCGTCTTCCACAATTCATCCAGGAGCGAAAAACGATCGCGAGTTTGACCCGGACGATTTAGCACCGGATTTCCCTCGGATGCCAATCTTTGGGCGAGTTCTGCCGCCCTTTCCAGCGTCTCCTCATTGATTCGGTCGAGATCTGTGAACACGTAACACGCCGCCGGCAAGGCTTCGACATTGAAGAGCGATTCGTAATCGTATTGGATGACCGATCTTCGCAGCGACTTCCCCCATGTTTGGAGAAAGGATTGCAGGACGTGCATGTATTTCTGCGTGGAAACGTAGGCGATCAAAGGCAACTCCAATTACCCCCGTCACTCGGGCCGAAAGCTCTCCAAGATAGCTCGCACCTTCTTCTCACCACCCGCGGCGTTGCTAGCTTGAACGTGAATGATCCATTCTTTACCGTTCTGAGCTAACGCCACTCCGCAATAATAGGTCGGCGCTCCGCCATCATCGAAGTAAAGGGAAAATTCATGTCCAGCCACTCCGGCAAGCGTCACAGCCCTAACTTTGGAACCGCGCACGATCATGTCCGGGGTGATCGTGTTCTTCTGGAGACTCTGAGCCGTTTGGAGTGTGGGAGAGATGGCTGAATCCCGATACTTTGACGCGTAGATGACGGCTGAGATGGGTCCCATCGGCATGTTCGCCCCGTACCCTTCCCCGCCGCTGCGCGACGTGTCAAGTGGGTCTCCCCTGTAGACCTGGAAAACGCCCGGAGTGCTAATCGAGCACATAAGCCCAGGGAGCTTTTGCGGCTGAAGCGCCAGTGATTTTATGACCTCTGCATCATCGAATTTGGTCGGAGTCACGCTGTCGAGGATGAGTCTCAACATATCCTTTACCGGAGGCACTTCACTGCTGCCGACTAACTCCAGACACCATTGCTCTTTGGAGTCACCCCACGAGAGGTACCGCCGCCAACTCTTGGCTAGCTTGTCTTCATGGGAGTCGAGCCATCCCGAGTAATTTCCTACCTTTCTCTCAGACACCGTTCGTTCTGTGAACTTCTGTTTGAAGGCCTCCAGAATGTCGTCGCTCTTCGTCGCCTTCGCTACGCCTTCTGCCAATTCTTTGGAGGAGGTAAACATGCCTCCTGCCAATTCGCGAGTGCTCTTGAGCGGAGCGCTCGCATAGGTGTAGTAGCTCAACCTCGTTGTAAGGTATGGGGAGCTGCCCTCCCATTTGTAAGAGGCCGCACATCCGGTCGACTTCTGATCGTCGGTTCTCTCATCTGGATCGAGAAGAACCGGAGCTAGGTTGTCCAAGAAAATCATGCTCGTCTTGGCGGCAGGAATATACACCTTTTGAGGCGCGAGACATGGAGCGATCACAAGAGCAGCCACGACGCAAAACATCACATCTCTGACGAATCACCTTCCGTTCAAGCACCATAAACTTACAATTTCAGGGGTCACTATGCGACCTTGCGAACGAGCAACCGTCGCCGTGCATCATACAAAGTGCATGAAAGCGTTCGCCGAGCTTTACGGTGCCATCGACGACACCAACAAGACGAACGAAAAGGTGGCCGCCATGGTGCGCTACTTTGAGGCCGCGCCGTGCGAGGATGCCGCATGGGCGGTGAGCTTTCTCATTGGAAGAAGGCCCAAGCGATTCGTTAAGGGCCCTCGCATGTGGGAATGGGCTCAAGAAATGGCCGGCATCCCCAGCTGGTTGTTTGCCGAATGCTACGATGCGGTCGGCGACATGGCGGAAACCATCGCCGCAGTCCTTCCCGAATATGCCTCCCCTGAAGAAGATTTAGTCGTCGAAGCGACCGACGGCGAGGAAATCGTCGAGTCAGACCAATCTCTCTCCTTTTGGATCGAGCGCAGGCTGTTGCCCCTTGGCGGCATGGAAGACGAGGACCAGAAGCTCGCGCTTCAGCAGGCATGGAGCGAACTCGATCGGCAAGGCCGGTTCGTGTTCAACAAGCTGATCACGGGTGCTTTCCGGGTCGGAGTTTCTGGAGACTTGGTGGTGCGAGCTTTGTCAAAGTTCAGCTCAGTGCCGGCTCCGGTCATCTCCCATCGACTGATGGGACATTGGGAGCCGACGGGGGAGTTCTTCCTTCAGCTCGTCAGTCCGGATTCTGGTGACACCGACATTTCCAAGCCCTATCCCTTTTGCCTCGCTCATCCACTGGATCAGGACCCCTCGGCCTTGGGCGAGATTGGAGATTGGCACGTCGAGTGGAAGTGGGATGGCATTCGCGCGCAGCTGATTCGCCGCGAGGGGCGGTCATTCATTTGGTCTCGAGGCGAAGATCTCATCACCGAACGCTTTCCGGAGATCGAGGCAATCTGCGATCAGCTCCCTGATGGAACGGTGTTGGATGGAGAGATCCTTGCCTGGATGGACGGTAAGCCGATGAAGTTTCTCCATCTCCAGCAGCGCATCGGACGCAAAACCCTATCCAAGAAGATTCTGGAGACGGTTCCCGCTGTGCTGGTGGCGTTTGATATTTTGGAAAGCGAGGGCAGGGATTTGCGCGAACTGCCACTCACGGACCGGCGAGCCATTCTCGAGCAGGTCGTGGAAAACGTCACCGGCGGTTTCTTACCGTTGGGAGAGCAGGAGAGAATCCCGGCTCAGCGCTTGATGCTGTCTTCCGAGGTGCGAGAACCCACTTGGGAGGCCCTTGCCGAGCAGCGGCAGCAGGCTCGTTCCCGCGGAGTTGAAGGCTTTATGCTCAAGCGGCGCGATTCTCCCTACCTCGTCGGGCGGAAGAAAGGGCTCTGGTGGAAGTGGAAGATCGATCCGCTCACCGTTGACTGCGTGCTCATGTACGCCCAGCGAGGTAGTGGCAAGCGCGCCTCCCTTTACACGGATTACACGTTCGGAGTTTGGGATGGAGATCAATTGGTGCCCTTCGCAAAAGCGTACAGCGGTCTTACTGACGAGGAAATCAGAAAAGTAGACCAGTGGGTTCGTCGAAATACCTTGGAGAAGTTCGGGCCGGTGCGCACCGTAAAGCCTGAACACGTTTTCGAGCTTGGCTTCGAAGCCATTCAGCTCTCCAATCGCCACAAGTCTGGAGTCGCCGTCCGCTTTCCTCGAATCCTGCGGTGGCGACATGACAAGAAGACGGACCAAGCGGACACTCTCGCGAGCGTAAAACAGATGTTAGAGGCGATCGGATGAGCCGGGGGACCTAGGACGTCTGAGCCTTGCTGAACGGCAATCGGGAATTTGCTGTACATTAAATCAGGGAATCTATTCCTAAGGAGAATTTGAAGAATATGTCCGGTCCAGCAAAATTAGGCGTCTATCTGATCCTCGGAGTTATTGGGTTGGTAGTAGTCCTGAAGGTGCTCGGAATTCTTCTCTCGCTACTGGTACCCCTCGCTATCGTTGCCGGAATCGGCCTCGTGATCTACGGTTTCGCCACTCGCAATAATTCTCTGCCTGGCGGCCGCCGCTTTCTTCCTTAGCATCATCCCACGGCTGTAGACTAGCGCCATGCTTTGCATGCTTCTGCTCGTGGCCGGGCAATCATCCGCAAACCCAGCCGAACCGATCGTTCGCGACGGTTATGGCGTTCCCCATATCAGCGCCAGTTCCGCATCCGACGCCTGGATGTGGGCCGGTTACGCCACCGCAGAAGATCGGCTATGGCAGATGGAGCAAAGTCGTCGCCTCGCAAGAGGCAAGATGTCCGAGGCTTTCGGCGCAAAATATGTGGCTTCCGACACCGAAATTCTTAAATCTGCCTACACGGACGAAGAGATCCAGCAGCAGATCGATGCGCTGCCAGCGTCGATTCGAGACATCTTCGACAACTATGCGAAAGGCATCAACCGCTTCATCGCAGAGAACCGACTCCCGGCGGAATTCTCAAAGTACGGTCTTAAGCCAGAGCCTTGGACCTCTCTTGACACCGCCGCGATCGCGATTCGCCTCTTCCAACAGTTTGGCAAGGGTGGAGCTGGAGAAATCCGCAACCTCGCGTTGCTTGGATATCTGCAAAATCGCACCCAGACCAAAGATCGGGCGCTAGACGTCCTGAATGATTTCTCCTGGCAGAATGATCCAGCTGCCACCACTACGATCAATGCCAGGGACGATTTGTCCAGGGGCAAACACCCGACGTTCTCACCCTTCTCGAAATCCGTAACCGAAGCACATCTGAAGCTTCTTCCAAAGCTAAGTCTGCTGGAGCTGCTGCCGGGAATCCGCCTCGCCTCGCACGAGACGTCAAACGAGGTCGCGGAAATGATTTCGGCGCCCTATAAATGGGGGAGCTATGCCATCGTCGTTGGGCCTGAGCGGTCGGGCACAGGGCATCCTCTGCTGCTCAGCGCACCTCAAATGGGTCATAGAGCTCCGAGCATCCTCCACGAAATGTCCATCGACGCCCCAGGCGTGAGCGTAGTTGGAGTCGACGTACCCGGCGTCCCCGGGGTCATTATTGGCAAGACGAAGTCCCTTGCTTGGGGTTTGACGAGTGGAGTAGCCGATACCGACGACATCTTCGTTTCAACACTCACGGATGCTGATCACTATCTGGATCGCGGATCTGAAAAACAAATTGAGAAGGTCGCTTTTAAGCTCTCTGTCAAAGGCGAAGGAGATCGCGAGGTCACGCAACTACGCACGTCGTATGGCCCGGTCGTCGTCCTAAGCGGAGCCAGTCACGCAGCACTCTCTCGGAAATCTTCTTACTGGATGCGGGAGCTTCAGGCAACGCTCGCCATTTACAATCTCTACTCGGCGACGACTCCGGCCGAGATCGACAAGGCCGTCCAGGTTTCTCCCATGAGCTTCAACTTCTTCTGGGCTACGAAGGACAACTTCGGATATCGATTTGTCGGCCATATCCCCCAAAGGGCGAAGGGCTTGGATCCTCGCCTTCCCACCCCCGGAGACGGCAAGCATGATTGGACGGGCGAAATTCCGCAGGATGCCATGCCGCACGCGATGAACCCAACCGCCGGGTTACTTGCGAACTGGAACAACAAGCCCGCAGATTGGTGGCCCAATCTCGACACCCCTGTCTGGGGCAGAATCTTCCGAAATTCTGCCGTCCTCGCTCAGCTGGAAAAGCCCATTTTGCAGGAACATGATCTGGAGATGGCTGCCTGGTGGATCGCAAGAACTGACTACACCTATCCATATTTCAGCGACCTCATCTCGCGAGCCCGGGAAAACTTCGCGAAGAAGAGATTTATCAAAGATCCGGGCCCTATCGTTGAAGCCATGGCTGCTCTCAAGACGTACGATGGCCGCAACGTCGATGGCTCCCAAGGAGCGCTTGTCTACGCGGAGACGATGAATGCCATCCGAGAACTGTTGTTCCTCCCCGTTACTGGAAACTTCTTATCGAACGATAATTTCCAACTGGTCACTCAGCCGACGGTCATTTGGAATGCGCTGAACCGCAAGACGACCATCGATTATCTTGCCGGACGAAAGCCAGAGGACCTGATGGAGCAGGCAATCGGCATTGCCGGTGAGCGCCTCGCCGCCCGCCTCGGCCGCAGTTTGGAAGCCTGGCGTTATCTGGCGCCATCGATCAAGTGGGGCGATGAGCCGCCCGTCCCGTATTCGGACCGGGGCACGATGATCCAGATTATCGACTTATCCACGATGACCGGTCGAAACGTCGTCCCGCCTGGAGTGGCGGAATCGGGTCCCCATGCTTTCGATCAGGTGCCACTCGCCCGTGCTTGGACTTACAAGCTGATGAAGAATAGGCCCTAGAAGCCGTCTTTCGTCCCGAGTGCTGTACGAAAACATGTGAGTTGCTGTAGAATGAGCGGCGATGGAATCGCCTCCCGCCTATATGCCGCCGCAGAAGAAAAAGATGAGCACTGGAATGCTCATCGCGATCATTCTCGGCAGCTTAGCTCTCTGCTGCATCCTGATCATCGGCGTGGTCGCGTACTTCGGAATGAACCTCGTCAACAAGGGCATGAGGCTCATCGAGTGCAGCTATGCCTTCAAGGATGTGAACCAGTCGCTCAAAGACTATGCCGATGACCATAATGGCATGCTGCCAGCCGCAGCCAATTGGCAAGACGATGTCACCAAGTATTACGAGAAAGTAGCTTCGCAGCATCCTGATGAAACCAAGTTCTTCAAGATCATGCCCGCGAGTGGAACCTGGGGCTGCCAAGGCGAGGATGGCAGTCGATCCGGAATCGCCTTTAACACCGATGTTGCCGCCAAGAAACTATCAGAAGCCGAGGCGAACAGTTCCATCATGCTTTTCGAAGTGAAGAATGCGGTGAAAAATGCGAACGGCAAATACGAACCTCAGCCCGACAAAGGTGCCCCGACCATCATGGGTAAACCTCGCGGCTGGTTCATTATCCGCGCGAACGGGACGCCTTCCCTCGTGGAGCACGGAGTAGAAACTCCAATAAACACCCGAACTAATGGGATGAACTGATCTTCGAGCTGATTTCGACGTCTATACTTGTATTGGCAGCTTGAGCCTGCCAGGAGATGGGATGAATTTTGGCGGACAGGAAATGATCGTTGTTCTGATCGTCGTTCTTCTTCTGTTCGGGGGCAAGAAGATCCCTGAACTGATGAGGGGCGTCGGTAAGGGCATGGGTGAGTTGCAGAAGGGATTGGAAGAAAGCAAACGCACTTTCTCAGAAGCAATGCATCATGAAGAGGCCAAGGTCCACGAGATCACTCCCAAACCGGCAGATAATACGATGCCATATCAAGCTCCTGCCGCTCGCTCCGATGAAGCTTCCTAATTGACCTTTGGTTGGCAGGGCTTTGTCCTTGAACATCCAGACGAGTGGTCTCCCGTCACCCTAACGGGAGATCGAGCCAAAGGCTACGTTCGAATTGCTTCCCCCTACAGCCTTGCGCTACAAATTAGATGGCTCCCCATGAAGGGCGGCATGTCTCTGGGCGACCGTCTAAATCAATATCTATCTGCCCTGGAGGCTGATGCGAAAAAGGCTAAGGTGAAGTTCACTTCGTCGGTCGATCAGACTTCCTATCGCTGGATTGGTGCAGGTCAAGGCAGGGGCCAACTCTTCGAACAAAGCGGACGCATTTTTTTTCTGGAAGTCGTCGGGAACCGTAAAGACAGCATTCTGCAGCCTTTCGTAAAGACCCGCTCCAGCTTCCGATCGGGTGAGTCCCTTTGGTCCGTCTACGGGCTACGAATAAATCTAGAAGCGACACTCGAGAAATTCAAGTTCCTGTCGGGAAAAACGACCCTGACGCTTAAGTGGAACAAGGCGACTGTCGAGGCAATCAGGTGGGGACTTGCTGAGCAACTTCTGAAAAATAATTCATTGGCCGATTGGGCCGCTCAGGCCCTCGAGATGAAAGGCGGACGTATGGAGCGCTGCGGCCAGGGCTGGAGGCTTTATCGGAGGGCTCTGCTCAAAAACGAGCAAGCAATCGTGCTTCTCCAACCTGAGGAAAACCAAATTATTACCGTCAAATGCGACAGCCGTCTAGCCGACAGGAGGCCCAATTGGAACTGGCTCGTCTAGTCAAACCGATTCTTTCAGGTAAACCAAAGCTGTCTATCGAACAGCTTCGCCAAGCACGACCCGTAAGAAATCCAGAGGTAACGGAGTCGGTGATCGACGATAAGCTCGTACTCTATGGAGTCGCCGTTCGGCGTAACCTCCTTGAGAAGCTGCTCATCAAGTCCGACGAGCAGGCAAGGAAAGGCTATGAGCTGGAAGAGGTCGGCTCGTTTGTCTGGAATCGCATCGACGGCAAGACGTCTTTTGAAAAGATCTCTCGGGAACTGCAAAAGCGTTATAAGATGAAAAGACTCGAAGCAGATGCTTCCCTCGAGGCCTTCCTTAAAATGCTGAGCGACCGGGGCTTAATTACGCTTTTGGTGAAGAATTGAAGACAGCCGTAACCGAACCGCCCCTGCGCGTCGCTTGGCATCAGGCGCTCGCAGGCATTCGTGTTCGTTTGGGTCGTCAGCTCGTGACCCTGGCGGGGATCGGGCTTGGCATTGCCTTCTTCTCCTCCGTTCAAACTCTACGCATCTTGTCGATATCCCAAGATCGAGCCGACCTTCAGCGTCTCCATTGGCTCGCGATCACTTCCCTCCTCATGTGCCTTGTGGGAGTAACGAACTCGATGCTGATGTCGGTGACGGAACGCTATCGTGAAATCGGCACCATCAAGTGCCTGGGAGCTTCTGACCAATTCGTTGTCCGCGTTTTCCTCTTGGAGTCGCTCTTGCTTGGAACCGTCGGGTCCGGTGTCGGAGCGCTCTCCGGAGGGCTGCTAGCTGCCTTGATCGAGAGTCAAATGGATGGACGAGTGTGGATGATGGTCGGCGAAACATGCCTGCTCGGAATGGCGATCACCAGCCTCGCCGCAATTATTCCTGCCATCCAAGCCGCAAAAATGCCCGCCGCCGCCGCCCTGAGGATGGAAGGCTGATGGGAAGTGTCGTTCAAACGCTCGACCTCGTCAAGCAATACGGCGAAGGTGAAGCAACCGTTAAGGCACTCAATGGTGTCTCCTGCGAAGTCTATGAGGGTGAATACTTGTCCATCATGGGCCCGAGCGGATCGGGCAAATCGACCTTGTTTAATATGATCGGCGGACTTGACAAACCCACCCAAGGCTCGGTCTTCGTCAACAATGTCGACATCGCTCAACTGACTCCAAAGGAATTGGCATTTCTGAGGTGTCACACCATCGGCTACATCTTCCAAACGTTCAATCTGATTCAAGTTCGTACGGCACTCGAAAACGTCACCTTGCCCATGCTCTTCGCAGGATTACAGCAGGAAGAAGCCGACGCGAAAGGCATGAAGCTGCTGGACACAGTCGGCCTTTCGAAGCGATATCATCATCGGCCAAGCGAGCTCAGCGGAGGGCAGCAGCAGCGCGTCGCGATCGCACGCTCCTTGGCAAACGATCCCGCAATCGTGCTCGCAGATGAACCCACCGGAAATCTGGATCTGAAAACCGGTCAGGAAATTATCGACCTGCTGCGGTCCCTGAATCGCGAGCGAAACGTCACGATTATTTCCGCGACTCACGATCACAAGATGCTGGACGTTTCAGACCGAATTTTCCACATCCGCGATGGCGAACTTGCGCAGGTGGAAGCCCGCCGTCAAGAGCCTATCTAAGATGGCTCCACCAACCAAGATGAGGCTACGCCGGACCGATAACGACTCGACAAATGCCCGAGTCATCGCAGTTGGCTAAAATCACGATCCTGCGAGTTGGTACTGGCCGCTGCACCGGTTGAGCGGCGACCGTTCGGGCCGGCTTCTTTGCCGGACTCGACCACGGATGAAATCCTAGCATCCCCAAGCCCGCCACAAAAAGTCCCGTTAAAGTTTTCCAAGAAAGCATTGCCAACCTCTCGAAAATAAACGCGCGAAACTTGTCCGCCGTTCCCATCAATTTTTGTGGGCTTTGGACACGGATGTATCCAAACGCAGAGAAAGGTTCGGAAGGAACGTCCGAACCCTTCTATTTAGCAGTGCTGGAAGCGCGGGTTTACTTCGCCGCGGTCAGAGTATTGGTAACCGTGCCGGTCGTGTCGATCGACATGCCACCCATATCCATGTTCGCTTTGCTCTTCATCTTCGTGATGTAGCTGAGAGTCTTACCGTTGGCTTGATCGATCAGGGCTTCGCCCGTCATATCGATATTGCCGGTCATGATCATCGACTGGCCAGCCATCGGGTTGCCCGGCTGATCCTTCATCATTTCACCAAGATCGACATTGAGCTTGATCTTGCCATCCGTGCTGACAATCCAAACTTTTGTGCCGTTGAAGTCCTTCTCGCCAACCAGCTTTGCGTTTACGACCGGAGCCTCTTTGCCATACATGGGTGTCTTAGGCAGGTTGAAGGTCCAGGTATCGCCTACGCTGACCGGCTTCTCGGGAAATTCAACGAACATGACGCTCGCTCCCGCAGAGGTTCCCCCCATCAACTGAGTCATCGGATCGGCCTTTGCTGATTTATCAGGATTCATCGTCATCTGATTTCGGTCATTGATCTTGCCCGTCGTCTTGATGGTCTTGGGAGCCTTATCCTGCTGCTGTTGCATCATCTCCGCCATCGGCCCATCCATTGTGGTTTTGATGTTGCTCATCGTGGTCTCAATGTCAAAAGAGCCCTTGTCGTCTGCCTTACCGGTCTTCATGGCGACGTCCATGCTGGTGTTCATCAGAATATCGACGTCACCTTGTCCAGGCACGGCGACCGTCTGCTTCACGTCGGTGACCATCTTGTAGGTTTCCGTCGAATCAGGAGACAGAGCGTGGCGCAACGTGATCGGGTCCAACCAAGCTGCAGATGCGATGGCGGTCATGACAACTCCGCCGAGGAAAATCAAACGTTTATTCATAATGGCTATTCTCCGTCATTGACGGCTCAGGTCTGATCTTATTACGGCTTATCTCTTCCATGCAACGTCTCTTCCGCCAATGGTCCTAATAGCGGCAACTGCGGCAATTTCGGGAGGTGTCCACAGCCTCTTACTAGGCGGCGATGTGATGCTGAACGGCATCTCTACGAAATCGAAACCTCTCGTCAGCCTTGTCCCTCTAACCAAACCTGCTGGCACTGCGATTCTTAACCTGGAGATTCCGCTAACCGGCACCAAAGCAGCGACTCCGCGTAAGACTCGAGCCGATCTGGCTGCCAGAAACCAATACATCTTGAAAGCCGATCCCGCCCACGTCGGCGGTCTCGCGGCGCTTGGGATCGACCTTGTTTCCCTGGGCAACAACCATTGTATGGACTACCGCGAGGCTGGCCTCAAGCAGATGCAAGCCCTGCTCGACAAGTGGTCAATTGGCTACGCGGGGGCTGGTTCGAATGCCGACCAAGCCTTGGCCGTGAAAGTCTTCACCAACCCGCAAGGCGTCAGAGTTGGGCTCATCTCGGCACTGGCGTTCATGAGTGTAGGCGGACTGAGCAAATGCACTCCCGCTACATCAACTTCAGCGGGAGTCGGCACCCTGAGCTTTGGCGGCTCCATCGATGACCGTGCTCGGAAGTCGCTCAAGGCGATGATCTCATCAGCAAAGCAGCAATGCGACGTGCTGGTGATGGGGTTGCATTGGGGAATTGAAAAGCAGACCCTTCCTTCTGCTTATCAGGTCGCTCTCGGACGCGCGTGCATCGATGCGGGAGCGGACATCGTCTGGGGCAACCATCCTCACGTATTGCAAGGCGCTGAGGTGTACAAGAGCAAACCGATCATGTATTCGCTCGGCAACCTCATCTCTCCTCGTCCCGGCGAAACGGGTCTGATCAAGTTGGTGTACGACGGAACGGATTTTCAGAAGGCGCTCTTCTACCCGTGCACTATTTCAGCAGGAAAAGTAAAGCCGCTTGCTGGGCCCGAGGGTCAGGCCAGAGTGAAGAAATTCGCGGGCTTATGCACCCTACTCACCAAGGGTTATCCCAACAAGTTCAGCCAACCCATGTTTGGCGGCAAAAAGCTAGTCGGTCGATAAGCGGTGTTTTGGAGGTGGAGCGGAACTTTCACCTCTTCTCCAACTTAACCCGGCGCGCGAGGAGCCTCTACGCTCGTTTCCGATTCCACAAATACAGCGCCGCCAGCGTGCAGCCGTCACGGATCGCGCCGCTGTCGATCATCGAATCCAGCGAGGAAATCGGAAAGTCTTCTGAAATCAAATCATGCTCGCCTTCATCCAAGCTAAACCCTTCGGCTTGTTTGAGGCCCTCGGCCAAAAAGACGTGCATTTCCTGACTCAGCAAGCCGTAGGCCGGGTAGAGCAGGCCGAGATAGGTCATCTTGTCGGCCACCCTTCCAGTCTCCTCACCGAGCTCGCGATTGGCGATCTCCTCAGGAGTGGCGTTCGGTTCGCCTTCGATGTTTCCCTGTGGCAATTCCCAGTACTCGCGTTGAACCGGATACCGGAATTGCCTAACTAGCCGAATCATGTCGCCATCGATTGGAATAACGATGGCGAACGGATCTTTGTCGACGACTGAATAAATCCCTGGACGATCCCCTCTCAGGATGGCATCCTCACGAAGCGACATCCAGGGATTACGATAGATTTCCCGCGATCCAGTAGTTCGAATCGCGGGATCTTTATCAACTTTCAATCTTGGTGGACAGTCCCTGGGCCATCTTGATTTCTTGGCCATAGTTGATCGTAAATGCCACCCGATGGGTGACCGAATGGATGATTCCCTCGGCGCCCGGATGCCCGTTGCCTGAAGCCTTCACACCTCCAAACGGGAGGTGGACCTCCGCACCAATCGAAGGCAGGTTCACGTAACCCAGGCCATAGTCCGCGTGATCCCGAACCCAGCGCCACTTACGATAATCTTCCGTAATGACCGCCATCGCGAGACCGTAATCGGTGTCGTTGTAGACTTCGACCGCCTCCTCCATGCCATTGACACCGATGATCGCGACGTGGGGGCTAAACGCCTCCTCTCGCAGGCAGAACGTCCCTTTCTTGTAGTCTTCGAATCGGTACACAAAGGGAGAGACAAAGTTGCCGCAGGCGTATTCACCGTCGGTCAAAACGTTGCCTTCGATAAGAACTTCCGCGCCCTCTTCCTTAGCCTTTTGATTGTGGAACTTCCACTTGTCAATTCCTGACGGCTCGATGAGCGGCCCCATGAACGTGTGCTCGTTCAAACCGTCTCCGATCTTGATCAGCTTGACTTCCTCCAGGAAGCGCTTCGTGAACTCGTTCATCAGCTTCTTGTCGATGATGATGCGGCTCGTCGAAACGCATCGCTGGCCGCTCGTCTTGAACGCGCCTAGCACGCACGCATTCAACGCGATGTCCATGTTTGCATCTTCGAGCACGATCGTTCCGTTCTTACCACCCATCTCGGTGGCCGCAAACTTGAAGGCATCGCCAGCAGCCACCTGCTGAATATATTTGCCCACCGCTCTTGAACCCGTGAACAGAACGACTGCCACGTCCTTGTGCTTAACCAGCGGATCGCCAACGTCCTCGCCAGTGCCGTGGACAAGATTGATGATTCCGGGCGGGAAACCAGCTTCATCGAACAGCTCCATCAGCTTGTTTGCGACGATCGGCGTCTGCTCGGCAGGCTTGAAGACCACCGTATTGCCTGAAACGACCGACGGCAAGATCACCCAAAGCGGAATCGCACTCGGGAAGTTCCAAGGGGTGATACAGGCGACGACGCCCTTCGCTTTCTGAAGAATGTAAGCATCTTTGTCTGGGATCTCGGAAGAGAGTTCCAGACCGATTGGCATGCGGCCAAGGCCCGCCACATACTGGGCCATGTGAAGCGCCTCGACGGCGTCCGCCTTGCCTTCGTTGATGGGTTTGCCACACTCGCGAGTGACGAGGCGAGACACCTCGTCCAGATCGCGCCGCAGGAGTTGCGCAAATCGGTCCACGTACTCCGCGCGCTTCACCCAGCTCAAATCTTGCCATGGCTGGAAGGCCGCTTTAGCGGCGGCGACTGCGTCGTTTACATCTTGAGCCGAGCTCAAGGGAGCAGTACCAATGACATCTTTGCTGTTTGCCGGATTGAGGCTTTCGAAATCTTGCGCTGCATTGCGCCACTCGCCGTTGATGTAATTTCTTGCCTTTGTTGAACTCATTAAATCTCCTTTTCTTGGTTAATTTTACCCGCCGATGGCGTCTTTAAGGCGGGAGCTACGACGGCTCAAGGTATCCTCCTATTGGCTTGACCATGAAGGTTTTCAGGCAAATCCCCCTCCTCATATGCTTCGTCTCGTTCGTCTCGTCGGCGTTCGGAATCACGGTCAAGGCAAACGGCCCCAGCCTTGTCGTCAATGAAGTTGAAGTTCTAAAGCTGCGAACGAGTTCAGGTTCCTTCTCACCCTCGGAACGCGCCACTATACTCGCTGGAAAGCTTGAGAAATTTCTCGCCTATGGCGGCGTGACCTACAAGCGCAAGGACAAGGATGTCGTCCTCCTGATCGGAGGCAAGCCCTGGCTCTTCATTACTCCGCAAGAGGCGAAAGCCGCGGGAATGGCACAGATGCCGCTCGCGCTTGCTTGGGCAAAAGCGCTGAGCGAGGCTGCCGCACTCCCCGCGGTAAAGATCACTGAGGATCAGATGCGCTCGCCAGTGGGTGGAACGCGATCCATTACGGTCGTCGGCAGTAATGTCTCGGCAAGCGTGGTGCAAGTCGTCGATCCCGCTATTGCGAAAGCAACGCTCGTCGGTAACGTGCTCAATGTTCAAGGAGTGAGCGCCGGAAAAACGAAGATTAAGCTGCTGAGCGGAAGCGCCGCCGATTCGGTCGAAGTTCTCGTGCTGCCCCTTGCCGCAACGTTCCCGCAGACGGTGACCGCCACCGTTGTCGGCATTCCTGCCACTCGAGCCACCGTCGCCGGATCGATCGCCAGCGCGATAAACCGCGATCTGCGAACGACTGATGGCGCCACCTTGAAGTTCACCGCACCGAACGGCGCAAGCTTGCCGACCGGTGATTCTCGCAATTACCAGGTGCGCGTTAAAGCCGAAGGCCCAGGCGCATTCCCAAGCGAGGGAGTGGTCACGGTGAACGTCAAGAGTCTTGCGCTAAGCTATCGTAGCGAATCTGAACTGTGGTACTGCAACCATCCAGAGCAGGTAAAGCATCCAGGCCGACTCTTTGCCGCTGCCCTTAAAGCAGGCGAGCCTGCCCGAATGCTTTACCACCACATTAACAAGTCCGGCACCAGCCTCATCACGAACGTTGAAGCGATCAACGCTTCGAACCAACCCGCTCGAATCCTGATCATTCCGGGCGATGCCGACCCGAACACGAATCCCGTGAAAGCCGGTTTGGTCGCTGCCGACCGCTTCGTACAGTCGTGGGCAAGCTACTCTGGCGAGGTTGTCGAGATTCCGCCGTATTCGATCATGCCGATTTCGATCCGGCGACTCGCCCCCCAGGAAACCACAAGCGGACTCTGCTATCTCAGGCTTCTTGAAGATGGACCGGATCAGCTCATCGTCCGCACCACGGCAACTCTGCCCGGCATTGTCGAGCAGAAGTGGAAAACTGCCATGCTGACGGGTGCCCCTTGGCGCTATGCCGGCTGCAAACCGATCGGAGATGTGGCGTCCATCCCGGAGCCAGATACGGAGCACATTTACCCCGATCCTTTCAAGGTCGAAGATGTCAACTATTCCGTGGGAGGCCCGTTTGGCTTCGTACGAATCGGCCAACGACCGATCCCCAGGCAGGACAATCAAGGTTCTCTCGACGGAAACTTTGGCGTTCTCTACACAATCACCGCGAACCTGGAAAATCCAACCAGCAGCCCAGCCGAGGTCGAGATCGTTTATGAGGCCAGCGCGGGATACGGGGGAGCCCTCTTCGTGATCGACGGCCAGATCCATAAGACTGCCCTGCTGCAGCCGAAGCAAGAATCTCTCGTGAGTAGGCTGCGACTTGAACCAGGAGCTTCGAAGACTTTCAAGATGGTGACCGTGCCGCTCTCCGGCTCCAGCTATCCATGCACAATTACGATCCGCCCGGTACAGTCGGGAATCAAAGGCTAGATGGAACCAAATTTCCGGCAAATCGCGGATCTGTTTCAAGTTCCTCACGTCGATGAACCGACCGATCATGAGGCGGCGCCGAGAAAGGCCAAAGGTGATACCGCCGAAGAAAGCGACGAGCTCGGCCGCGAACACCTGAGCGAGGGCGATTGGCAGACCGCCATCCGACATTTCCGAGAGGCAATTTCCCAGCGAGAACCGGGCGATATCACTTCGCAGATCAATCTAGCCGGAGCCATGGAATACGGGGATCAAGCTCCGCAAGCGCTGCGTCAGTATCGGAAGGCGCTACAAAGTCAGCAGGCCGGTGCTGAACCTCACATCGGCACGTCGGACATATACAAGCGGTACGCAAAGTATGGCGATGCTCTAAAGGCTCTCCAAAGCGCCATCGATCTCGAACCTTCGAATGCCTATTACCGCCTCAAGCTCGCAGAAACTTATCGAGAGCTGGGCGAGAAGAAGCTGGCCCTGCAAGCTGCACAGAGCGCCGTTGCCGCTCAGCCGGATGAAGCCGTCTACCATTATTGGGTTGGAGACTTGCTTATTCAAATGGGTCGGTTTGATGAAGCCCTCGATGCTCTACGCGCCGCGATCGAGCTTTCGCCGGGCGACGATTATCTCTATCTAAAAACTACCGTCGCCTTCTGGGGAGCCGGACGCCAATCCGAAGCAATCAAAGCCTTGCGTCTGGCAAGCGATCTTGATCCCGACAAGCACCTCTACCATGGGCTTCTCGGCATCCTTCTTCGCAAAAATGGGCAAATTGAGGAAGCCCTGTTAGAAGAGGAGCGGGCGAAGAAAATGGATCGATTCGATCACGATTTAATAGCTCGCTTGATGGCCGAAATGCGTGCCACTCCAGTCGTTCCAAACCGGTGATTCGCGTGTGTATCGCAGCGGTATAATGCGCATGTATCGGACAGTATCGCGCACGAGTCTCCAGCCTTTTTCAGCTTCGAGTATCACGCAGATTCGGTTTCGGTTGGAAGCCCATGGATTCGTGATGGGCAAGGTAGAAAATGGCAACAAAGACTCTGTATGTGGGAAATATTCCCTATTCGGCCACCGAGGATCAAATCCTTCAGCACTTCGCCAATTACGGCGGAAAGAACGCACGCATTATCGAAGGCCGAGGTTTCGCCTTCGTTGACATCGATGAGGACAAGCTCGATGCAGCTGTCGCCGACACCCACGATTCCGAAATGGGAGGGCGACGACTGAAGGTGAACGAAGCGCGACCCCGCGGTGAGGGCGGCGGCGGCCGATCCTTTGGGGGTGGCGGCGGTGGCGGCGGCTATAGCGGAGGCGGCGGCGGTCGTGGCGGCTATGGTGGAGGCGGCGGCTACGGTGGTGGCGGCGGTCGAGGCGACTATGGTGGAGGCGGAGGCCGCGGAGATTACGGCGGAGGCGGTGGCCGAGGCGGAGACCGCGGTGGCCGTGGCGGCAAAGGCGGCGGCAGACGAGGCTTCTAATTCTCTGTTAAACGTGAAAAAGCGCTCCCGATTTGGGAGCGCTTTTTTATGTGGGAGGCTACTCTTGCTCCCAGGTCACCAGGTTGAGTTCGCTTCGCACGTTGATGGCATCATTCTTGGGGATCACTCGCAGCGTGTATCCACAATATCCCTGGTGATCGCAGGAGAGCTGCCCCGAATAGATGTAACCAGACTCGTCCCTGCCTGTATTCGCAAGTTCAACAGTGTCCGTGTCGACGATGTCTCGATTGGGTCCGATTTTGCCAACGATCGCCTGCACCGAAACCTCTGCCGGATTTAAGTCGCCGAGTTGAACCCGCGCCTGCACCTCAAATTGTTTCCCGATGGCGTTTCGCTTCGCTGACTGGTCGCTGACTGAGACAATCGCGACTTGTGCCCAGTTCGCTTGAATGCGGTTGCGCCAATCAAGAGCCTCGCGAGCCTTCGCGAGATCATTCGCGACAAGATTTCGATAAGATTCGGCCGCGGGAATATAGAACTTTGACGCGTAATCTTGCACCATTCGAGCCGTTGAAAATTCGGGAGCGAGTTGTTGGATCGAGCGCTTGATCATCGCCAGCCATTCCGTAGGCAAGCCGTCATCGACTCGGTGATAAAATTTCGGCGCAATATCATTCTCGAGTAGTTGGTAGAGCGCCCGCGAATCCAGCCAATCTTGGTGCCCTTGATCCGAGTATTCGGCCCTCTCCCCAATCCTATAGCCCACTTCGGCCGAGTACGCCTCGTCCCACCAGCCGTCCAAAATGGAGCAATTCAACCCGCCATTCGGCACCACTTTCATACCACTCGTGCCGCTCGCCTCCATAGGCCTCCGAGGATTGTTCAGCCACAGATCGACTCCCTGCACCATCGAGCGAGCAACTCCCATGTCGTAGTCTTCAAGGAATACCATGCGGTGGCGCATTCCCGATTCGTTAATGAATTTGACTAATTCTTGAATCAATGCCTTTCCACCATCATCCCTCGGGTGAGACTTGCCTGCGATAATAATCTGCATGGGCCGTTCCGGGTGAGTGAGTAGGTTGATTAGGCGCTGCTTGTCGCTGAGCATCAGGGTCGCCCGCTTGTAGGTGGCAAAACGGCGAGCAAAACCGATCGTCAAGATACGAGGGTCGAGGACTTGGCCGACGACGCCCCGATCCGATTTTCCGGATGTCTGCCACTCCATGACGCGCAGCATCCGACGGCGGACGAATCGCACCAGACTGCCGCGCTGGTCCTCCTGCGCCGCCCACAGATCGTTATCTGGAATATCCCAAACACCCGCCCATGCGGAAGGGTTCTGCGGATTACGACGCCATTCATCGCCCAGATATTCATTAAACAGATTCGCCATACTGCGACCGATCCAGGTCATAGTGTGAATGCCGTTCGTGATCGGTTCGATAGGAATCTCCTCCTCGGGATATTCCGGCCAGCGTTGTTGGAACATCGAGCGACTGACCCCCGCATGCAGCTTCGAAACGCCGTTCACATGATCGGCATTGGCCATGGCCAGCACCGCCATGTTGAACGCCTCGCCCTGATTTTCTGGATCGATCCGACCAAGACGTAAGAAGTCGGAGAACGGAATTCCGAGATCGGCGATCGTACGTCCCAAATACTTTTCGAGTAGATCCGGAGGAAAAAGGTCGAATCCAGCGGGGACCGGCGTGTGGGTTGTGAACACGTTGCCGCTCACAATGGCTTGTCGTGCGGTTCGAAAATCGCAGCCGTGATCCTGCATGAATTGGCGGATGCGCTCAAGCGAGAGGAACGCGGCGTGCCCTTCGTTCATATGGCAGACGCTCGGCTGAATGCCGATGGCGCGCAGCGCTTTCATGCCGCCAATGCCAAGGATAATTTCCTGGCGGATGCGCATTTCCTCGTCCCCGCCATAGAGCGTGTCGGTCGTATTCTGATCCTGCGGCTGATTCTCAAGAACGTTGCTGTCGAGCAGATAGAGTGGGATCCGTCCGACTACTGCTTTCCAAACTTGCAAAGTAACGACGCGGTCGGGAAATTCGACTTCAATGCGAACGGGCTGATCGTCTTCGCCTCGCATGAGCTCGAGAGGCATCTGGTAGAAGTCATACTGCGGATAGAATTCCTGCTGCCAGCCATTGTGATCGAGGCTCTGGCGGAAATATCCTCGCGAATAGAGCAACCCGACCCCGACGAGCGGTAGACCCAGGTCGCTTGCCGCTTTCAAATGATCTCCCGCCAGAACCCCTAATCCGCCCGAATAGATTGGCAGCCCTTCCGTAATTCCAAACTCAAAGCAGAAATACGCGAACGTCGTCTCCGGCAGCTTCTGCTCGCCGTACCAGGTGGTGGCTCCTAGGTAATCGTCGAGGTTCTTCTCCGCCTGTTGCAGGCGCGCGAGAAATTGCGCATCCCCCTCGATCCGCTCCATGCGCTCTCGAGAAACTCGGCTGAGGAAACGCACCGGATTGTGCTCGCATTCATCCCAAAGCTGCTTGTCGATCGAGCGGAAGAGGTCGCGCGTCTCGTGGTGCCAAGTCCAGCGGAAGTTACGCGACAGCTTGTTCAGCGCGGCTAAAGTCGGAGGAAGGTCGGCGACGACTTCAAACGCGTGAGAAAACTTGGGGTGCTTCATGCAGCCTTTATCGTACCGCTTGCAATTCCGAGATTCAGGGTCGCCGCCCGCCACGTCCAGCCTAAGCCAGGAGTAAAATACGTATGGTGAAGAGGGTAGCGATCGCGATTGCAGGGGGAAGTTGTTCTGGAAAGACGACCCTCGCGCACCTTCTCACTCGCGAGCTCGATGCGACGCTTTTCAAGATCGACGACTATTATCATGCGTGGGATGAGTTCACTTTCGAGGAGCGGCTGCAGAAGAATTACGATGAGCCTCAGGCGATCGATCATCGGCTGCTCGTAAAGCACGTTGGCGAGATGCTTACCGGCAGGTCGGTGGAGATGCCAACCTATGATTTCGCTCGCTTCACTCGCCGGCCCCAGCCCGAAGTCGTCGAGCCGAAGTCGATCATCGTTGTCGAAGGTCTCTTCGCCCTCGCCTGGCCCGAGCTGTCTCGCCTCTGCGATATCCGAATCTTTGTCGATGCGCCCGAACTCACGTGTCTGCAAAGAAGAATTGCTCGTGATGTCGAAGAGCGCGGCCGCACTCCCGAAAGTGTCATCGAGCGCTTCTCGGGCCACGTCGTCCCGATGTACCGCGAGCACGTCCAGCCCACCGCCACCCACGCGAATCTCTTCGCCGACGGACTTGAAAGTCCGGTTCAAACGCTCAACATCGTCAGCGGAATCTTGGACTCCCTGCACGCTGCAACACTGCCATAAGCAGGCCAGGTCGTTACAGACGAGGCCGTTCATGCCGAGCTAGCGGCGGCGAGCAAGCTCGCCGGTTGAAAGCGGTGACAAGTCACCGCAGTCCAAAGAAAACTCTAGCCACACTCATCTCCGGCGGGAGAGATCCTGCGCCCGCCAACCTGCTCGCGAGCGCGGCAGATTGGTACTTAGAGAACCTCTCCGCCCGCCGCGATGATTGTGCGCGTGCGGGGGAGGGGCAGGGGTGGGGGTCAGGGATCCACGCCCAGCCGCTCGCATGCGCGCAGTCGAATCGATTCAGCAAAGTCAAAGTCTCCCCAAAGCTCCCAAGACCTGATCCGCATCGTGGCGATTCCGAGCCGCTCCAGATAAGCATCACGCAGGAGATCAGAATCGGCTTTGCGATCGTGAACTTCTCCGTCCACTTCGATGCAGAGTTTCGCTTGACAGATGTAGAAGTCGAGAACATACGGCCCAACTGCAAACTGCCTGCGCACTCTGAAGCCGATCTTTCCATTTCTGAGATCGTTCCAGAGCTTAAGCTCGGAAGCACCCATAGACTTGCGAAGCCTCCGCGCCTTGGCGGTCGCTTGTTTGCTCGAATTCCGCATGTTCTCACGCATGCAACCATCATACGCACCCCCCGCCCCTCCCCCGCATGGAGCACAATCATCTCCGGCGGGCGGAGGGGTGACGCGGAAAGTGAACCTGCTGCACCGTCTAAGCCTGTAAGACTTGCCGGATTTTAAAGGCTAAGCCGTCGGAACATTTAGTCATTTAAACCGGCATCCTGACGGTCAAATGGGTCAAACGCCATCAAACTAGCATCGCGAGCAGCTCTTTCGTCTCCGCCAGGGCGTCCGAGAACGTCTGCACCGCCCACTCGACTTGATCTTCGCGAATGATCAGAGGCGGTTCGAACCGAAGAACACGGGGATTGTTCAGCGTGTAGGCCACACACATACCGCGTTTCAGCATCTGCGCAACCACAAGTTCACCAACCTCGTCGAGGTTGAACTCGAGCCCGATCATCAGGCCGCGACCGCGAACTTCCTTCACCAGATCCTGGTTTTTCGCTGCGACATCAGATAGACCGTCCTTGAAAAGTTTGCCCATCGTACGGCTGCGTTCGATCAGTCCTTCATCCTCCACCACATCCAGGGTCGCGAGACCAGCTGCGCATGCCAAATTATTGCCCCCGAACGTGCTGGTATGCGAGAGAGGGTTGGGAGAATAGATGGCCTCGAAAACTGCCTTCGTGCCGCAAACCGCGCCGATCGGCATGATGCCTCCGCCCAGCGATTTGGCAATCGCCATAACATCGGGGCTAACCCCGTCATGGTCGCAGCCAAACCAATAGCCGGTGCGGCCAAGCGGTGTCTGGACCTCGTCCACCACCAACAGGGCTCCCGTTCGGTTACAGATTTCGCGTAAATCTGATAGATATCCATCTGGCGGCACGATGATCCCACCTTCCCCTTGGATCGGCTCGACGATCATGCAAGCGGTCCGGTCGTCGATCACCTTTGCCGCTTCGTCTGAGCTGCCGTAGGTGATGAACTCGACGCCCGGAAGCAAGGGCTCGAAAGGCTTCCGATACTTTTCGCGGCCCATCACACTGAGAGCTCCAAGGGTTTTTCCGTGAAATGCATTGTGAGTGGACACGATCTTGGTGCGCCCCGTTACAGCCCTGGCAAACTTGAGTGCACCCTCGACCGCTTCCGTACCCGAGTTGCAGAAAAACGTGAATTCGACTCCTGCCGGAGTCTTCGTTGCCAGCCGAGCGGCCAGATCTGCCGCCGGCTTGCTGAAGAACGCCTTTCCGCTCAAGGCAATCTGGTCCAGTTGGTTCTTGACCGCCTCTACGACCTTCGGGTGGCGGTGCCCAACACTGAAGGTTCCGTAGCCTCCTAGGCAGTCCAGGAACTTCTTCCCTTCGTGATCCCAGATGTAGCAGCCTTCCGCCCGCATCTCCACTCCAAACCCAGCGAAGCCCATGAGCTTGGCAAGGTAAGGATTGATGTGTTCAGAATAGTTGGCGAAAACATCTGCGTACAGGGCCTCTGCATCCATAACGTGATTGTACATGGACGCCTCTCTTTGGACTGCGGTGATTCATCACCGCTTTAGGCCTCGCGAGCTTGCTCGCGTTTAGAAGTCATCCCAGAAGATGTTAACGGGCCCTCTCTTTGGACTGCGGTGATTCATCACCGCTTTAGCCTCGCGAGCTTGCTCGCGTTTAGAAGTCTCCCCGAAGATGTAAACGGACCGCTCTCTTTGGACTGCGGTGATTCATCACCGCTTTTGCCTCGCGAGCTTGCTCGCGTTTAGAAGTCATCCCAAACGTTGACTTGATCGATCTTGAAACTGCTCACGGTCTCGTAAAATGGCTTGTCAGCCCGGAGGAAAAACCATTGCGCCGAGCACCACTTATAGCTGCGCGCATCGGAAACCAAGCCGTGCCTGACAGGATTGTTGTGTACATAGTTCAACCGAGCCAAGTATGACTTTTCAAAGGTTAGCTGAGTGTCGAAATACTGGAACCAGCACTGTCTCCCTGGTGTTCCGTCTTGCTTGTTAAGATAGATGGAGCTCACAGCGTGCAGCTTCTTCAGAAGTGCCTTGAGCGTTCCGGAGGTTGGTGTTGAATTCGCGATGAGATGGTAATGATTGGCGAAAATCGCCCAAGCTTCCAACATCCAACCGAATTCATCGGCTGTTTGGAACAGCACCTCATTAAAGTGATCCAGCCGCTCAGAGGTGTGCAGCAGGTTGGCCTTGTGGCGAGTTGATGCCGTGACAATATACGACCCGGGCGGCAATGCTTCTCGTTTTGGTGAATGCGGCCACTGAACCACACCAAAATTGTAAGGCCGACAGTGGCGCAAGCGCCACAGCAAGAAAGCGGTAATGAATTACCGCAGTCCAAAGACGCTAGGTACGCTAAAGCAATGCGCGGGACGCTCCTCAACACGGCTACGGTCGCCGCAGGGGCGGCGATCGGATTGCTGGTGAACAAGCACCTCGATCGCGCTTTTCAAGATGTCGCGCTAAGCGGACTTGGCCTCGTCACCTGTGGTATCGGGCTAAAGCTGTTCCTTAAGAGTCACAACGTGCTGGTGGCGGCGGTTGCCGTGGCAGTGGGAGGCGTGATCGGCCTCGCAATCGGAATCCATGCGGGGATCAACGCACTTAGCGAATGGAGTCGGGTCCACTTGGGAGGCGCACCAGGAACCTTCAATCAAGGCCTGATCACAAGCTTCGTACTTTTCTGCATCGGCCCAATGACGATCCTCGGCTGTATCAAAGATGGGCTGGAGGGCGACATCGAACTGCTCGCCCTCAAGAGCACGATGGACGGCATCGGGGCCATCTTCCTCGCCGCGGCTTTCGGCGCCGGTGTGCTGGTCACAGCCGTCTTGCTGCTTCTTTTCCAAGGATCACTCACTCTGCTCTCCAAGCCTCTCAAGCGCTTCGTCCAGACACCGATGTTGCTCGATGAGCTCACCGCAAGCGGCGGCGCGATTCTGCTCGGGACCGGCATCGGCTTGCTCGGGCTAAAGGATCTGCATACGGCCAACTATCTTCCTGCTCTTGCGCTAGCCCCCTTAGTCGCCCTGCTCCTGCGCCGATTTGAGAAGAAGGCGGTGTCCATATCCGCCTGAAGTGCTTGATGTTGACTGTCCTAACCGGGTGGGCGGCCTCGGCCGCCGCCGCGCCACCCGCTTGGGCTACCCAGTTCAAAGGCGTTTTCCTGGGTTTGGAAGCGTGGCAATGGGTTGGACTCCTCGCAATTGTCCTCGCGGGATTGGTCGCAAGTTTCGTCTTCCGCTCCGCAGTTCGCCGCCTACTGGCCTTGCGTCATCGACAAACCGGTGCCAAGAGTGAAACGGGCGCGCCGTCGATCCAACGGGCGGTGGGCATCCTCGGATTCATCCTTCCCTACTATCTCACCTCTGTTCAGCTGGAACTGAGTGAGGTGCTCGCCTACCGGCTGAGTCTGGTCGTTGAGACGCTCACGATTATTGGTAGCGTGCTCCTTGTCTACGGAGTCTGGGATGCGATATGCGATGCCTTGGCTCACCGTGCGACTTCTGTGGCAAACGCAGAACGTTTGCTGATCCCAGTCACGCGCAAGCTCGTTCGATTTGTTATTCTGACCGCTGGTGTTCTCCTGAGCTTGGGAGAGTTCGGCGTCAACATCACTGGACTGCTCGCGGGAGTCGGCATCGGCGGTTTGGTGGTGGCGCTCGCCGCAAAGGACAGCGTCGAGAACGTTTTTGGATCGCTGACGATCCTGTTCGATATGCCCTTCGCGCTAGGCGACTGGGTGAAAATCGACAAAGTGGAGGGCATTGTCGAGGAAATTAACTTGCGCAGCACAAAGGTGCGCACCTTCGAAGACTCGATGATCACCTTGCCAAACTCCAATCTGATCAAGGCAGCGGTGGAGAATTATGGAGCGCGGCGGTATCGCCGTCAGCGGTTCCTCGTTCGCGTTAGCAACGCCAATAAAGCCGACCGGCTCGAACAATTTGTGCAAGAAATCCGAGAATACTTGGATCAAGTCGAGGCAGCCGTGAAAGGACGCACCATCGTAGAGGTGAACGAACTCGGCGAAGGATCGACCGGAATCCTCGTGCAGTGTTTCCTTGAGGCAAACTCGTTTCGTGATGAGGCTCGCGAGCGTGGCAACCTGATCCTCGCGATCTTCCGCGCTGCTGAAAAATCCCGGGTCGCCATCAACGGAGCCCCAATGCCGATTGACGAACCGGTAAACCCAAGCGCTCAGTAGCAGCCTTTGGTTCTTTTGCCCTAGGCAGCTGCTGCCTCATAAGCACTCGGTCCTACCACCGAATTTCTGAGTTTTATTCGGTTGGTATTGTTTTCTTCGTCGCGGGTCAAGATGCCTCGCGGATCAAAAGGAGAGGATATGCAAAACAAGGACAGAGCGCGCTTAGGGATGGGCGCATTGGCTATGGCAGGCCTAGTTGCTTGCTCGATCGCAGGAATGCAGTCGAGCATGCCAGCAAAGATGGTGGGCGAGTGGCGCTGGGGCACCATCAACCCCACAACCTTTTACGACAAGAGCAACGGGGCGTACCTGGGCCATGGAGGAGGGATGAGCTGCACGTTTGTCTTTAATCCCGATGGCACTTATCACAAGTTCTTCTATGTCGAAAGCACGCCCGCAGCTGGCTGGACGACGAAGATCTGGAGCGACTCGGAAGGCAAGGTCGTCGTCGAGGGGGACATGTTCCGCCTGAAGCCAACCAAGGGGCACTATGTGAGCAAGGACACGCAGGTAAAGAAGTACAACTTTGAACGCGCGATGACCGAAGCTGACCTGAAGAATGAAGCGGCGACCAAGTATCGCTGGTCGCTGACCTCGGGCACGGACGGAAAGCCAGTGATGGTGATCGCCCCGGGCGGTACCGGACAAGGAAGTCAATTTAGGAAAGAAAAGTAAGGTGGTCAGCCCAGCTTTGTGGGCGGCCGTTATTCCATTTATTTAGGGGAGAGAACATGAAAATAACAAAATCAATCATCAGCATCGCCGCCCTCGCGGTCGGTGCCATGAGCCATGCGGCGACGATTTTTTCGACCGGATTTGAAGCTCCAGATTATGCCGACGGATCTACCGTCTCCGGTTCAAACGGTTGGGAATCGCTGAACGGTAACCCGACAGGAACAATCCAGCACAACTGGGCGCAGAGTGGCAGCCAGGCTTTGCAACTCAGCAAATCAGGCGACTCGAATTACCAAGGCATTTCGATCAGCCATCCCGGTTATGGATCAACGACTCAAAATCCCGTGATGCAGTTGGAGTGGGACATGATGATCATATCGGGAGACCAACCCACCGGCTTCTGGGGAGTCGCCGATTCGTATAGCGGTCTCGACCGGATCGCAGTTGGAGTGTCGGCAGGCAAGAAGCTAACCTTGCGGAGCGCATGGATTGGAACGGTAGAGACGAACGTGCCCGTGATCTCCCAGATCTGGAATCACTTCCGGGTAGATCTGAATTATCTTGCGGGCGGGGCAGACGTGTATCTGAACAACGGCTACGTGGGTTCGTACGGCCTCCTGCCGGTCGCAAGCCCAGAACATGGACAGATCGTGATTTTCGGGAACAACGTAGGCAGCGATTTTGCGATCGTTGACAACCTGAACTTCTCCGGCAGCCCGGTGCCCGAGCCTGCATCGAGCATGGCCTTGGCGGTCGGCGCTCTCGCGCTCCTGAAAAGAAGGGCTAAGAGATAAAAAAGAAAGCCTGGAAGAATTCCAGGCTTCTCATTTTGCGGAGGCGGAAATGTTAAACTCCCGCCTTACCCAGCTCGCGAATCGGATGCATCACGGTACCAGCGATTTTTTTATGATTGCTTGATAATGAACAGTACTCGGCTAGCTTCCTCAACGCCCGTTCAGAGACCGTATCGAGCCCATTAGGACTTGTTAAACACAAACCCAAGAGCGCGAACGCCTCCTCTTCGGTGAGCTTTAGCCCGCTGGGATCATTCCCGTTCTGCATGGCTGGCCCTCCTTGTTGGACGCTCATCTATTGTAGACGCCCTTTTCGTCCAAAAGATCGAAAAATGAGGAGACTTTTTTGCGAGTTCTTGCTCTGAATGCGAGTATCGCACCTAGAAAGAACTCGCAGTAAACTGGAGTGGTGCCATGCTCCCATCTTAACCAGATTCAGCCCGTCGAGCCAAACACCGATGGCTGTGAGGAGTGCCTCCAATCCGGCGACACCTGGGTTCACCTTCGAATGTGCCTCATCTGCGGCCACGTGGGATGCTGTGATAACTCAAAGAACCGGCACGCTACCGCGCACTTCCACAAAACCGCTCACCCGGTCATGAGGTCAGTAGAGCCGGGTGAGTCTTGGCGCTGGTGCTACATCGATCAGCAGTTCGTCTAGTGCTTAGCCTTGAAGTCTTTCATCGCCTGAGCAAGCACTTCGCAGCCTTCCTTCGGAAATGCATTGTAGATCGAGGCCCGAATGCCGCCAACGGATCGGTGCCCTTTCAGGCCGTCGAGTTTCCTCTCTTCCGTGAACTTGAGAAACTCCTTGGTCAGTTCGTCATCGCGTAAGGTGAACGTCACATTCATAACCGATCGACAGTTCTTCGCCGCGTGCCCTTTGTAAAAACCGTCCGAGGAATCGATTGCGTCGTAGATGATGGCCGCTTTCTCCTCGTTTCGCTTGTTCATCGCCGGCACTCCGCCGTTTTCGAGCAGCCAAGCGTAGGTCAGACCCGCCACATAGATGGACCAGCACGGAGGCGTGTTGTATAGCGAGTGGTTCTTCGCCATTAAGCGGTAATCCAGCATGGGATGAGTGCTCTCCGGTGCTTTGTCCAGGAAGCTGTCGCGGATGAGCACAAGCGTCATTCCCGCGGGCCCCATGTTTTTTTGGGCTCCGGCATAAAGCATCGCGTACTTCGAAAGATCGAATTCCCGCGAGAGAATGTTCGACGACACATCGCAAATCGTGGGCGCATCCAACTGGAGATCGCTCTTGAATTCGACTCCCTGAATCGTTTCATTCGACGTGTAGTGAACGTAGGCCGCGTTCGGCGTGAGGCTAAGATCGCCCATTTCTGGAACTTCGCTGTAGTTGTGAGACTTGCCGCTGTAGGCCGTATTCACGTTGCCAATCAGTCGCGCCGCTTCCTCGCTCTTCTTGCCCCAAGCGCCCGTCACAATATAATCGGCCGTCGAATCCTTCGGTAGAAAGCTATTCGGCAGCATCGTGTTCTGCAAACTCGCTCCACCTTGCAAGAACAGCACATGGAATTCATCGCCGATGCCCATCAGCTTGCGCAAGTCGGCTTCTGCCTTGGCGACGATGCCCTCGAAAGCGGCCCCCCGGTGGCTCATTTCCATCACCGACATGCCCGTGCCGTTCCAATTCAGCATCCCGTCACGCGCCTGTTCCAAAACCTCGACTTCGAGGGTGCACGGGCCGGCTGAGAAGTTGTAAACGCGATCGTAAGGCTGACTCATACCCAGAGTTTTACCCGTTCGATGCTCATGGACCCGATGGCATGGATGCAGAAAGACCCGACTGGTGCAATCGCGAGCGAATCAGAGCCGCTGCGAACGTAGAATAGGCAGCCATGGCTGAGAAACCGAAGCTGTCCCTAACCAAGTTTCTCTTCCTCCTCATGATCGTTTGGGCGGTCTTCATTCTCATCGGAGTTGCCAACCCCGAGACGACGCCACTGAACTACACGCCCCCGGAGAGTCGCAAAGGGCTGCCCGAGCTCAGCTATCCACTCATCGATGGAGGGTCATGGCGTTTGAGCGAGTTCAAAGGCCAGCCTGCCGTGATTAATTTATGGGCGACCTGGTGCCCGCCTTGTCATGCAGAAACCCCCGGCCTCGTGCGGGTGGCGCGAAATCACTCAAAGGTTCAATTTGTAGGAGTTTCTCTGGACGAGGGAAATGTGAGCGCCGTCCGTGCATTTGCGCGTGACTACCGAATTCCCTATCCAATCGCTACCGGCGTGGGAGCACCCGGCATGACGGGTCAGATCGCGCTGCCATCCACGCTCATCATCGATCGCAAGGGCCGGTTGGTGACGACTGCGACTGGAGCAGTGGATGAGAAATCGCTCGACCACCTCCTCGATCAGTTGGAAGCAGAGCCGTAGACTACGAAAAATTGACGGGGCGAACGACGATCTCCGAAGAAGGGATCGGCGCGAACAGCTCTTCGACTTCCTCGTTCTTCGTATCGAGCCACAAGTGCAGTTGGTCTCGCTGAAGCATCACCGGCATCCGATCATGAAGCTCAGCCACCATCGAGTTCGGGCTCGTCGTCACCACGGTACACGAGCGGATGCGATTTCCATCCTCATCGCTCCACACTTCCCATAATCCGGCAAGAGCGAACGGGTCACCGGATTTGAGGCCGATCGCGTAAGGCTGTTTGA
Organism: Armatimonadota bacterium; assembly: GCA_023392285.1. Classification (GTDB taxonomy): domain Bacteria; phylum Armatimonadota; class Fimbriimonadia; order Fimbriimonadales; family Fimbriimonadaceae; genus JAEVZK01. The sequence goes on along the minus strand of JAEVZK010000050.1, from coordinate 6,076 downwards.
GGGTCTTCGGCTTCTTTGCTGGACGGCGGATGTCAAACTCTTCAAATAGACTTGGAGCACTGTCAGGCTTCGTCGGCTCTTCTGGAAGTTCGATATGCTTCCATTCGTAAAAGGCAGATGCTGGGATCACGCATCGCCGCTTCTCAAAAGCTTTTCGGAAAGCCGGCTTCTCGGTGAGAGTTTCCGATCGCGCGTTAATCATCTTCTGCCCAATTTTGGGGTCCTTTGCCCAACCGGGAATCAGTCCCCACTTAAATTCACGAATCTGACGCTCGCCTTCCTTGTCCACTGCGGCGATCACTTGATCCGTCGGAGAGATTTGAATTCGCTCCGCGACTTCGCCTGGGTCGACGTCCAGAAGCCGCGCAATTTCTGCCGGACTGGCTGTCAGAGAGAAGCGAGCGCACATACAGTTTTCTACGTTTATCGCATGGCATCGACTTCTCTTCGGAAGAATTCGCTGCCATGAAGAATGTCGATGGGCATTTTCTCCCACTCGTATTCGTAGGGCGGCAGCTTCCAACGGAACTGCTCGGGGTGGGCTCGCCGGATTTCGCGAATAATCGTTTCGTATGTTCCGACCGGCTGAAACACCTCGGGGTCGACGACATGGACGAAGGCACCCCGGCAGAGCTCACCCACATACTTGTTGAATGTTGGCTGGAACTCGAGGGGCCGAAAGAAGACCCCCGGGAGCGCATGGTCTTGAAGTCGGCGGACAAGCGTCTCTGCCTCTATCCAAGGGGCGCCAAAGATCTCGAATGGCCGAGTAGTGCCGCGCCCTTCGCTGATATTGGTCGCTTCCAAAAGGCAGCCGCCAGGATAGATGAGGGAGGTGTCTGCCGTCGGCATATTCGGGGAAGGCATTCCCCAAGGCAGCCCGGTATGAGGCCAAAGCATCTCCCGATTCCATCCCTGCATCTCCACCACTTCGACTTCACACGCCGGATAGTAAATGTCCCGAAATTGTCGGGCCAGTTCGCCGACGGTCTTTCCATGGCGAATGGGGATCGGATGCAGCCCAACAAACGACTCGAATCCTGGTTGTTGAGGCGCTCCCTCCACGATTATGCCTCCCAGCGGATTCCGTCTGTCGAGCACCAGAACCTTTACTCCCGCGTCTCCGCAGGCGTGAAGGCAGAGGGCGATCGTCCAGATAAAGGTGTAGTAGCGAGCCCCGACATCTTGCAGATCGATGACGAGCACGTCGATCCCGTCCAGCATCTCGGGAGTAGGTTTCCGTGTCTTTCCGTAAAGCGAGTAGATCGGGATCTCGCCGTCAGCCGATCCCTCCCACTCGATCATGTTGTCTTGGGTATGGCCGTAGAGGCCATGCTGCGGACCAAAGATGGCGGAGGGCTTCAGCCCGCGCTTTTGAACTAGCGAGATGATGTGCTCGCACTCCCGCCCAATGGATGCCTGGTTGCAGAGAAGGGCAAACTTACGGCCGGCTAACTCGCGGAATTCTCTCTGCGCCATCACATCCAAACCGGTCAAGACCATGCATCTATTGTGACGACAGACTCACGTCTAAGCTGAACGCCTTACGCCGAACGCCGAACGCCGATCACCGATCACCGAACACCTTTCCCCCAACCCTCAACACTCAACACTTAACACTCATCCCGAACGCCGAACGCCTAACGCCTAACGCCGAACACCGAGCACCGAGATGCCTGAAGAAGCTCTTGATGCCCCGCCACGCCCCATGGCGCGCGGCTGATCTCTCCGCCATTTGCGGTGGCGTGCAAACGGGCTTACAATAGAAATGAGGATGATTGTTAAGCGAGGAGCGGGAGCACACAACGACCAAGAGAACGCCGTTACCGTCAACAGCTATGGCTACGACGCCGCCGGTCGCACCACCTCAGTCGTGACCAGCGCCGGTACGACCAGTCTCACCTACGACTACGAAGGCCGAATCACCGGCATCACCTACCCGAGCACCGCGACCAACAGCTTCACCTACAACGGCCTCGACACCCGCGTAGGCAAGTCAGACAGCGCGGGAACCGCGACCTACAAGCGTGATGGGGTCGAAGTTGACGATGATGTTCTTTCAGACGGAGCGGCAGCTTATACGCCGGGACTAAGCGAACGCAGGTCGGGCGTTAGCACTTGGACCCATGCTGGACTGACCAACGCGTCTACGCAAACAAGCTCCTCGCGAACGGTGACAGGGCAGCAGAGCTATGATGCCTTCGGTCAGATCGCCTCCTCATCAGGAACCTGGTACGGCCCCTTCGGCTACGGAGCCGAAGCTGGGTATCAGGGTGATCCTGACTCAGGGCTAATGCTCTTGGGAACGCGCTACTATGATGCAAGTGTTGGGAGATTTCTCAGTCGTGACACTAGCGAAGATGGCCGCAACTGGTACGCTTACTGCGACAATAATCCTCTTCGATATGTGGATGAGGACGGTTGCCAGAAGGGCAAGCCGAAGCCGAAGAAGCCTACGCCTCACCCAGTGAGGCATAACGAGATTCCGGTTCATGGTCCTCCGCCCCCGGATTGGGGCGGAGATGGGGTTGGGCCCGCGATAATACACGTTGGGCCGGGCAGAACGGGTAGGCACGATAAAGGCGGATATACCGGGCCGTGGATGGAGGGTCCATTCGGTTTGCCAATTCCAGTCATTATCATACGCGATCCAGAGGCACCGAAGCCTCCTAGAGGTACACGTGCCGGGGACAACGGGAACCACTGAGAACCATGATGCGGCTACCAGCTTCGCTACGACAATGTATACGTCGAACTACTATCTCCCGGCTGTGCATCGCACTTGCCTTTCAAATCCTTTGGCAAGTTGGTAACTGTAGCCAGTTCAAAGTTGTTGGCCTTCTTATAGCCGTTCGCCTGAGGGCCGACGCTTGTACCGGGTGGTTCGTGTTGGACTCAGGCTCTTATCAGAGCACAATCACTTCGAAAGCGGCAAGCCGATTTGGACCTTCGACGAACTTCTCCGGTATCGATGAACGAAATAGACCTTTTATAATCATTAACAAACTCCATCTTGGTAGCTCCCAGTTAGAAAAGGTGAAGTTGATCCAGACCGAACCACTTCCAAACTCGCTCGTAGTACCTGGCACTAACGAGATGGTTATGGGGACGATCGGTTACGATCAGTTGCGGCACCTTTCATTGCTCGCTGACTTCCAAAAAAGGGACATCACCATAACGAGTGGGGGATCCTCCGAATCTTCCATATTCAGTCAATGTCCTCAACTCTTGGCGGAACTTCATGAGGACGGGGGCATTCCGTCAACGCACATGGAGATTAACGGTATTAAAACCGCAGTTGTCATCGATACCGGAGCGTTTTTAAACACACTCAATGCGGAGACTGCAAGCTTAGCCGCAGTTAAGCCTTTTGCCAATCAGGTGCCCACCTTCGTTGGAGGAAGCGTACATTCGCTCCAATTAACTGTTTCGAAGAAGGTCCAACTAGCCACGACCATCTGGAGCTCACTGCCATTTCTAATTTACGGTAAGGGTATTGACCTGCCGAACGGTCTCGGCTGGACATCGTTAGTACCATTTAGAAAGGTGCTGTTCGATTTTCGGCATTCTCGACTGAAGATTCCGAAGGTAGCCAAGCCAGTGGGCCTCAAAACTACGCTCTTGAGCCTGTACGATTGCGAGCTGGGGTCGAGCGACCTAATCGTCAGGAGTGCCTATCGTATCCCGTTGAGAGAAATACGCAGCTTCTTCGGTCGAAAGGTGAAGGACGGTTCCGCTCTCTTACGCGACGAATTCTGGCGAGTTACCCCTTCGAGTGAGGAAATGCTGTGGCGTATGCTCTATCCTCCAATGTCTGAATTAACCATTTTCCGAGATGGGATAAGCCAACATTTAAAGCCGACATTTTTCGATACTAGTTACCGAATCGTGGAAGCTGCAAACTACAATATGAAGTACTCCGCGACAACAAGTACCATGCTGCTTTCATGCACGTGTAGTCGCGTACAAAGACCTAATGCTCCTGACTAGTCCCCATTTTGATACCCCGCCACGCCCCGTGGCGTGCGGCTAAGCACTCCGCCGCTTGCGGTGGAGTGCAAACGGTCTTACAATAGGAATGAACATGGTTGCTAATCCACCTTACCGACGCGGGTGTCGAGGCCGTTGTAGGTGAAGCTGTTGGTCGCGGCGCTGGGATAGGTGATGCCGGTGACTCGGCCTTCGTAGTCGTAGGTGAGACTGGTCGTTCCGCCGCAGCGCTTCGTTGACACCGGCTCTTGGCCGTTGCCTGCTACCGCTCCTCGCTTAAGCGGGGGAACGAAGACGTACAAGCGCGATGGCGCAGGCGTCACCGCTCCCGTGCTCAGCGACGGCGCCGCCGCCTACACACCTGGGCTATCTCAGCGCGTAAGCAGCACGAGCAGCTTCTTCCACGGCGGTATCAAGAACACCGACACCCAGACCAGTTCTGGCAAGAGCGTCACCGCCACCCGTGTCTACTACGCCTTCGGCAACGTAGCCAGCAGCACCGGCACCTGGTCCTCCCCTTTCGGCTACGCCGGTCCTTTCGGATACCAAGAAGACAGCGCCAGCGGCCTCAAACTGCTGGGGCACCGCTACTACGACTCTTCGACGGGTCGCTTCCTCAGCCGCGATCCGGTAAAGGATGGCAGGAACTGGTACACCTGCTGCGCAAATAATCCTATCAAGCATGCCGATCCGACAGGGTTGAAACTTAGGATAGAAAATACGTCGTACGACGAGTGGTGGGCGATAATGCTGGCAATTATTCGGCTCGGGAACACCAAGAATGGGCACGATCTTGTTGATCACTTACTCCACGACGAACAAGAATACGTGATCATCGTGCACACCGGAAATACTATAACGGCGGGCAACGTCATTCTACTAAATGTCACTGACATCAACAGTCCGTATCTTGGAACAGACGGCAAGTATCACAATTTTGAGCTAATCGGCATAATTGGGCATGAGCTAGGCCACCTGGTTGGAGGTATTCATGGAAGTGACCATGAACAGCAAGATGTAGATGATGTAGAGAATCCAATCCTCGGAGAATTGGGCTTGCCAACGAGAGGCGACTATTCGAAGTTTAAGCCAGCACCTGTAAGCGCACCCGTACACATTGCGCCTGGACCACGTTTCCCCTGGTAAAGCTAGATTTTGGAGCAAAATGACATATGACTAAATTCTTTTCACTGCTATGTGGTTGCTTTCTCATTGCAGGCAACCTGATTTCCATGAGGTCGGCAGACAGAATTTACTTTTTGCCGTTCGAGGCTGATTCGCTTTATCCCATTGACAGCACTCAAATAGAGCGGAACTACGATATCTCATCGCTTTTCCAAGGAAAGGCAAACGAACTTCAGCAGATACTCATCCACACCGATCGTGGAGGGAACTTTCTCCCGGGCGCAGTTCGATTAAAGCTTGTGCGCGACACGGATACCTTTCTGGTCGATCAGAAGGGCGGTGTCCTCCGCAATGGTAGCGCGGCAGGTCATCTTTCTGAAAGCGAATTTCGGCGCCTCAAATTATTAATCTATACCGGCATTCCTAAAGTGACCCCTCCTTGAACGAATATCCCGGAGCGCGTTGCGTTGTACGGCCCTGATGCCCGCCACGCCCCGTGGCGCGCGGCTGAGCTCTTCGATGTTTGCGGCGAGGTACAAACGGGCTTACAATAGAAATGAGGATGATTGTTAAGCGAGGAGCGGGAGGACGCAAAGGTCAGATGCAACGGGGCGTTACTCCCTACCGCATGACAACCCCTTCTGGCACCGGGGGCGACGATCCGTAGATGAGTGTTTACTATTGGTCACCAAACGACTCGAGTCCCTATGAGGGCTTGACTCGTCTTGATCGGGATCCCAGCACTTTAGGAACTCGGACGATTAACACATTAACCGATGACCTTGGGTTGGCATTTAGGCTGAGTGAATTTACGGAGCCCGACTCTTGGTTTGCTCAGACATGTTTTCTCACCATGTCAAATGAAAACGTTGTGGCGCACAGGTTCGACCAAACAGCATTTGCTTGGTACTGGTGCGGCGTCCTCGATGAACACGGCGCAATAACAAACCTCGGATTAGAT
>JAEVZK010000005.1 GCA_023392285.1 Armatimonadota bacterium | reverse complement strand
TATTCGAGGATGTCGCGGTTCGCTGCAAGTACGGACGAAATCTCTCGAAGAGGAAGTCGCCCTCGCTGCAAGGGGTGCCGCAGCTCACGACCCGCGCTACCGGCCACTTCTTCGGTCGGAATTGTCGAAATTTCTCGTGACTGTGACAGTCGTCGAATCGCAAGTTCCGATCTCCGACGTGTCGACTCTTAGACCGGACGATGGGCTGGTGCTTCAATCTGGCAACCGGTTTGGAGTTGTGCTCCCTTGGGAGGGCAAAGACCCAAATGTCCGGCTGGATTGGGCTTTTCGTAAGGCGGGGGTCTCTCCCGGTGCGAGCGTCGCCTTGTTCTTGCTCAAGGCGTCCCGATTCAAAGGCTAATTTATGCGAAGCGTTCTTCTTTCTTTCCTCCTGGTGCTTACCTGTTTTGCAGTTGCTCAGCAAAAACCGACGATTTCCCTTTGGGTTGCAAAGGACGTGGCTCCCAGTTCCAAAATCCAGCTGAGCATCAATACTCGAGACTTACCCTCAGTGCATGTGGCAGCTTTCCCAATCGATGGTGAGAAATGGCTGAGTACGCCAGAAGACAAGAGGCGAGAACCGGCTCCGATCAGTGCTCGTCCCACCGCTCAATGGGATGTACGCGTTGCCGCTCCAAATCAAAAGCCGAACCCCGGGCAGGCTAACACCTATTACAGCCGGCAAATAAACCTTCCTAAGCTCAAGCCGGGAGTTTATAAGGTTTCCGTCGGTGCCAAGGGGATCACGAGTTGGAAGGTCGTGAACGTGACTCACTTGGCAGTCATTGCGAAGCTATCGCCTAGACACGCGTTGTACTGGGTGACCAATGCTTTGACTGGCGGAACGGTCGACGGCGCGCAGGTCAACATCTATCCGCGTGGCTCGGCAAAGACCGCCTACCGCACTGGCCGAGACGGTGCCGTGCTCACGGCCGCTGTGCCAGGCCAGGAAATGGTTGTGATCACCAAGGGCGACGATATGGCGGGCCTGTCCACTGGCGCTCAAGATCCCGATGGTCGGCTTGTCGCTCATTTCCAGACAGATCGGCCGATTTATCGTCCTGGCCAGATCATCTATTTCAAGTCAATCCTTCGGCGCACCTTCGGCCAAGTCTATCGCGTCGCCGCAGGCGAAGATTGGAAGGTCGGCTTGCGCGACTCCAAAGACAATTTAATCGATGAGCTTACGGTGCGATCGGACGGTTTCGGAACCGTCAACGGGCAGTTTGAAATTCCTTCTGAAGCGGCAACCGGCGCTTACACGCTAGTTCTTACAAGAGCCAAAGAATCTGCATACCAAACCCTCACGGTGGCTGAATACCGAAAGCCTGAGTTCAAGGTCGACGTCAAGCCGGTTGCCAAGCGCTACATGGCAGGAGACACGATTGAATTCTTAGTCGACGCCCAATATTATTTCGGTGCCCCGGTTCCACAGGCTGCGGTGCAATACACGGTTCGCCGATCTCCTCTGGGATTCTCGTTCTACAGCTCGGAAGATCAATATTTCTATGGTGGCGACGGGAATCTGTATGCGCGCGACACCTACGGTGAAAGCCCATTCGTTGCTTCCGATACTGCTTACACGGATAACGATGGAAAGCTGATCATCAAGATTCCGGCTGACAAGGCGGCCCCCGATTCAACCTATACGATCACGTTATCGGTAACCGACTCCTCACGCCGGATCGTACAGGCCGGATCGTCCGTACCGGCATATGCCGCAGCGATTCGCGTGGCGATAGCGCCGGAGCTGAATTACGCGACCTTGGGAAGCCTCATTCCAATTGCCATTCGAACTGTGGACCTAGATGGGAAACCGGTGCCCGCCGTTGTCAAGCTCACGATGTCGAAGCAGGTTTACAACGAGAAGAAGCAGGAATACGCGACGGTGATTCTGGAATCGACGACCATCAAAGTGCCCGGATCAGGAAAGTTTAGGGCGACACTCCCGGCTAAGGAGGAAGGTTCGTTCGAAATCGAGGCCGTTGTCAAGGATGCTGCAGGCCGCATCTCGCGAGCCTCCACAGAGGTGTATGTTTATGGCAACTTCCGGATCACGAAGGAGAAGCCTCAGCCGTCCATTGACATTAAACTGGATCGAAAGATGTACCAGCCAGGTGAGACGGCAAAGGCGATCGTGATTGCCAACACGCCCAAGTTGCCGGTGCTGGTTACTCTGGAAGGTGGGGATATCTGGGAATATCGAGTGCTGAATGAGGTGAAAAGTTCTCAAACGGTTCCGTTTAAGGCATCGACCAAATTTTCTCCCAACGCGTATGTCTCAGTGGATCAATGGGTGAAAGGTTCTAGGCTTTCAGGCTCGGTCTCGATGCCTGTCCCCGACCCCTCCAAGCACTTGAAGATCTCGATTACACCGGAGCGAACGGCGTATCATCCCGGTGACAAGGCGTTCTACAAGCTCCACGCAACCGACTCAAAAGGAAAGCCCGTGTCCGCTGAAATCGCGGTGGCGGTAGTGGACGAGTCGATCTACGCGCTGAGTCCAGACGTGACCCCGGACCCTTACCAGCTTTATTGGGGCCTTCGGGGCAATGCCGTGGTCACCTACGCGTCGGCGCCAGAAGAACTCTCGGGCGGAGCCTACCAGCGAGTCGATACGGTGGCACCGCTTCGACAACGGTTTGAAGACACAGCTTTTTGGAACGCGGTCGTCACGACGGACCGCGCAGGAGATGCCAAGTTTGAGTACGAGGTGCCAGGAAACCTGACGTCGTGGCGAGCAACGGCTCGCGCTGTAACCATGGATACCGCCGTCGGAGTCTCCACCACGAACGTGTTAGCAAATCGCCCGGTCATGCTCCGACTCGCAACTCCGCGGCAGATGGTGCAAGGTGACAAGTTGGTGGTTATAGGAACCATCGATAATCGATCGGATGAGACTCACATCTTCGACGTCTCCCTGCAGTCGGATGGAGTTGACGTGGACAGTGGGAATGCCAGGAGCGTGGAAGTGGCCTCTAAGTCGCAAAAGACCGTTACCTGGGAATTGGATTCATCGAAGCTGCCCCCCAATGGCCGGGCCACTCTCACTGGACAAGTCGTCGTCAAGGACGCGGGCGTGGAGCGTGAGGAATATTCGGATGCGCTACAGGTGTCCTTCCCGATCGTTCCAGCCGGCATCAGCGAACGAATCATCGTTGGCGGGGTGGTTGCCAAATCTGCAGTCGCCGCACTCTCGCTTTCTTCGGATCGGATCGAACCGGCCTCAAAGGTCGCTATCCGGATTAGCGGAGGCTCCGGTGCGGAAGGAAAGTCTTCCGCCGCTCGCCTCTTAACGGGTGGGCGATATTCAACTCCACAAGCAGCCAATCAATTAGTTGCGGCATCTCTGCTACAGTTGCGAGCGCGAGATAAGGTAGTCGTTGAAGACCTCGCCTATCTTTCGCGAACTCAGCAATCTTCAGGATGGGGATGGTGGGAACGCTCTCAGGTGGACTCTGAGGTCACGGCGAAGGTTCTAGACGCCTTGTCTCTGGCGAAGAAGTCCGGCTTCAACGTTTACGAAGGGCTTTTTGAAAGCGCAAAAATTGCCGCTCAGGAGCGCTTTAACCAAACAAACTTGTGGGAGCATCGCGCCCTTCTGGCCTCGGCAATGCTTAAGAGCGGTGCCCCAAAGGCACAAGATTCTGCAGCTGAAGTTCTCCGAGTCGGCAAAGGAATGTCTCCTTATGCGCGTCTTAAGCTGGGAGAGGCGCTTGCCACGACTGGGCATCAGCAATCCGCGGAAACCTTGTTGAACGGAGTTCTGAAGGATATTTCCGACGGACCTAGCGAAGCTTACGTGCCTTCTGGTGACGGCGTCGGTTGGGCAGCCTCTTCGGTCGAAACGACCGCGCAGGCTTTGGTGACGCTTGTTTCGCTCGACACGAATCCGGAGCTGCAGGCTCGGTTCGCTCGCTATTTGATCAATCCTGACAACACCGGCTGGAGATCAGATGACGAGGACATCGCGATCGCCCGTGCCCTGATTGCTTATTCTGCCAAACATCCCGACGCTCGCGAAATTGGCCCGACTACCATCGCCGTAAACGGGCAGCAGGTTGAGACGACAAAGGCAAAGATCGGAGACGTGGTTCTGGCGACGGTGCCGAGAGATTTGCTCAAGACAGGCGAGAACCGAATCGAGTTCACCCGCACGGGACAGGGGGAAGTTTTTTACACGATCGAGGCAAATGTCTTTCGGCCCGAGCTTTCGGAAACGACGAAAGGAGTGCGTGTCCTTCGGCGATTCGAAGTGCAGAATGAAGCTGGCGTGTGGGTGGAATTGGCCCGCGAAGTCAAGGCGGGCGAGGCGGTCCGTTGTACGGTGATTGCCTGGGGCGACAGCATTCCGGATGGAATGCGGGTTGTTGAACCCCTGCCTTCTGGCTTCGAGTTCACCGAAAGTGAGTCGGGTTCTTGGGGTAGGGAAGAGGTACGAGATGGGGCGGTGATCCACTACTTGGAGAACAGCGGAGCTCCCCAAACGTTCGTCTATTACATTCGTGCAGAGTCAGAGGGAGTGCTAACAGTTCTGCCCGCGCAGGCGGAATACCTGCGACGGCCGACAATGCGCGGACATAGCAATGCCGATAAGGTTCGGGTGACGGGAGGATGAGCTTAAGCCTTGCACTCCTTTGCGGGTCCTTGCTTCGGTCGACTGCTCCTGTAATTGGGGATCGCATTCCCCCGTTTGAAATGCGAAGCAGCGGATCCACCTTCGCTTATCGTCCTGGACGCGTTACTGTGATCTGCTTCTGCGCTTTTTGGTGCGACACATGGAAAACTCAGCTCCCCAGATTGGCTGAAGCGCGTGGAAGTCTAAGCGGCCTTCCGGTTGACTTTTTGACGGTCTCCGTTGACGGAAGATGGAGCGAGTTGGGCAAACGGGCCGCAGTTGGAGCGTCTCTCGACGACGTCGGGGGAGCGGTTTCTAGAAAACTTGGCATCGACCGGGTTCCGTACACGCTTGTCCTCGACCAAAGCGGCGTTGTACGATGGGCGAGCTATGGAATATTTCGAACTGTTGATTTAGTGAACCGAGTTAGGACCACCTTGGGTAGCGGTCCTGAGGGAGGGTCTATCTATCTCACTTTCGACGATTTTCCCGCCGAGCGGTCGAACGATCAGCTCCTGGACCAGCTTCGACGACTCGGCGTCAAGGCAACGTTTTTCTGCATCTGCTCAAAGCTGACCCGATTTGAAGAGGTCACACATCGTGCAATTTCCGAGGGACATGAACTAGAGATTCACGGATGGGAACACGATCGCAGCGGAAACATTTCCGCAAGCATTGCTGAGCTTAAACAGTTCGGGTATTCGCCCAGTTTCTCTCGGCCGCCCGGCACCTCGGACATTTCCACTCTTACTGGCGAACGATTGGCCATCCGCAACATCGATCCATACGACTATAAACGTCCGTCGAAAGAGGAGATCTTACGACGTGCGCTATACGGCATCCGCCCGGGTAAGAACGTGATTCAGCTTCACGCGGGAGTGCAGGTGACCGTCGATGCTCTTCCGGCTCTTGTCTCCAGCTTAAAGGCAAGGGGATACCGGTTCGAACTGCTCAGGTCACACACTCACCAGGACGATTCCGGCAAGTAAGAGAGCTATGCCGCCATATTGTTGGACGCGCAGACGCTCTTTCAGTAGAAAAGCCGCCATGATCACAGTCACGGCGCTGAATGCGCTCGCCAGGGCTGTGACCACCGTCTTGAATGAGAAATGAGTTCCGAAGATCCACGCAGCCCAAGCCAGAGTGTCGAGGGCACCGATGGAGAAGGCAAGTCCCAACTCCGGTCGCCACTTAAAGGTCGTTGGCTCGTCGGTGGTTTTTTTTCTGCTCAGCAGGAATGCCCCGAGTGCGCTGAGTAGAGCCATAGTCTTTAGGATCATCAGCGGCCACGCCACTCCCATTTTGGTTTCCACCCCGCTGATGAGCCAAAACATAATGCCAAAGGCAAGGGCACTTCCGATTGCTTCAGGAACCCCTCGAAGACTTGTCGGCCCATCCGAGGAGGAGAACCGCGTTACGACAATGATGCCAAGAACTACGCAGCCGGTGCCTAGCAGTGCGAGAGCAGGCGTTCGCTCGCCGCTGACGAGTTCAAGCAGCGCGGTGACCACGGCGAAGGAGGAGGCGAGAGGCGACACGATCGAAAGAGTCCCGATCTCGAACGCACGGTAAGTCAATGCCAATCCAATAACGTGGAAGCAGCCGGACAGAATAGCCATGCCCCAGAGTTCAGGGGTTGCGACTCCAGTTCGAGTTAAGCAGACCACCACTATCCAGATAATTAAGCTGAATATCTGCGTCAGAATAAGGGATCGGATCGTGCCAGCCAGCAAGGTCAATCGATTAATGAAAAAATCACCGGTGCCCCAAAAAAGCGCCGCGGCTAAACCATAAACGATGCCCACGCCTACAGTTATTGCACGCGATGAGGGCTAATTACTGGCTTTTTGGCTGCTCTTGACCGGTTTGGCACGCTTCGCGCATAAACTCAATGTATGGTCTGTTTGTTAGCAATAGGTTTTGCCACCCATTTTTCCGCTCAAACGTTCGAGATCGTCGAAGTAAATCAGCGATCCGTTTTCGCTGGAAAATTGGGAAGGCGGGTGGAAGAAGATTTGGTGGTTAAGGGCTCTGAAGGGACCATTACGGTCCACGTTTCTGGTGCCTACCACACAAAATGCACGCACTCGCACCAGAGACCGCAGGTTGGCCAGCAGTTGTCACTCGTCAATGCCGAAGGAAAAAGCGAAGTGACGATCTCACGCGACAGCCTAAGACTGACTAACCCTAGAACTTGAATCCGTAGTTGAGCACTGCCGCGTGTTGTAGACCCTGGCTATGGTCAGAGGGAACGCCTACAGAGAGCATGATTCCCAAGCCTTCGACCTGCTTGATGTCGAAGTAGTAGCCGAACCATGTCTGACTCGATGGCCCGCTTAAGAATTCGATGGAGCCCGTGCCCCCAAAGACGTTAAAATCCGTTCCGAACATTGCGCGAGTTGTATCCATGGTTCGCCAGAGGCCAGCATGCAACCGGAAATCATGAAAGTCATAACGGCCCACGATGTAGGGATCGCTTCGACGCCCGTCGCAATTGGCGAGTCCAACGCTTAGGGCCGAATTGGCGAGGCCCTTCACGTTGTCCCAAATTTGAACTTTCACATTGAACGTGGTGTGACCAAGAAAGTCGTTGTCCACGCCAATTTCTGCTCGATCGAAGAGTCCAACCGTCAAAGCATTGAACTTTGCATAGCTTTTGTCGACATTCCGCTCATTGCCCTGCAAACCGACGTAGGCGAAGCCTTCCCGATGCGCGAGGATATCGGCGATTGGCATCAGGTAGAGACTCGTCGGCGATGCCTGGACACCCCCGACTGTAAGGGCAACAAGAAACGATGCTAAGACTCTCTTCACTGTGAAATTCTCCGAACCACCGGGTGATTTCCACAGTTAGAAGATGTAACAGCCAGTAAAGATACTGGTTAGCTGACGACGATGACTCCGTCCGCATCCAATCGGACGGACGTCTTTCCGACGACCAGTGCTGAAGTGCGCTTTGCATCAGCGAGTTCGGCCTTAGTTTTGCGGCTTTCGTAGAGCGACGATGTCGCCAGAGTCAACAAATCGAGGATCGGCATTGGCATCGTGAAAAGCAGTCGCCGAGTGGGAAGTCCGCGATGTTGGCCCACAATAGTCCGCAACATTGACCCAAGCTCGTTAAATTGAACACCGAGCGAGTCAGCGGTGGTTTTGATTGCAGCATCGAACTCTGCATAGGTGATCGGCTCACGGCGAAATTCAATGCTGGATGAGAGCAATGTCGACAAAGCCTGGAGGTGTTTTGTGGAAGCCATCTTCAATACCCCGAGGTCTGGTTGGTGGTTCTGAGCGGCACCGACTAAAAAGTTTTCACTAAAGGATTCCAGCTTATGAAACAGCTCCGCTTCGTGCAAATCCAGCTCCATCCTCCGGACAGCAAGTTTGGGCAATTCACGCTTCGCAACCGCAGATACGGGCTCTTCTGAACTTGGTCCAGCCTTGGCCGCGGCAAGCTTCACCCGCTGCTTTGAAATCGTAATGTCGTTCGACCAACGCTCGGTCATCATCAGCTTGAGAGTCTCACTGGGGATGGATTGAAACGCACCCGTTGAAATGTCGCTTTCGACTTTAACCGTGCCGATCAGCAGTGGATTAGTTCGGATCGGTCCAAAGAAAGCATTACCCAATGCTTTGGCGACCTCGTAAGCACCGGCGTTTGGATCCAAATAGGCCTTCGAGAAGGGTTCAATGTCGATCTGAAAGAAATTCCACCTGGCCGCACAGTCCAGCTTCCAATTCAGCTTGCCTTGAAGAGCATGGGTAGGAATCGCACTGGTCAGATCACAGGCCTTACAATTGATAACCGATTCTTTGAGACTGTAAGAAGTCAAAGTGGTTTCGACTATTGATCCGCACGCAGGACAAAGAGGATGAAAGAGCGCCTGCGGAGTGTAGTTCGGGAACGTCTTGGCTAAAAACTTTTCAATATCTTTGCGCTTGTCTAGAACAGTATCAACGTATCGTCGATAAATGCTTCCGCTATAGAGCTTAGAGACGCTGACTAAATTCGGATAGCAATCAAATATTGCTAGCTTTTGCAGCAATTTGCGCTCGAAATAGCCTGACCATGTGCGGCCCGAATCATCAGGAGCCGGGAGGTGACTAATCGGCTTACCGCAGAATGGTTTGAACTTCTCGATCTCTGAGGCAACCTTATGGACGGCGACTCTGAGTTGGCGGTGATTGAGCGGATCTAGGTCATCACTGAAGAGGTAAAGGTTAACGATGTGCCCGGCGGCCTTTAGAGCTTCGACGGCATCCGCAGCAACCAGGAATTCCCGTAGATTGCGCCCATCCCCGAGAAATGCACAGGTAATACCAGTGGCAATATTGATAGTTTCTTGCGATTGGAAGCGACGCAAGAGCTCGTTCTTTTCGGTGATAAGACTGGGCTTGAAATCCTGCAAGCCTAAGAACGATTTTATAGCCATAGTAGCGATCGATGTAGATCGCTACTATGATAGGGCACACTATTAGGCAGCGTCAAGTAATTCTTCGTTTTCAGGGTTATTTGCGCGGTAAGACGCAACTCTTAAGAAGATATCCGCCAGTTCTGGGTCGAATTGTGTTCCCCTATTTTCTTCGATTTGTTTGAGCGCTTCATTCCAGTCCATGCCTTTGCGATAAGGTCTATCAGTAGTCATGGCACTAAATGCGTCGGCGACCGCAAGAATTCGACCTAGGAACGGAATAGAGTCGCCGGCTAATTGATCAGGATAACCATGGCCATCCCACCTCTCATGGTGAGAGCGAACGCCATCGACGATGCCCTCCATTCCTGGAATCGCTCCTACGATCAACTCGCCCAATCGAGGATGTCGCTTCATCAACTCGTACTCTTCGGGAGTCAAGCGGCCCGGCTTTCGCAAGACTTCGTCTGGAACGCCAATCTTGCCAACGTCGTGGAGCAACCCGGCAATTCGGATGGTGCGCATGGTTTCCTCGGAGAGACCCAATTCTTCGGCGATCCATAGTGCGTATTCCGTCACGTCTTCGGAATGCTTTCTGGTGTAGCGGTCTTTGTTGTCCACTGCGCTGACGAGCGCATCGAGGACCTCGAATGAACCTTCAGTTCGCAAAGCTCGGTTCGCCCTTTGCTGCTCAGATGTTCTAACCACCCCGGCCTCTGAAGCCTTGGCCGAGTACAAGTTTTGGTCAGCGATCGCGAAGAGGTCATGGCGGTTGGTGCCATCGTGTGGATAGGTGGCAACTCCCGCGCTGAGTGTAATAGGAATTTTGCGCTCGTCTCCCGCTTTAGTGAATCCCAAGTCAGAAAGCCTGCCTGCCAGTTCCTTTGCCAAAACTTCGGCTTGTTCACCACTCGCACCGACTAAGCCCACCACAAACTCGTCGCCCCCATACCTAGCCATAAGGGATCGCTCCGGACAGACCTCGATGATCGACTTTGCAACCGTCTTGAGCACCTTGTCTCCATTCATGTGCCCGTAGGTGTCATTGAAGAGCTTAAAGTTGTTCAAATCGAAAATGATCACGCTTACCATCTCTTCCTGAGCTTGGGCTCGTTTCAACGCTCCAAGAAATCTCTGGTGGAAAGCACGGTGATTCAGGAGGCCCGTAACCGCGTCGTGATCGGCGGCTTCAAGCGCTTGGGCGTGTCGCAAGGAGTTTCTGAGCGCCGATCCGAGTTCGACGAGTACGGCTTCCAAAAGCGTTTTGTCTGTCATTTCGAAACTTGGTGCCCAGCGAACTGCTGAAACAACCCCGATTTCTTCGTTGTGCCATACGAGTTTCACCATGAGGCTCGTGGCGTCGGATCCATTCGGAAGGGTCTCAGCAACTGTGACCGAGTTCTCCCGGGCAAAGGCGGCTCTCTCGGTGAGGAGGTCCAAGAAACCCTCGTGTCCATCAAATCCGTTTGAGTGCCGCAAGTTCAATTCCTTGCTGCCAGCCTTATGGTCGCCGTACAGCCAAATGGCAATTGCGTCCGCTTCGAGCAGCTCGGCCGCGTGCTTCGAACCTTCGACGAGCACCTTCTCAATGCTAAGAGTCATGTTGACGGAACGCGCGAGAGCCTGCAGGTTCGTCAAGTCTCGAGTTCGAGTCTCGACACGCTGCTCCAAATCGTCGTTGATGGCTTTGATGTGGCGAGTAAGGCCAACGTTCTCCTGCACCATGAAGAGCTGGCGAACCATCAAGAGGGCCGCTAGAAGAAGAGCTTCGCCATGCGAAGTGATCTTGATAGAGCCGTTCTGGATGAAGTCGTAGCCGAAGGTGAAGGCAAGTGCTCCAGCACTGGCGAGGTACGGGGAGTAAGCGCGAAGAGCGACGAACGCGGCCTCCGTTCGGCGGCTCCGTTTCTTGCCGACGAAGGTTTCCGACTTCTTGCTCCACACGAGGTTGAGTGATGAAAATCCGCACAGTAGCCATCCAAATGACCAACCCCAGTCGTTCCAACTGCCGGTCTCATAGCTGTCATTCAGGCTCAGAAGCGTAAACACGGTGTCGGCAAAAGTCACCATCAGAACTCCGATGGCAAGCAGAGCCAAGGAGCGCCGATAAACCCGATCGAGCTTGACGCTATTGAAAGTCACAATCGCCATGAAGATCACTGCGATGTCTCCAAGCGGATAGCCGACGCTGATCAGCTTGCCGACTAAACCGACATCGGTCTTTGCCCAAATGCGGTCGATGATGAAGTACCACGAGAGCATGCCGATTGAGCTGGCGGCGATCGCGCTATCCATCAGAAGCCGAGCCCGACCGACCTTCTGCGAGCTGTTGAACAACATCGCAGTGCCGACGATCAGGAAAGGATAAGTTCCCAAATAGCCCGCGTCTGGCCAACCTGGGAATGGCACTTCTTGATTGAGGATGCTTTCAAAATAGGTCCAGGTAGCTTGGCCGACCGCAAACGAAAGACAGCCAATCCCGATGAGGAACCATCCGACCTTCGCCGTGCGCGTCAGATGTTTTGAAAGGAATGAGGCGAAGATGCCACAGACGGCGGCGAACAAGGGAGCAATGCCCTGATAGACATTGAAAAAGGCATGATATTGCTCAGGTGTCCCTGGACGCACAATGAGCATGAAGATAAAGATCGCTGCATATAGCGTCGCAGCAATCGCAATCGTCCACTGATGCCAGCGCCAAGTGGCGCACATAGATTTGCAACCTTTTAATATCGCCCACATGATAAATATCCCTCCGACCGTTCGGCCAAGAACGTCTATCAACTCATTTCCACATTTTTACGGGAAAATCATGAAGCCGCAAAAACAGCATTAAATTCAGATTAATAAGTTATGCTCTGCACATGTCCTTCTCTTCGATCCTCTTAAATGGGCGAAAGGTAGCGCTGGAAGTCAGTCACTCCGAAGTCTTTAAAACAGAGGAACTTCTCCCCCTAAAGTGGGATGCCATTCGGAGAAAATTATTGGAATCGGGAGCAGAGCAGCGCGACCGACTGGTGGACATTACCGTTGCAGAGACGGGTTATTCGAGAGTTGACTCGGAGGAGATGGTTGAGGGCCTCCTAGCTTTTCTTGAAAAATTTGAACCTGCGAATTATGGGAGTTGCACGATTCGCGGCGCTCTGCCCGATCGAAGCCTCACCGTCTCAAGCCAACCCATCGGCACCATCTTGGGTATTTGCCCTCAAAACGCCTTTGCCTATCTCGCCACGGTTGTTGCGCTGAATGGTATCGCCGCGGGAAACCGAGTCGTGCTTCGCTCCTCTAATCGAACCCCGAGCATCGCTGAGTGGTTGGCGAATCTATTTGAGGGAATCGAAGGCATTTCAATAATATCGGGCTCAGCCGAAGACCTATTGCACGCATTTTGCAAATCGGAAGGAGGAGGACTATTCCACTACTTCGGTTCCTCCGGGAGGCTCCCAAGCCTCTCGAAACAATGTGCAAAGCACGGAAAAATTTTTCTGGGAGACGGGGAAGGGAACACGTGGGCTTTCGTCGACCAATCAGCCGATCCTGCACGTGCCGCCTCGTTGCTTGTTGCTGGCGCTGTTCGCTACAACGGGGAGACGTGTACCTCCGTCAATGGCGCGATCATTCATCCTGACCTTTATGAAGAGGTGAAGTCACATGTTCTGCGTCTCAGTCCAAAAAGCGACTACACGCTCAAGCACGAGTCGCAGATCAAGATGATCTCGAAGAGCCGCGGCCACGTCCTGCGTGATCAGGGTCTCGTTCTCATCGATCGTCCACGCTCTGATTCGAGACTCGTCCGCCAAGGCATCTTCGGAGCGGCGCTTTGGCTGATGCCAGGTGACGAAGCCTTGCTGAGAGCCATGTGGCTCAAAAATGAGTATCCCCTTTGCTTTGCCTTCTTTGGTAGCACAGGTGGTGAGCGCTTCTGCAACCTTCCAAACCTAGCCAGACTCGTCATTAACGGCGATCCAAGCATCGAGGATCCGCTGGAACCTTGGGGCGGATATGGCCGGTCTGGAACATCCCGAGTGGAAGAGTGGCACTACAAATATCGACGCCCGCTGCAGATTGATTCACCACATCCTCTGAACGACGCGAAATAAGCTCCCAATCGGTTACCTGCCACGTCTCTATCTCCGGAAATGGACGATCAAACCGCAGCGGGAGGACCACTCGACGTTTATCAGATGATCACGATGATGGTCGATCAAATGGCTGCAGTTGCTTGGACCAAAATGGGTCTGCAGCCAGATTTTGTGACCGGCAAAGTGGAAGCGCCCGATCTTGATCAGGCCAAAGTAGCCATCGACTTGACCACTCATATGTCAACCTTTATCGAACCGAAGCTCGAAGAGGACGATAAGCGCCGCATTCATGCCTTGATTCGTGATCTGCGCATGAATTGGGTTCAACGGTCGCAGGGCAGTGGAACTTGAGTTCGTTAATTCAGGATGACCGCCTAGTTGTTCATCGTCGGAGATCGTTCCTTCGCTCACTCGTTCGCCAGATCCGAATTTACTTTCTAGACCGGCGTGATCTGTCAATCCTCAAAGAAGCCAATTTCGAGACGGTACGGGATCGGCAACAGGAACTGGTTCGTTTTTACTCGCACTACGAAGATCTCGTGGAGACGCTGATCGGACTGGCACATGGGGGGCCTACGGCAAGTCTGGAAAATCGTTATCAGGCGATGCGGGCATGGATGCTTCAGAACTACCCGACAGTGAGGCAGCACGTAGTCGCATATCTAAGGTTTGATCCTACTGACGCCGAGCAAAGTCTAAAAGCTTGTGGTTCAGGGGCCGATGCTTTCGAGGCTCTCTTCTTCGCCCGATCGTTAGAAGAATTCGTGGCTCTAGACGACGGAAGGATGATCAGTCGCATTGCCCGGACTCGAGACGCGTTGACACTCTACGGGCACCACCTGCGCCAGCTTGCGTCAAAGAGCTAACTTATGCGAATCGACTTCAGGAATGCGGATTTTGAGGGGCTGACGAACTTGTGGAACAGCTATTATCCTCCGCACTTTGCTATCGACTCGGACATCTTTCGGATCAACACGGTTGAAGCTCCCACATTTGATTGGGGAGCGTCGGCGATCGAAGTTTGTGACAATGAAATCTGGGGTTTTGTGCTTGTCAAGAAGTCGCCAAACCCTACGCTTTACGCGGGATCGGGCGAGGACGTGTCTCACCTGTCAGCTATCGCGTACATCGAGCCAGAGATTGGAGTCGATTTGCTCGGCAGCGCTAAGCGAACGCTGAAGGATCGAGGCATTCAGTCTTTGATGTTCGGAATGGATTCACGGCATTTCTTTCCCGGCTGTCCAGAATCCGCTCCCAATCTCTGCAACTTCTTGATGGTAGAGGGCTTTCAAAAGCTCGACGAATATTTTGATCTAGAAAGGGACTTGTCAACCTACCAGTCTCCAGTGCCGCCAGTTGCGGGGCTGCAATTTCGACCTGCGACTGAAGGCGACATGCCCACCGTCCAAGCTTTCTTCGCGGCGGAGTTTCCAAACCGGTGGCGTTACGACGTGCTGCAGAAGATTCAGGTAGACGGCATCACAAATTCACTCTTCGGTGTGTTCGAAGGTGGAAGGATGCTTGGGTTCGCCCTTCTCCAAGATTGGCGACACACCCTGCCGATTGGGGGAGCCGTGTGGCGGAACAGCCTCGGCGAAAAGTGGGGCAGCTTGGGACCGATCGGCATTGCCAAATCTGAGCGTGGTCGAGGACTCGGGGATGCGCTGCTTGGCTCCGCGCTCAATTCACTGAAGAACCGAGGCGTGGGTCGGTGCATTATCGACTGGACGGTGCTGGAGAGCTTTTATGGAAAGCATGGCTTCGAGATCACTCGAACCTATAAACGAGCGAAGCTCACCATTTCTGAGTAAGCGGTAACATTCACCTGAAGCATGGAGAAACGCTTAAAGATTGGCATCATCGGTACGGGAGGAATTTCGCACCTCCACATGAAGGGCTATAACTCAATGCCTGACCTGTGCGAGATCGTCGCCTTTTGTGATGTGAATCCGGAGAGTGCCGCCAAAGCAAGGGACACGTACAACTCCTCTGGACGCACAACCTGCGACTATCGCGAAGTTATCAACGACCCCGAAATCGACGCGGTGAGCGTGGCGACCCCGAACGCCTATCACAAGCAACCCACTGTCGAAGCACTTCGAGCGGGCAAACACGTCCTCTGCGAAAAACCTCTTGGCATGAATGCCGCTGAGTGCAAGGAGATGTGTGCTGCCGCACGCGAGAGCGGGAAAATTCTCCAGGTGGCCCTGCAAAATCGGTTCACCTCCGCAGGGCGCTTCATGAAAACTTATGTGGATAGTGGGGCCATGGGTGAGATCTACTACGCCCGCGCGCAAGCTCTACGCCGTCGCGGCGTGCCCGGTTGGGGCGTCTTTATCGACAAGGAGAAGCAGGGTGGTGGTCCGCTCATCGACATTGGCGTTCACATCCTAGATTTCACCTTGTATCTGATGGGATATCCGAAGCCAGTCTCGGCGACCGGCAAGACGTGGGACGTCTTGGGCAAGAATCCCGAGATCTGGAACGGAATGGGGGATTATGACCGGTCAAAGTTCACTGTCGAGGACTTCGCCGTCGGCATGATCAAATTTGAAAATGGAGCAGTGGTGACGCTAGAAAGCTCCTTCATGGCCAACTTAGATGGCAATCCATTCCAAACAGACCTGTTTGGCACCAAGGCAGGCGCTTCAGTGAAGGTTTATGAGCAGAATGGGATTAAGATTTTCACCGAGCAGAATCAGCAGCTGTTCGATATGACTCCAGTAAACTTGCCCTCAGTGGATTCGTCTCACGTAGATGAAGTCAAGGCATTTGTCCAAGCAATAAAAAATGGCGACCCGTCTCCGGTCCCAGGAGAGCAAGGGCTTATACTGAACGCGATTTTCGACGCAATTTACAAGAGCAGCGAGACTGGCAAAGAGCAAAGTGTGGATGTGAGCTACTAATGAAATGGATTCTTTTAACCGTCGCCGTTTGTGTCCTTGCCGGGTGCAAGCCTCATATCAAGGCCTTCGATTCGCACGGCACGCTTTTTTCGAATGTGAAGCCGACCGGCTATTACGATCCGTTCAATAATGGCGGAATCGCCGACGCCACTGGCGGCACGATCATCGAACAGGATCACGAGCGCATGCCAACCGAGGGACCGAACGCCGTAGAGGGCTCGAACGCACCGATCGACGGCAACTACAAGGTTCAACCTGAAGTTCCAGAATCGGAAGTCCGCCTCTGAGAATCGGCATTCTCGGCTGCGGACAGGTGGCTGACTTCGGCCACGTTCCAGCCATCCTTGAAACGCCTGAACTGGAGCTTTCTGCATACTATGATCCTCTTCCGGATCGAGCAAGCGCGTTTGCCGAGAAGTTCGGTCAGGGAAGGCCATTCAGTGATATAGAGGCATTCTTTGATCAGAGGCTAGACATTGTAGTCGTCGCCTCACCGGCACCAGCGCACTTTGGCAACGTGATCGAAGCTTCCCGTCGCCGCGTCCATGTCCTCTGTGAAAAGCCTATCGCGATGGACGAGGGCGAAGCCGAGCTCATGATCAGCTCGATGACCCGGTCGGGCAAGAAGTTCTTCGTCGGTTTTTGCTATCGCTTCAGTTCGGTTGCGGAGCAGATGTGTCGCTGGTATCGGGAAGGCACCATAGGCCAAGTCAAGCACATTCGGATGGTCTACGACTGGAACTTGCATGGGCAGTACGTGGAGCTCCCCTCGGGAGAATGGGGCGAGAATCCTGCTTATCGGGGACGCATGATCGAAGGTGGACCATTGGTCGACTGTGGCGTTCACCAGATCGATCTGGCGAGATGGTGGACTGGTTCTGAGATTTCTCGCTGGCAAGCAGCCGGAACTTGGTCCACGACCTACACGGCTCCTGACCATGTCACCTTACAGATGCAACACGAGAATGGCGTGCTAACTACGGTCGACGTCAGCTACGGGTATACGCACACTGCAAAAGATTCGCGCTCCATCTTCACATATGAGATGATCGGCACTGGGGGAGTAGCTCGTTACGACCGAGAGGGATACATCCTTGAGGCGAGAACTGGGCGTGAGACGATCAGGACTCCCGGTGCGAGCGAGAAGAATTTCGCCGGAATGTACCGATCATTGGTAGAGGAGTTGCAAGGAGGTGCAAATTTGATGCCAACCCCGCGAGATGCCCTTGTTGCAACGGATGTGGCGCATTCCGCAACCGATGCTCTCATCTCTAATAGGGCAAAGGACGGAAGGCTCTTCGCAGCTTCAACGTAGTATTGGAATGGCATGTCGGAAAAAACGCGAAAATCTTTAAGGTGGAGTTTGCTGGTGATGGCTGGAATGACGGCCGTCACTTCGGCAGTTTTCCTCGGCCGAACGGTCGGTGATCAGCCCCATAATGCATTTTCGCATGCTTCGAAAGCGGTTCCGGACGTAGGCGTCGTTGCCTCATCCGATGGAAAGCTCCTGAAATGGCTCGTGTCCGATGGAGAACATGTCGAAAAGGGACAGTTAATCGCGATGCTCGACGTATCCCAAGCGGAAGCTCGCATCTCGGAGCTCCGTGCTCAAATCGCGGAACTCGAGGCGAAAGGGTCCTCCGCAATCCTGCCGATGACGAGCATCACCGGCACCGTTCCCGCGGTTGCTCCGTCTCCTGTAAAGGTTCCCGTCAAGAAATCCCTCGATGCCCCATCGCCTCCCGCAGAAGCGGCCAAGCTGGCTTCAAAGGAACCTTTCGAAGCAGCTAAAGACGCTCTACAGAAGATCACTGCTTCCCTGAAGGCACAGCAAGCGGCCGAGGACCAAGCAACAAAAGATATCAAAGATCTCACCGAGAAGATAGCGGTTGCCCAAGCCAACTATAAAGTCGCATCAGATAAGGCGACAAATGCGCGTGCGCTGCTGGAGCAAGGTGTAATTTCGGAAAAGCGCTGCCAGGAGATCACGGCGGATGAGGACAGCTCCTCACGAGCGCTTTCAGCTTTGCTGCTCGACATGGAATCGGCTAAACGCTCGCTAGCATCGGCAAAGGCGGAACTTGCGAGCCTTCAGGCCAAGTTACCCACTGCGAAGCAAACCTACGACGATGCTCAGGCGAAATTTGCCGCAGAGAAAGAGACTAGGGCGAAATCCATCGCCGCCCTGCCTCCGGCAAAGGAAGAAGTGGTCTATCGCTCGGTGCCGACGGCCAGTTGGGCAAAGAGCCCGCCGACCGCTCCGGTTAAGCTGTTCGTGGATGAGGAGACGATGGATTCGGTAGAGTCGAAGCGGAAAGCGCTTCAAGCTGAACTCGATCACTTGAAAACAGTGATAGAAGCATCAAAAATTTATGCGACTGAAGCGGGGCAGGTTCACCTGCATTTTGCTCTTGCGCAAGCCGTCGTATCCGGAACGGTGATCGCAACGATCAGCCGGTAGGGAAGCCGGATGGCTTCCCCAGTGATCCTAGTAATCCGAGTAGAGGAAGAACTCGTACGGGTGTGGGCGAAGATCGACGGCGTCACACTCATTCAACAGCTTGTATTCGATATAAGCATCAATTAAGTCTTTGGTAAAGACATCACCCTTTAGAAGGAAATCGTGGTCAGTGGCCAGAGCAGTCAGCGCAGCTCGTAAACTCGGCACTGTCGTTCGGATTCCAACTCGTTCGGCGGGCGGAAGGTCGTACAGATCCTTATCTAGAGGCTTGGGAGGTTCGATCCGATTCTGAACACCATCGAGACCTGCCATGAGACAGGCGGAGAAAGCGAGATAAGGATTTGCCATGGGATCTGGTGCCCGGAACTCCACCCGCTTCGCCTTCTTGGACTTGTTAGCAACTGGAATTCGCACGCATGCCGATCGATTGCGCTGTGAATACATCAGGTTTATGGGCGCTTCATAGCCGGGGACAAGCCTGCGGTAGCTGTTCGTCGATGGCGCACAGAAGGCTAGGAGCGTATCCGCGTGCTTCAACAATCCTCCGATATACCAGCGAGAGAGATCGGACAAGCCGGCATAGCCCGCCTCATCGTACATCTGCGTCTCGCCGTTCTTCCATATAGACTGATGGATATGCATGCCGCTGCCATTGTCGCCAAAGATCGGCTTGGGCATGAAAGTCGCCACTTTGCCATTGTTGTACGCGACGTTTTTGACGATGTACTTGAAAAGCATGAGCTTGTCAGCCATGGTCGTTAAGGTGTCGAACTTCACATCGATTTCGCACTGGCCGGGAACACCGACTTCGTGGTGGTGCATTTCCACTTCGATTCCCGCTTCCATCATCACGAGCATCATCTGATTCCGCAAATCCTGCAGTTTGTCAGCCGGGCCGCATGGATAGTAGCCACCCTTCTGTTTCAGCGTGAAACCGCTGCTCGCCGAACTTCCGCTGTTCCACCATGCTTCCTCATCATCGATCGTAAAGCCCGTCTTGTTCGGTTCGTTGCTGTAGGAAAGATGATCGAAGACAAAGAACTCTGCTTCGGGGCCGAAAAAAGCTGTATCGCCAATACCGGTCGACTTCAAATATTGCTCCGCCTTTTCTGCTACGAAGCGCGGATCTCGGCTGTACGGCTGGCGCGTAATCGGGTCTTCGATGTTGCAAACGATCACAGCCGTCGCAACATCGGCAAATGGATCCATAAACATCGTTGAAGGATCGGGCATGAGCAACATGTCGCTCTCATTGATCGCTTGGAAGCCCCTAATGCTGGACCCGTCGAATGGCAATCCATCCTCAAAGGCGTCTTCGTCCAATCGGCTCGCAGGCATGCTGAAGTGCTGCCATGTCCCCAAAAGGTCTGTAAATCGAATGTCGAGAATTACCGCTTCGTTATCTTTGATAAATTGAAGTGCGTCTTTAGCTTTCATAGATTTCCCGGGGTTTGCACATTCACACGGAGCCCCCTCTTGCCGCGCGTGCTTTGCCGATCCCGGGCGCCAGTGCCCGGCGGTTTTGGCGAGAACGCCATACAGACGGTACCGCTTTTTGGGATGTCACCTCAATTTTGCGGTTGCGAAATGATTCGCAATCAGTTGTGAGCATCCTCTCGACCCGCTATTTCGTCCCCTTATTGGGATTGAGCCCCTGAGAATCGGCAGGGGCTCTGAAGTGCTCGCCTAGGAGTAGACGTGCATTTCCACTTTAATATCTCCGCTCACCGCACTGACGTCTAGGGTTCCTTTGCCCTCGCCGAGTTTCCCGGTCACCTGTCCCTCTGCTCGAGCTTCGTCGACGAGTGGAATGCCGCACGACACATGGCCCCGGAGAGCCTTCAGTCCCACGCGGCAGTCGGAACCATCTGGCACCGCGATCGATACGTTTCCACTGACGGTGCGAAGACTTACCGCATGAGTAACAGGACTGCGCAGGTCCACGTGGATGTCACCAGAAATTCCGTCCAAGGCCAGCGACTTCATCTCGCAATCGTTTAAGGTTGTGTCACCGCTCGCCGTCCGGATATTCGCGTTGCCAACGACTCGGCGCAGGATGATATTGCCCGATTTATTTTCGATGGAACAGCTTGTCGCCGTGCTGTCTTCGACAGTTATGTTTCCGCTGAGACCGTTCACTTCGACCTGGCCGTTGGCCCCACGAATCTGGCAATCACCGGATTTGGTGTGGACGCGGCAGTTTGCCCTGGTTTCTTCGAGCACCACGTTGCCAGATTGGGACCGTATGTCCACATGGCATTTATTCGGAATGCTCACCTCGAGATCGACCGATAGTCCGGGGACGTCGGGCTGACGAATCGTCACGGCAGTGTCGCTTTCTTCGATGATTACGGTGTAGGCGTCTGCTTTGGCTCGAGCTTCCTCGCCAATACCTCTGAACTGGGCACGAGCGTTGACTTGGCCGAGCGAAGCACCGCACGTGACTTTCACGTTCCCGCACGGGTTCTCAATACGCAGCGTCTTGCCCTCAGGAACGGCAAGCGGAAGACTGACGTCCCTCGATTCGGAATTGCCAAAGAACCCTCCGAAACCACCGCCCTTCGTGACGGATTCGAATCCTTGCTTGATCGTTTCGCCCGCTTTAGAGGCACTCTCGCGCGCCTGCTTCGCAACTTCTTGCCAGTTCACGCTGTTTGCGGCATCTTTTCCCAGCTTCTCGATGGCTTCCACGAGGTTCCGAAGCGGATCCTTCATGCCATCTGAAGAGGTGCCACCGGCATTCGGAGGCGGAGGAGGCGGCGTCGAACCTGGGGGTTCAGGGGATTCTTCTGCCGATGTGGACGGGCTGGGGCCATTTTCGAAAGCTTCGATCAATTCCGCCGCATCTTCTGCGCTGAGCTTGCCTTCTTGGACCAACTTCAAAATTCTCTTGACTTCGTCTTTCATCGTGAGCCCTCCTTGAGCTTCGCCTTGGCTTCTTCAGCCGATATTTCGCCGTTCTCCAACTGGTCCAAAATTTTTGCCTTCCTTTCCGCAGCTTTGTCCTTCTTGGCAGCATCCTCCTTGTAGGGCGTGAGCCCTAGGGTCTCGAGAAGTCCATCGAGTCTTGACTTGACGGTCGGATAGCTGATCCCGAGCTCACGCTCGACAGAGTTGAGCATGCCCCGGCTTCGCAGAAACACTTCCAAGAACCGATTTTGCTCATCGTCCAGACAAGCATAGAAGGGTATCGCAAATCTCCCTTTGATCCGAATACCAGAATCCTCGGACGTCAACTCGCTGATGAAGAGCGGTCCGCCCGAAACAGGGTCTCGCGTAAGCAGTTTGTTTAATTTTTCTTTGCCCATACGGCAAATAATACAAGAAACTTAAAGGGTGCGTTGCTAAAAAATAAAAAGAGTTCGCGATTTCTCGCGAACTCTTTCTATTTTTACTTTGTGCCGATCTAGGGAACCCGCGCCGGGCCACCCAAGAGGCCGATCAGGAACAATACAACTGTGATTGCAAGGAAAACCCAGAATAGGATTAATGCAATCGAGCTTGCTGCTCCAGCGATTCCGCCAAATCCCAGCAGTGCTGCGACAATGGCTACGACTAGAAATACTACTGCCCACCTTAACATTTGTTGCTCTCCTTTTCGCATAAACGTCCATGCTCGGTTCATGCATTTTTTCTGACTGTTGGTGAGCGAGAACTGTTTCAAATAGAGCCAATGAAACTATAAAGGAGTTCCGCAAACGATCCGATTTCAGTTCAATCTCTTATTTGTCGTCTTTCCAGACAACGTGTCCATCTGCATAAATGACTGCCCTTCCACCTGCTCCCGGAACGTAGCCGAGTTCGGTTTCAGCAGGAGCGGCAATGTCGCTCGCACTGCCACCGGAAAATGTGTAAACCAGACCTTCCAACAGGGATTTGTTCCTTACATATGGCTCCAACTCGTGCGCGACATCGACCTTGTTGCTGATCAAATTGTCGTCGTTGTCTGCCGAGTGAATTAGAATCGCGACTGCCACCTGCTTGGCTTGAGAAAGGAGTCGGGTCTTCTCCTCAGCTTTCAGCGCTTGTTCGTAGGCAGAGCGATCCGCGGTGGAGATCGGGCGAACCACTGCGAGGCCTTGTGTGATATATGCGACGGCACTTCCGTCTGGTGCCAAGTCAGCTTCATTAAAATCGCCCACCACGAGCGCCCTTGGTTCAGTTTCTATGTCTGAAGCTAGAAAGAGAGGCTTCAGGTTCCTGGAAGTTGGGGGTGCCTTCGCGATCGCGGCTCCCAATTGGAGGTGGACCGGCAACTTTGGATCTTTGAGGCGATACCGCTTTAGAAGGTTGGGACCGGCGGGTTGGGGATTTGAACCGCCGAGGGCCGCCGCCGGCACGATGTTATCTAATGGAGCGTCTGTTTCTTTGAATGAACCAGTCCTCAAATTGAGCAGGAACACCTTCATTTGCCGCTGTTCCCATCGCTGAAACACCGCTGTGGTTCCATCTTCAGCCCAGTAGTTGAAGTATGCGTTCTTCATGTCGCTCGGCGTGCCTGCAGGCTTGCCATTCGATTTCAGGATCACATAATCCATTTTCACTTCCATTGGAGTGCCAGGTGCGGCTGCTGGGAGGATTTTGTGAAGCGTGAGGAGAGCCCCCTCGAACTCGGGGGCGGTTTCAAAGCCAACTTCCTCGTCGTTACCCTCCGCACGGGCAATTTCTGAGTAGCTTCCGCTTGCTGCATCAATCGAATAGATATGCCGAACGAGTGTTGACGGTGCGTCGGCAGTTGGTTTAACGCTATCCTCCACCTCTGCCAAGATGGTTGTCGAATTGTAAATCCAAGAAGTTCGTTTAATTGCCGTGGATCTGCTCTTGGTGGTGAAGAGCGATTTCGCCTGCCCTCTTTTGGCGCTGTAAACAACGATTTCTTGGTTGGAGGAGTCGGTGGCTTTCCAAGGGGAACCCGATGCAGTCACGACGTTGTCTTGCACCACCATCACATATTTGCCGTCGGAAGACCACTGCAGGCCGTGCGCTGTCCCGTTCGCAAAAGCCCTTGGAGGCATCAGCTTAAATGCCTTATCGCTAGAAAGGACCACATCGCCAAGTGGCGATTGGCTCAAAGCTGAAGCGCTGATCGCGGCGACTACAAGCAGAAGTGCAATCTTCACGAATGAAGGACGGTTTAATTTTCTGCTTTGATCGTTTCCGGCCACTTGAGAGTATCTCCCGGTTTGATCTCGAACTTAGCCGCCATGCCTTGTTTCAGTTCCAACACGAACATGGCCGGACCCGCCGAAGGCAAATTTGTTTGATCGAATGGCTTGCCTTTTTGTATGTTGAGCACTTTTCGATTTTTGTCGATAAAAATGATATCAAGAGCGAGAATGGTGTTGTCCATCCAAAATCCCATGTTTGGATCCTCATTGGGAAACACAAACAGCATCCCCTGATCGTCTTTCACGTCATTCGCTTTGAGCCACATCATGCCTTCTTCACGCTTCGCGGGGGTGTCCATGACCCAAGCCTTGATCGCATGCGATTTCGACATGATGGTGGTGACGGCGAGGTCACGAAGTTGAAAAACTCGGTTTGGGATGTCGTTTTTCTTACTTTGGTCTTCGGAAGTAGCCGTCGTAGAAGTTCGGTCGGAGGGAGAATCCTTCGAAGTGCCCCCATCTGCTGGATTTGAGACCGGCTGAGTTGAGGTGCCCGCGTCCGATGCCGAGGTTGAGGGCGGGGTAGTCGGCCCATCTGGATTGGCGGGCGAGCAACCCCATAAGGCCGCAATGGCGAGTAGAAAAAGAAAGGATTTCATCTTGAGGGAATGAATGTGTCAGAGGCCTTTTCGAATTGATCGATAGCGTCATTGTAAATCAAAGTCGTCCCGATGAGATCTAGACCTTGCACGATCGCCTGCTTCGTCACTTCGTTAATTTCAAACGGGAACGTTTCTCCGCCAATCTGAGCGGTTTGGTTGGGGAGATCGACCGTAGCCTCCGCTCCGCTGCCAGCATCAGCAAGCTTCTGATGTGCGTCTGGTTCCAGTTCAACGAGCAACAGGCCGCAGTTCGCCGAGTTCTGCCGAAAAATATCGCTGTACGCAGCCGAGTCCGGGGTCCGCTTGGCGATTACGGCTCGAAATCCCGCTTGTTGAATCGCCCAGACCGCGTGTTCCCGTGATGATCCGCAGCCAAAGTTGGTGCCGACCACCAAAATAGTGGCACCGGAAGCTTCAGGCTGATCGAGAGGGAAACTAGGTCCGCGGACGTCGGCAAACAACAGCTCCCCATATCCGGATCGGCTGACTCGGGAAAGGAACCGGGCAGGAATGATCCGGTCGGTATCGATGTTGTCATCCGGCACCACGGCGATCTTACCGGTATGGGTGTTGAAGGCTTCCACACTGCTATTTTGACGCAACCGTCAAAATTAAAAAGTCTTTTGAACGGCTGGGGTACGTCCTGACACCAACTTTCCAGAGCGTTTAAAAGGCGTTCGAACGGTAAACATGGCGGCCAACCTTGATATCGCCTCAATCGTACGCGATCACTACGAGATCGTGTATCGGTTCTGTGCGCGTCGGGTTGGAATCCAGGCCGCTGCGGACGCATCGCAGGAGACTTTTATTACCGCGCAACGAGTTTTGAAGAACTTCCGAGGGGATTCGACCTTGCGCACCTGGTTGCTGGGAATCGCGAACAACGAGTGTCGAAAAATGAGCAGATCGAAAAAATTTGAGTTACCAATCGAGTTGCAAGACATCTCCGAGGCGGGACCGCTAGAATCTCAGCTCATCGATCGACACTCTCTTCAGGATGCGCTGGACAAATTATCTGCTGAGCACCGGGAGGTCGTGCTCCTGCACGAGGTTGAAGGCCTCAACTATGAAGAAGCCGCGTCCATCATCGGTGTGCCAGTAGGAACGGTGAAATCTCGCCTGCATCATGCGTTTGCTAACTTGCGAAGAAGCCTCAGGAGTTTTCAGGTGGAAACATGACGGACTGGCGCGAAGACCTGAAAGCTTATATCGACGGAGAACTCCCGTTGGAGCGCCGCAGAGAACTCGAGGAGGCGCTGGCGAGCGATGCTAACCTGCGAGCGGAATTAGCCGCAATCGAAGCGATCTCGGACGCAATCCGCTCGCAAGTGGTGCAGCCGATTCCGGTCGGTCTGGAACGAACCTTGAAAGCCGTCGCGAAGTTGAATTCGCGCCCTAGCTTCGCCCTTCGGTACGCGTGGGTGTTTGCGATGGGTGTGTCGGTTCTATTCTTCATCATTTTCTTTCCACTTCTCCAACCCGACAGAAGCGTAGCGAAACGAATGAAGGAATCGGCTCCAGAAGGGGTCGCTGTCTCATCGACGCCAGCCTCGGCAAATGCAATGGCTGAAGAGGCTTTCAAAGACAAGTCGGCTGAGGGAACGGTGAGCCGACATGCCCAAAAACGTGAGGAAGAAGCGAAAGGCAAGCGGCCCGAGAGCGAGTCCGCTAGTCGCTCCAGAATGCAACAGCCACAACGGCAAACTGGCCAGCCAGCCCAGTCCGCACATGTTCCCGAATCTCCGGTCGAGGGAAGCGGTCCTCCCGAGTCTTTGAAATTTGTCCCTGCGTTCGCCATCCTGATCTTCTTGATCTGGTGGTTAGGCAATCGCAGACCTCGCAGGTAACCTACCTGCCATGACGATGCAGGAGATGATTTTCCGCCTGAACGATTACTGGGCGGGTCAAGGCTGCGCCATCCTTCAACCGTATGACATGGAAGTCGGCGCCGGAACTATGCATCCGGCGACTACTCTCAGGGTTCTTGGCCCTGAACCTTGGAACGTCGCGTATGTGCAGCCCAGTCGTCGCCCAGCAGATGGCCGCTACACGCGTAATCCCATGCGCAGCCAGCGCTACTACCAGTATCAGGTGATCTTAAAGCCTTCACCCGAGAATATTGTCGACCTCTACATGGGATCGTTAGATGCGCTGGGATTTGATACTTCGAGGCACGACGTCCGCCTTGTCGAGGATGACTGGGAGAGCCAGGCGGCGGGGGCTAGCGGCGTCGGCTGGGAGGTCTGGATCGATGGCGCGGAGATTAGTCAGTTCACTTTTTTCCAACAGATGGGCGGTATCGAATGCAACCCAGTTTGCGCCGAGATCACCTACGGGCCGGAACGCCTCTGCCTCATGCGCGATAACAAGGCCTCCTTTTGGACAGATCTCGACTGGAGCGACAATTTAACCTATAAACAGGCCGAGTACAGCCTGGAGATGCAAAACAACGTCTACAATTTCGAGGTCGCTGATACGGAGATGCTGTTTAAGCTCTTCGATATGTATGAGGCGGAATCGAAGCGCACGATCGAGATGCCAGTGTTCTGGAACGAAAAGCTCGACATCATGACCACCGATCCATCAGAAGGGAAGCCGATGGAAGGTAGACCGAATGCACTCGTCTATCCTGCCCTCGATCTTGCTCTGCGGGCAAGCCATACCTTTAACCTTCTGGATGCCCGAGGGGCTGTCGGCGTGACTCAGCGGGCGGAATTCATCAACCGGATTCGAGCCCGCGTGCGAGCATGCTGCCTAAAACACATCGAGCAATACGCGGTTCCAAAGACAAAAACCGCTTAGTTCGACGGGTACCCTATTTGCTTCGAGTGGGCCTGTAGCTCAGGGGTTAGAGCAAGCGGCTCATAACCGCTGGGTCGTGGGTTCGATCCCCACCGGGCCCACCACTCCTTAATCGCCAACTGCTGAGCGACTAATAGTAAACTCCTGCTATGAAGCTATTTGTCGATACCGGCGACGTCAATGAAGTCAAGCAAGCTGCTGATTGGGGAATCCTGGATGGGGTCACGACCAATCCGTCTTTGATCGCCAAGAGCGGCAAGGGCTTCAAAGAAACTGTTCTTAAAATCTGCGAGCTCGTGCCTAACGGAGAAATCAGCGCAGAAGTCGTTGCGACCGACTACGAGACCATGCTTAAAGAGGCAACTGAAATCTCCAGTTGGCATCCGAACATCGTGGTGAAAGTGCCCTTGATCGAACCCGGCGTATCGCTGGTGAAGACGCTGAGTGACAGGGGCGTCAAAACGAACGTGACGCTCGTGTTCACGGTCTCGCAAGCTCTACTTGCTGCCAAGGCTGGAGCCACTTTTATTAGCAACTTTGTTGGCCGCGTGGATGACATCAGCGGTGATGGAATGGTGGCGGTGGCCGAGACCGTAGAGATGGTCAATACATACGGCTACGATTCGGAAGTGCTTGTCGCCAGCGTTCGCCATCCACTTCACGTCGTTCAAGCGATCAACGCGGGTGCGCACATTGCGACTATGCCGTTCAAGATCATGCAAATGCTGTTTAAGCATCCCTTGACTGACAGTGGGCTGACGCGGTTCTTGGATGACTGGAAAAAGGCCGGCCTGAGCATCTTCTGAGTTGACGGCTAGCGAGACACACGTTTCCCTTTCCCGTCAAACGAGAAAGAAGGTCAAGACTGTCAACCCAGGACCACCCTCCATCATGCGTTACCAGGACCAGATTGTAAAGCTAACCCAGAAGGCTCTCGATGACATCTGTAGGGCCGCAGAAGCAGTGCCGGAGAGCAAATCCGATTGGGCTCCAGGCGCGCACGCGCGATCAACCCTGCATCAAATGCAGGAAATCGCCACCTCCGCCACATGGTTCATTCCGGTCATCGAGTCGGGTTTAGTTCCGGTGTTCAACGACGAAACTCGCAAGGAGCACACCAAGTTTCGGAAAAAGCTGCAAGCGGTGAGGGAATGTGTTGAAGAAGCGCGGCAATCGACGGGACAGTTGTGTCAGGCGATACTGGCGTTTCCCGAAGGAAAGCTCGAGGACGAGGTGACGCTTCCTTTTGGCAGCGGTTCCAGCACGATGGCAGATGTGCTGGCGCTTCACTATTGGAACATGGTTTATCACCTCGGCCAGATCAACCAGATTCAGCTTCTTCTTGGCGATCCGGTGATGCACTAGTTGTGCAGGTAAAGTCACCAGTTGAGCCTAAGAAATGTCTTCCGAGATGCCGATAGCTCTAAGAGTGCCGGTCCTAAAGATAGATCGGAAACAATTTTCGGAGAAATTTCGGGAAAGGGTTGACACCCATGGTTCCCGCTGGTATCATTTTCTCTTGCCGCTGGACTGAACAGCCAGTGGACAGCGAAAGAGTTCTTTGACAGTTGCATAGAGAAGAGATAACGTAGAAAAGCAATTTATATCGAACACTCGATAAAGCCAAGGTCAAAAATAAGCTTAAGAGGGTGCGCGACGAATGCCTAGGGATGAGTTGCCGAAGAAGGACGCGATAGCGGCGAAACGGCTAGGGGAGCTGCACAAGAGCTTTGATCCTAGTGTGTCCGAATGGGGAAACCCCATCAGGGTAATGCCTGGTGACCCACAGATGAATACATAGTCTGTGAGGAGGGAACCTGCTGAACTGAAACATCTAAGTAAGCAGAGGAAAAGAAATCGAAGAGATTCTGCAAGTAGCGGCGAGCGAACGCGGAAGAGCCCAAACCAATTAGCTTGCTAATTGGGGTTGTAGGGCCACTACTAAGCCTCTTTAACAGAGGTTGAATGCCGATCTTTATTCGTAGCGGGGTTAAACCTCGTGACGGTTTAGATGGGTGGACTGCCTCCGTTAAGGAGGTTTAGAAAAGAAGATCGAGTAAGTTAACGGAAGAGTTCTGGAACGAACCGCCATAGAGGGTGACAGCCCCGTATGTTAAAACCCAATCGAATTCAAGTGGTACCTGAGTAGCACGGAGCACGTGGAACCCCGTGTGAATCTGCGCAGACCACTGCGTAAGGCTAAATACAATTCATCACCGATAGTGCATCCAGTACCGTGAGGGAAAGGTGAAAAGAACCCCGGGTAGGGGAGTGAAATAGAACCTGAAATCGCGCAACCCACAAACAGTCAAAGCACCATGTTCGGAGCAATCCGATCAAGTGTGATGGCGTGCCTTTTGCAGAATGAGCCTGCGAGTTGCTTGTATTGGCAAGGTTAAGCGTTTAAGACGTGGAGCCGGAGGGAAACCGAGTCTGAATAAGGCGTCAAGTCAGTGCAAGCAGACCCGAAACTGCGTGATCTAGCCATGGCCAGGCTGAAGTGGTGGTAACACACCATGGAGGGCCGAACTCATTGACGTTGAAAAGTCTCGGGATGAGCTGTGGTTAGTCCGGTGAAATGCCAATCGAACGCAGAGATAGCTGGTTCTCCCCGAAATGCATTTGGGTGCAGCGTCTTGTATGTTCTTTGGGGGTAGAGCACTGAATGGGCTAGGGGGCTTACCCGCTTACCGAACCCAACCAAACTCCGAATACCATTGAATTAAGCAAGGCAGTGAGACGGTGAGTGATAAGATCCATCGTCAAAAGGAAAATAGTCCAGATCGACAGCTAAGGGCCCTAAACGTGTGCTAAGTGTGAAACGATGTGAGATCGCGTAAACAGCCAGGAGGTTGGCTTGGAAGCAGCCACCCTTTAAAAAGTGCGTAACAGCTTACTGGCCGAATGTGATCTTGCGCGGATAATGTAAGGGGGCTAAAGCACACTCCCGAAGCTTCGGGATCGTATTTATACGATCGGTAGGGGAGCGTCGTGTACAGCAGTGAAGTTTGAGCGTAAGCACAGGTGGAGCGTACACGAGTGAGAATGCAGGCATAAGTAGCGATAATACAGGTGAGAATCCTGTACGCCGAAAACCTAAGGTTTCTCCGGCTATGTTCGTCAGACGGAGGTTAGGCGGTCCCTAAGGCAAGGCCAGAAGGCGTAGCCGATGGACATCCGGTCGAAATTCCGGACCCAGGATACGGGCAATGGAAGGACGCTTCTCAATATCTCATCCCGCACTGTTGGTAGTTGCGGGCTAGGCTTAGGCTGGCTCACTTGAGAGAGTGAGGGAAAGGCTGAAGCCGG
The DNA here is from genome assembly GCA_023392285.1 of Armatimonadota bacterium. Taxonomy (GTDB): domain Bacteria; phylum Armatimonadota; class Fimbriimonadia; order Fimbriimonadales; family Fimbriimonadaceae; genus JAEVZK01. The sequence continues at coordinate 15,818 of JAEVZK010000005.1, read as the reverse complement.
GGAACGAATCCCTTCGGGGTGAAGGAACTGAGATTGAGGGGGGCCGAGAAAAGCTCCACAGCAATACCGTATTTCTGACCGTACTGCAAACCGACACAGGTAGGTGAGTCGAGGAGACTAAGGCGTTCGAGAGAACTCTCGTTAAGGAACTAGGCAAATGGGCCCCGTAAGTTCGCGATAAGGGGCGCCCCGCAAGGGGCCGCAGCGAAGCATCCCAGGCGACTGTTTACCAAAAACACAGGTCTCTGCTAAGGTGAAAACCGAAGTATAGGGGCTGACGCCTGCCCAATGCCAGCCGGTTAATAGGAGATGTCAGGGGCAACCCGAAGCATCGAATTGAAGCCCTGGTGAATGGCGGCCGTAACTCTAACGGTCCTAAGGTAGCGAAATTCCTTGTCGGCTAAATACCGACCCGCATGAAAGGCGTAACGACTTGGGAACTGTCTCAACGAGAAGCTCGGTGAAATTGTAGCGCCCGTGAAGATGCGGGCTATGCGTAGTAGGACGGAAAGACCCCGTGGAGCTTTACTACACCCTGTCATTGTAAATTGGATGTAGATGTAGAGCGTAGGTGGGAGCGTAAGCACCAATGGAACACCACCCTTCTGCATCTGGTTTACTAACTGTGGCCCTGATCCGGTTACAAGACAATGACTGGCGGGTAGTTTGACTGGGGCGGTCGCCTCCCAAAAGGTAACGGAGGCGCCTAAAGTTACACTCAGGCTGGTTGGAAATCAGCCGTTGAGCGTATAGGTATAGAGTGTGATTGACTGCGAGACAAACAAGTCGAGCAGGGACGAAAGTCGAGCTAAGTGACCCTCTGGTGGTGCGTGGGCACGCCAGGGTTCATCGGATATAAGCTACCCCGGGGATAACAGGCTGATCTTGCCCGAGCGCTCACAGCGACGGCATGGTTTGGCACCTCGATGTCGGCTCGTCTCATCCTGGGGCTGTACACGGTCCCAAGGGTTCCGGAGTTCACGGATTAAAGAGGCACGCGAGCTGGGTTCAGAACGGCGTGAGCCAGTTCGGTCCCTATCCACTACGCACGCAGGAAATTTGAGAGGAGTCGCTCTTAGTACGAGAGGACCGGAGTGAACCGACCTCTGGTGTACCAGTTGTTCCGCCAGGAGCATACGCTGGGTAGCCACGTCGGGCAGGGATAAGCGCTGAAAGCATCTAAGCGCCAAGCCCACCTCAAGATAAGATTTCCCATCATATGAGTAAGACCCCCGGAAGACTACCGGTTTGATAGGTCGCAGCTGTAAGTGCAGTAATGTATTAAGGTGAGCGATACTAAGTGGTCGAGGGCTTAATTGACTAGGCTTTATCGAGTGCTCGATATAGATTGTTTAGCTACGGAATCTCTGAATTGTGCAACTTTCAAAGCGCTTTGGCGCTGCTCGATTTCTATTCGGGTGGCCATAGCGAGGAGGAAACACCCGTTCCCATCCCGAACACGGCAGTTAAGCTCCTCAGCGGCGGAAGTACTTGGTCCGCAGGGTCCTGGGAGATAAGCGCGTTGCCCGGATAGATAACCTTTAGAAAAGCCTCACTTCGGTGAGGCTTTTTCATTTGGACAGCATCTTCGCTACTCTTTGAGATCGATGCTCTTCAAAACTGATACAGCCTTACGTCGATATCGAAAGACAAACACACGACTCGTGATAGACTACTTCCATCGTGATTTCGTGCCCGAAGTGCAATAATTCCCTCCCAGACTGGGCGCAAAAGTGTCAGTTCTGCGGTACGGATGTCAAGAAGGTGGCTCGCCCAATAACAGTGGTGTCCGCCAAGAAAATTGATAAATCCGGCTGGATTTGGCCCGCTTACTACGCCCTGGCCGCGTATTGGATGATCAACGGGATGCTTGCGATTGGTCAAGGAGTGTATCCCTTGATGCATCCGAGCAAGGTGGATCTAGGCGCTTTCGCCTTGTTCTCGTACCTTGGCATCGCGATCGGCTTGTTCACTTTCCTGGTTGGACTTGGATTAGTTCTTCACCTGGAAGTCGCTCGCGGAGTTGCAAATTTCCTTGCGGGACTGAAGATTATTTTTGGCCTCTTCGGCCTGGCTGGCGCGGTGCTGGGAACCCTCTTCGCGGGTGTTCTTGGCCTCGTGATGGTTATTCTTCAGGTAATCGACATTGCCGCAGCCGCCTTTGCAATCTTTCTGATCGGCGAAACCCAAACCCGTTCCCCGAATATTTAGGCGGCAAGGGTAACGATCCCCAGGAGGCATTCCAATTGGTATCCTTAAGGAATGATTCGACCTCTTTTTGCCCTCCTCGCGGCCACCACTCTCGGCTCATCTGCATTCGCATGGAATGCGATCGGTCATCGGCAGGTCGCCGACATCGCCTGGTCAAAGCTCACACCGAAATCAAAGCAGGCAATTGCGAGAATCCTTCTTGCCGGCGACACAGTGACCGATCGCGGGCGCGACATTGTCTTTGCCGTTCCTTCTGGAGATTACAGCGAGGAGTATCTCGAAAAGGTGGTGCGGCCCGTTTTTGACAATGCTGCTACGTGGGCCGATTCCCAGAAATATGGAAAGAGCAAGCTCTTTGAGGAGCGGATAACCAAGGACAATATCGATTCGCCTGGGATCAATATTCCTAAAGAGGGTGATCCTCATGAGGAGGTCCGTTGCAAAACCTGGCATTACTACGACATGCCCATCGCGACTGGGAGCAACAAGCCAAAGCCTGCTCGTGAGTCTAACGCCATCCGCGCTCTTGACCTGCAGAAGTATCTGCTTGAGCAGGAGTCCGAAAAACGGGCACCAAACAAGTTGGATGAGGTGTACAGCCTGTATTGGATTGAACACATATTCGGCGATCTCCACCAGCCCCTTCACTGCGTGAGCAACTTTGACGTTGGTCCCGATGGAGACGAAGGTGGAAATGGGATTCGCCTCGGCATTACTCGGCCCAATGGGAAAGATAAGATCAATCTCCACAGCTATTGGGATTCGGGAGTCGATCACGCCATCTTGGCTGACAAGCAATTCACGAGCGGGTTAGATACCGACCCCGCCGTTATTTCAGCAGCCTGGATCGCAGAACTGGAACCCAAAATCGATCCCCTCCTCTCCTCCAACCTTGAGCCAGTGGCGTGGGTAGAGGAAGGCTGGAACATCGCGAAGGCCGACGTTTACCCGGGTATTAAGCAGGAATCCAAGCCCACACCGGAGTACCAGGCTCGCCAGATCGAAATCGTCAAGCGGCAAGTGGTCCTCGGAGGTCTTAGGCTGGCAAACTATCTCAATCGCGTTTTCGACAAGAAGTAGCGGTCGGTTCTGCTCTTATCCGGTGAAGTGGTATGCGGCCTCGACAGTTGCCCACAATCCGATCAAAACGAGCATGAAGCCAAACGCTAGTTCCAGGCGCTCCACTGTCATTCGAATGGAAGTGCGAGCGCCAAGATAGGCGAGCGGTACGGAGCCCAATCCGAAAGTGAGCACAAGGCTCCAGTCGACATGCCCAAGTAAGACATGAACGAGTGTTCCCGGCAGTGCCAGAGCCGCAGAGACGAGTAGCGAGCACGCGAAGGCCGATTTTAGCGGCAGCTTCAAAATCTTGTTGTAGAGCGGCGCAAGCAGAAAGCCTCCTGAGTTGGCGAGCATGCCCGAGATAAGACCGACGAAGATCGCAACTGCGATGGCAAGCTTTTGATTTGCTGGCTTCCGCTCCGTTTGCTCGGGACCGTTCACGGGTTCAGGTTGCTTGTGAAGCAAAAAAGAAATACCAAGACCAATCAAGATGAGGTTGCTCGCGATGAGCAAGGGGCCTCCCTTGATGAATTTGCTCAGCCATGCCCCCAGTACAGTAGAGGGAACGCCAGCTAGGATGCCACAGAGGACGACGCCTTTGTCGTAAAAGCCCGATTTGAAGTAAGCGATCGAGGCGACGAGGGTGCCCGGAATCGTCGCCGGAAGGGGCGACACAATCGCGAAGAATGGCGGGACGCCAATCAGTTGAAGAAGCGGGGTGGCAATGGCGCTGCCACCTTTGCCGAACAATCCGCTTACATAACCGACGAAAAGTCCAATGAGGAAAACGCCGATTGAAAAGTGCAAAGTTCTTTCCGTTCTCCTGTAGTTTTCGGCTCACTTCTGCCAATAACAAGGCAGAGCATACCGCCGATCTTTTGACCTGACGCTCTGTCAGATAGCTTGCAAAACGGTTACTCTTGCGTTATGGCGATTTTAATACCGATCGTGATCGGGCTCTGTGCAGGAATGTTTGGGGGATTGTTCGGAGTCGGCGGGGGCATCATCATCGTGCCAAGCTGCATCTATTTTCTACAAATGACTCAGAAAGAAGCTCAAGGCACATCACTCCTTATCTTGCTTCTTCCGATCGGGTTGCTGGCTGTATGGAGCTATTGGCGAGCTGGACAAATCCACGTGGTGACCGGGCTGTGGGTGGCACTAGGCTTCTTTTTCGGTGCCCTAGGCGGTTCTCAGCTGGCGCTTCACCTCAGCGAAGCGACGATGCGCAGAATCTTTGCCGTGTTCATATTTTTTGTGGCGATTCAGCTATTTTTCAAGAAGTCGTCGCCCAAAAGCAATCCCGCGAAACCATCGCCGAACATCGAGCAGCCAAGTCCTTAGCCAAGGACCAGCAATTGCTGTTTCCATCGATTGAAACTAGCCCGGGCAGCTTCAAGTTGCATGCTTCTGCGCAGGCCTTTATCGCGGGTTTCCAAATCAGGCTGCGGAAACAGACCCCAATTAATGTTCATGGGCGAGAATTCTCGAGGAGTCTCGTCCTGTAGATGAGCGATCAAAGAGCCGTAGGCGGAATGCCGTTCAGGCACGCTCGGGTCGAGACCGCGCTTTCGGCGAAGCGCTGCGAGACCCGCGTAAATTCCTATAGCGGCGGATTCAACGTAGCCTTCGACACCGGTTAGCTGGCCAGCAAGAAAAAGGCCCGGCACGTCGCGCATCTCAAGCCAAGGCTCAAGAACTTTGGGTGCTTCGATATAGGTGTTTCGGTGGATCACTCCGTAACGGACAAATTCGGCATGCTCCAATCCCGGAACCATCCTGAAGACCCGGCGCTGTTCTCCCCACTTCAACCGCGTTTGACAGGCGACGAGCGAGTACAGACTCTTTTCGCGATTTTCCGGCCGAAGCTGGAGAGCCGCCCACGGTCGGCGGCCGGTGCGAGGGTCGGTAAGGCCGACCGGCTTAAAGTTCCCAAACGCTAACGAGCGCGCCCCCTTTTCTGCGATCGCTTCGATGGGAGTGCAGCCCGCGAAATACTTGATCTTCTCGATGAAAAGCTCCTCTTGCTCAACCTCCGCCGCGTCCCGTTTGCCTCCGGCTTCAAAGGCGTGAATAGGTGCTCTCTCGGCTTCGACCAGAGCTTTCACAAAGCGTTCGTAACTTTCCCGGTCAAAAGGACAATTCAGGTAGTCGTCACCTTCGCCTTTTCCGTATCGTGATTCTGCGAAGACGATGGAGCGATCGAGAGACGAAGCATCGACAGTGGGCGAAACCGCATCATAGAAGTACAGGTGACTCCTGCCAGTGATTTGGGCAAGCCAAGTGGCGAGATCGTCGGTCGTGAGGGGGCCGGTTGCCAGAATCACCATTTCCCCCCGGCCGATGCGCTCGCTCGCCATGTCTGGGGAAAAGGACTCCCGTCTCACGTGGATCAGAGGATGCTGCTCTAGTTTCTGCGTGATTGCGCGCCCGAAAGCATCGCGATCAACTCCTAGGGCCTCGCCGGCAGGAACTTCATGCGCAAGAGCGGTTTCCAGGACAATCGATCCGAGTTCGCGCATCTCTGCCTTCAGTTGACCGGCAGGCGACGTTGGTAGCTTCGATTTGAGCGAATTGGAGCAAACGAGCTCCGCAAAGTAGCCGGTGGTGTGTGCAGGCGTCATCTGCACCGGGCGCATTTCGAACAGCTCGACCTGTTCGCCCTGCGCAGCAATCGCCCAAGCCGCTTCCACCCCGGCGAAGCCCGCTCCAACCACTGTGAACACGCATCTATTGTGACTGCTGGGCTATGCTTTTAGGAGTGGATCACCGAACAGCAGATGAGTATGCGCGAAAATGGATTGAAGCTTGGAATAACCATGACGCCGAGTCTTTGGTCGCCCATTACACGGAGGACGTACACTTCTACTCGCCCTTCGTTGAGAAGCTAACCGGCGATCCTAGCGGACTCCTCGTTGGAAGGGAGAATCTGCGACTATATTTTCAGAAGGGGATGGACGCATACCCACACACCCGTTTTCAGCTCCATAAAGTAGGAGTCGGCATCCGCAGCATCGTCCTCAACTATATCAGTGTCGAAAACACCTTGGCCTCGGAAGTGCATGTTCTTAATGAGGATGGCGAAGCCTACGAAGTGAGATGCCATTATTCGGCGGCTATTTGACCGGACGAAGGCTTTCAACCACCTTCTTCATCTCGCCCAAGCTCATGTTGCGTCCGATAGCACTGATGAACTTCGGATAGCCCTTTCCTGGCAACTCCATCCACTGCATGACCACTTCGTCTAAGTACTTGTTTTTGACCTGTTCCAGCCTGCCCGCGCCGAACTTCGCCTTAAAGCTTATTCCCGATGTCGGCTCGTAGGTCTCGCCGTTCTGGTCAGTGAAGAAGATGTCACCCAAGCCATCCGAAGCGAACTGGATGGTGAGGCTGCTCCGCGACTTTGGATTATCGTAGGTGATCTGACCCCATGTCTGCGCCCGGCTTTTAGTGTCCTCGATGCGAAAGTTCTTGAACCTCGTTCCGATTGGCAGATACGAGGGTACGTGCCACCTCATTTGAAGGCGCTTCAGCGTTCGGATGTGCTTCGCGGGCAACAGCCCATTCGAGACGGTTTGGGCCGAACCAAAGGTGACTGTAGCGATGAAAAGCGAGAGAACTGAAAACCGCATGTTGATCAGACGAGGCTATGTCGCGTCTGATTCGAATGTCCAGAATTTTGGCCGCATGATCTTAGCAACGGCGACTTTGGTGCGGACCTCTGCCTGCGCATATTGCGACCTCAAGATAGCCGGAGTCGGGAGCAGGGAAGAAGCGTGCTTCTCCAAAAATCGGTCTGCATAGATTCGCCATTTCTCGTCGTAGGTTCCGGAAGACTGGTGGAGAAATCCCAAGTTACAGGCAATTCCAACGCGCATCCCAGCTTGGAAAGCTCGAAAACTGCTATCCAGATCGTAGAAGTGAAATCCATCAAAGCGCTCACAATCCCACCCGATCTGCAGGATGGCGGACCGCCTCCAGGCGAGCAACGCGCCGTCTAGGGCTTGCATTCCTCCCAAATGGGGGGCCGGAGCTCCATAGATGCAGGCGGTGAAGCCATTCACGCTCGGGTAGGCAACTTGGCCAAAGAGGTGCGGAGGTCCCGCGTCGATCCATTTCGGGCCGCAGAGCCAGTCGGTGCCGGCAATTCCCACTAGATCCAGTTCTTGCAAAGCGACATCGAGGGAGGACGCAGCGTCCTCTTCCAGTAGCTCGATGTCGTCGTGGCAGAAGATGACGTTTTCACCCACGGAATCCGCTAATCCGCGCGAGTAGCCTTCAGCCATGGATTCAGCATCGCGCATCCTTAAAATTTCCGTTGAAAAGGACGCGAATCGATCTTCTAGATGATCGCGCACAGATTCGAACTTCGCATCGTCGGCACTACAGATGACGATGCTGAATTTCACTTTTGAAGGGCAGTTACGATCGCATCGCCCATCTCGTGAGTGGAGACTAAGCGGGTACCGTTCTCAAAGATATCCGCCGTGCGCAACCCACTCTCAAGCACGCCCTCGACCGCGTTTTCGATCCTTTCTGCGGTCCGGTCGTCCTTCAAGCTGTAACGAACCAGCATGGCTGCCGAGAGGATCGCAGCGATTGGGTTGGCTCGGCCTTGGCCAGCAATATCCGGAGCTGAGCCATGGATGGGTTCGTATAGTCCAAAAATGTTTCCATTCTTAGGATCACTCAAGGACGCGCTCGGAAGAAGGCCCAATGATCCCGTGATCATCGACGCTTCGTCACTAAGGATGTCACCGAACATATTCTCGGTTAGGATGACGTCGAACTGCTGCGGATTTCGTACAAGTTGCATGGCGCAGTTGTCCACCAACATATGCGTCAGCTTGACGTCCTGGTTCTGTGTCGCATATTCCGAGACGACCTCTCGCCACAGCCGCGAAGTCTCTAGCACATTTGCCTTGTCGACGCTCACAATTTCCCGCCGCCGCTGTCGAGCAATCGTAAAAGCCTGTTCGGTGATCCTTTCGACTTCTTTTCTCGAGTAGACGCAGGTATCGATCGCTACGGAACCATTCTCCCGACGCTCCCGAGGTTGCCCAAAGTAGATACCTCCGGTGAGCTCGCGCATGACGACCAGATCTACGAGACCTGCGTTGCCTTTTAGTGGCGATGCCTGGAGCAGCGGTCGCAGCGTCTTGGCCGGTCGGACGTTTGCAAACAAATTCAATTCGGATCGAAGCGGAAGGAGCGCGCCAACTTCTGGACGCAGGTTCGCTGGCTGCACCGAATCCCACTTTGGACCGCCCACGGCTCCTAGAAGAATAGCGTCTGCCGAACGGCACAAGTCAAGAGTCTTTTGTGGCAGAGGGTGGCCGTTGTCGTCATAAGCGATCCCTCCAATAAGAGCTTCCTCAAACGTAAATTCGAGAGGGGTCGCCTTCAGGACACGAACTGCCTGAGTCGTGACTTCGGGACCGATACCGTCTCCGGGAAGGACTGCTACTTTGAAGGCCATGTCAGAGAATTATGACACTCTGAAAAGATTGGGCTCGCGTCAAGAACCAGCGAGCCCGATATTAACAAGGTTTAGCCCTTCTTCCGTTTGCGCAGAAGCGCGAGTGCACCGATCGCAAGTCCGGCGAGAGTCGCTGGCTCTGGAACAGGGACAAGCGCGTATGCGTGGACGTTTCCATTGAGCACGCCAGTTCCGGTAATGATGCCGTTATCGCTGATGCCAAGCGCCGAAGATGACGTGTTGGAGAGGAGATCCCAACCCCCTCCATTCACAATCAGATCGCCGATGCGGTAGGTCTGATTTCCATCGTACAGGAAGGGAATAGAGAAGGCACTGGAATCGTTACCCACAACCCAGCCGGAGGAATTGACCCCGCGAGCGCTACCCTGGCTCGTTCCGACTGCGAGCGGGATCGCCATCATGCCGCCGCCCTGAGTCCAGATAAACGGAGTACCCGACCCTTGATTCAGCATCGCTGATCCCACCACATGGCCCGCGTTGCTAACACTGAACGCGAGTGCGCCGTTCATCCCGGCGAGACTTCCGACTTCGAAGGTGGTGTTGGTCGCGGAGTCGTAAACCATGCCCACGTTGCGGGCGGCGTTGTTTGGATCGATACCTTGGCCGACCACGAGCCCACTTGCATTGATGCCGAAAGCAGTTACGAAAAAGCTTCCTCCGCTGGTGGTTTGCGCTAACTTGGAGTAGACACCGTTGTTCCAAATCGCGCCAAACTGAGTTGAACCACCTCCGGTCGATCCTACGATCGTTCCGCTGTTATTCACTCCTTGAGCACGTCCAACCGTCTCTCCCGTGGGAAGCGCCAATTCCGATACCACTCCGTTATTCCAAACCAAGGGAACAGCACCTGAGCCAAATGCGGTTTGCGCCCCGATTCCTACGACGAGCCCGTTGTCATTTGCCGCGGTCGCGCTTCCGTATCCATGTCCAGCAAAGTTGCTCAATCCCACGATGCCGCCGCTCTGTGTCCAACTGAAGCCTTGTGTCCCAGAGGAAGCGAAGGAGCGGCCGACCGCTATGCCGTTCGTTGAGATGCCAAAGCCCTGGGAAGCCGAGTCACCGGTATTGACGAGGCCGATATCGATGATCGTGTACTGGGGAGGTGTCGCGCACGCCAAACTGGCAGCGGCTGCGGCAACGCAAGTGGAGAATAGCCTTGATCGTTTTGCCATCACATAAGGCTATTCTCAAAAAGGGGAAAATTTTCCCCTCGATAGCTCGCAAATTTACGGGATCATATGTCATCGCATCGCGATGAGGCGGTGATAATCCTTTTTGGTTTCGTAAACGACGATCAGATTGTTAAGCGGTCTACCAGGGACGAGGTAGCTCTTGCCGCGGTACCACATGCCTGCTGATGATCCACCATCCAGGCACATCGCATCGACGGCGCCGATTCCCTTTAGCGCCGCAGCCAATTCGCGCAGCCGAACTTCTTTGGCAACGGTCACCAACAAGACCTTTCCGGCTTTCGTGATCGCGATTGCGGTTCGGCGCTTCTTGGCAAACACCGCCGGATCCTTGAATCCTTCATCACGGGGCCAAAGGGTCGTTTTGCCTGCGGTTAGCAGTCGCGGTCCAGCGCGAAGAAACATGTCGGCACCCTTGAAGTCGAAAGTGGTCCATGGCTTGGCCCAGCTGATTGCGCCACCAGTCGACGGCGTAAAGCTGAACGCGGTCCCAATCGCTCCTTGGTAGAGTGCCTGACCGCCAAATCCGATCGTTCCCGTGGGCAATCCACTATTCGTGTCGAAATAAGTCCCGGTCACCGCAGCCACAGCGTGGGAGCGATCGATCAAGCGACTCCACGATTCCTTGCCACCAACTCCGGAAGCGGGAGTGATGACGCCCATGAACACGTCTTTGCGAGAGGGGTCAATCTGAACGACATGCATGGGTACCTTGGCTGCGTAAGCTTTGAAATGAGCCACCGCAGGAGCCTGCCCCAACGCCGCCATGGGCGCCAAAATGCCACCGAGCAGAAGTAAGTTTTTCAATGAACGGGTCATCTTTCCAACCTCCCTTTGAAGATCGGACGTGTGAGCATCGCCACTTGAACTAGGTGAGCTTGCCTGATTATTCGCAGTTTCACGTCTAGGCATGGGCGAACTGATTCCCAGAATTGGGCGTCCTCGTAGATGACTCGAGTTAGCTGCTAATAGCTGATATAGTAATGTTTCGAGGATCCATCCTTAAACAGATCCAGCACTCCGAAGCCAGGAGGTGTTTCCTGCATTGGCCCTTTCCACCAGGCACCGCACACGGCTCCAAAGCCGATGTGCTTCACCCCGTTGTAATCGGCGCGAGAATGCATATGAACATGTCCGCTCAAGCAAAGTTTTACATTTCTATGTTGATTGAGCAAGTCTTTGATGCGTCGCGCATCGATGTGCATGAGCCAACTCGGGACCTCCCAGCGGCCTCGCCGGTCTCCGTCGCCAAACATAAGCGCCGACGTGCTGATGATCGGTACATGAGAAATGACGCACACCGGGGTCGAAGTTTTGGTGTTTTCGAGATCATTCTTGAACCAGTCAAACTGGGCTTGGTCCAATTTGGCCATGTACCCGTGGCGGGGGTGCGGCATCATGGAATCGAGGATCACGAAGTGCCAGCCCCTGACATCGAAGCTTCGGTACAGATCTTGATCGCTCCAGGTTTGCCACCAGGCTTTTCCATAAAGGGGCGCACTCCTTATCGTCCCAGCATCTGAGCGCAGCCAGCCCCAGATGTCGTGGTTGCCGATCACATGCTCCACGCGCATCTTCGTGTTTCTTCTAAGAATATCGCGGGCCAAGTCATACTGTGCGTCCACACTGATGGCGTCCCGAGTGAGGGCGTCGTAGATCACATCGCCCCCCTGTACAATGAAATTTGGACGATCCTTTAGAGACTCGATTTTGCGTAAGCATCGCGCGAAACCGTCCGCGCAGTTCTTCTTGGTATCCAGATGAACGTCAGTGAGAAAGGCAATCCGCAACGCGCGGCTTGTGCCCGTAACTTCTTTGCTCACGGGAGCACCCAGTGCCGCGCCCGCAGCTGTCGCAAGCGCACCCGTTAGCATGCCTCTCCTCGATAGTTCCACCTAACCTATGATCCGCCGAAAAGATCCGCGCTCCATTTGAATCGGCAAATTTGAGATGAAAATCGCATGAAGACCTCCCCTGTTAGCATGGATTGCAAAATTCAAAGTCAGGTTCAGGGGGCGTCTCGAAACTGATGTCGCTTAACCCTCCCGCCTAGGAGGAAGTTCATGACATTACTTCTCAACGTCAGGGGAACGGCGCTACCCGCCATATATCAAGACGAGCAGAAATTAGATTGTCAACCTGCTGAACCTTTTTAGCTTTGGCCGATCAAATGTTCAGGACTAGAATCGGCTAAGGCCTCTACTGACTGTTTCTTGCCTGAACCTCAACGCGTTCGAGTTCAGCTCGGAGCTCCATTAGCCGATCTTGGAGGCGAGCGATTGTCTGAGCCTGTGAGTTCAAGGTTTTCTTGTGCTCCACCAGCTTTTTACGAAGGGTCTGTTTCTCCTTCCGCCGATCCTCGGCCTGACGTTCGGCATGTTCTTTCGCCGATTGCAACTCCTCCACTTTGCGTCGCAATCGCTCTACTTGCTGCGACAATTCCGCGATCTGCGCCAACAGGGCACTATGCGACCTGAACCATTTCATCAGACTTGATAACGGGCGACGCAGTGTCAAATCAGGTTGAAACGACGGCTTCGCGATAACCGCGCCTGGTCTCTGCCACCTTGGCAACCCGGAGATGTTCCATCTGATGTTCTCGTTCGAAAATATCGCGAAGGAACTGGCCAGTGTGACTATCCGGCAGTGCGGCGATCTCTTCAGGAGTACCCATCCCAACCACTCGGCCGCCGCCAGAACCTCCTTCCGGGCCCATGTCGATCAGCCAATCCGCCGTTTTGATCACGTCGAGATTGTGTTCAATGACGAGAACGGTATTGCCTTGTTCGACGAGCTTGTGCAGAACTCTTAGCAGCCGCGAGACATCGCCAAAGTGAAGTCCAGTGGTGGGCTCGTCCAAGATGTAAATCGTGTTCCCGGTAGAACGTTTGCTCAATTCCGCAGCCAACTTGATGCGTTGTGCCTCTCCGCCGGAGAGGGTGGTCGCTGGTTGGCCCATTCGGATATAGCCGAGGCCCACCTCCTGCAAAGTCTGCAACTTGCGATAGATCTTTGGAATGGGCTTAAAGAATTCGCAGGCATCGTCGATCGTCATTTCGAGGACCTCGCTGATATTCTTGCCCTTATAACGCACTTCTAGCGTTTCCCGGTTGTACCGTTTCCCTTTGCACACTTCGCATGGAACGTAGACGTCAGGCAAGAAGACCATCTCGATCTTCAACACTCCATCTCCCTTGCACGCTTCGCAGCGTCCGCCCTTAACATTGAAGCTGAACCGGCCGTTTTTATATCCGCGGATCTTCGCATCGGCAGTCAGGGCAAAAAGCTCGCGAATCATATCGAAGGTGCCGGTGTAGGTCGCCGGATTGGATCGCGGCGTGCGGCCGATCGGAGATTGATCAATGTCGATGACTTTATCAATCGGTTCAAGTCCCTCTACGCTGTCGTGTGGTTCCCAGACCGTGCGCGTGCCATAGACTTCGTACATCAGGCGAGGATAGAGAGTGTCTTGTACGAGGGTCGACTTACCTGAACCTGAAACACCCGTCACGCAGACAAAGAGCCCAAGAGGAATGTGGACATCAACCCCTCGGAGATTATTGCCGCGCGCGTTGCGGACGCTGATCCAACCCTCTGCCATACTGCACTCTAGTCTACGTTATTCACCAGGTTTCTGTCACCTTCCGGCAGCATGTCCACGGCGCATTTTTGAAGTGCGCTCACCGGAAGACCTAGAACGTAGAACACCGTGGAACGATCCATTTGCACTCTTGTGTTGTGCGAGCGGAGGTTAGATCGAAATTGACTGGATTGAACGTGATTGTAGTTGCTGCGGCAACTCTGGGAATTGCAAGTTTGAGCATATTAGGATTTGGGCAAAAGGATAAGGAGCAGCATGCGTCTCCTGCGACTCCAGCGGGGCAGAAGAGTATTGTCATTGGGGGCGGGTGCTTCTGGTGCCTAGACGGCATGTATCGGCAGTTGAGAGGTGTGACGAACGTCGAGAGCGGTTACGCTGGCGGCAATCGGCCCAACCTGAATTACGAGCAGGTCTGCAGCGGCACGACCGGAGCTGCCGAAGTCGTGAAGCTCACCTACGATCCGAACGTGGTTTCGGCGAGTGATTTGCTGCACATCTTCTTCACCGTCCATAACCCCACAACTAAGAACCAACAGGGCGGCGATATCGGCGAGCAGTACCGCTCCGTTATTTTCTATGAAAACGACGAGCAGCTAAAACTTGCCAAGGAAGTTCTTGCAGACGTCGAAAGAGAAAAGATCTGGAGTGATCCGATCGTAACGACGCTCGAACCGCTAAAGAACTACACTCGCGCGGAGGAATACCATCAGGATTATTACAATAAATTCGAGAAAGCTTCCGCCGCGGAGAAAATGTCGATGAACGCGGGTTACTGCAGCGCGATCATTCAGCCCAAAGTGATCAAATTCCGGCAGAAGTATGCCGATCGCCTGAAGAAGGGAAGCTAGGAAGCTCTTCTTCGCCCTCGAAGCGGGGCACCATGAAGCGCGCGATTTTTCCCCGCGCGCTTCGCTTCATAGAGCACTTCATCCGCTCGAAACAGTGCGTCTGAGAAACTTGCAAAATCGTGTGGGTGAACGTAGCCGACGCTGATCGTGACCTTACGTTTGGTCCATTCGAATGCTTCCACGGCTTTGCGCAGCCTCTCCGCATAATTGGGATCAGCCGCGTCGTGTTGAACCCAGAATCCGAATTCTTCACCGCCAAAGCGTCCGAGGATTGCATCGGGCGGCAAAATCGTCTTCATAATGCGAGCCAGGGATTTGAGAATCGAGTCACCATGTGGATGCCCGAATTCATCATTGCACGCTTTGAATTGGTCGACGTCTAGGACCGCCAGCAAGCTGTATTCGCTTGCATCCTTAAAGCGAAGCTGCATTTCGGTGCGGGCAGTTTGAGAGTTCAGCAAGCCAGTCAGACCATCCGTCATCGCGAGTTGAGCCAGCGTCTCATTGAGTTCTCTGAGGTGTCGTCCCTGAATCTCCAAATTTTCGGAGTATTGCTTGACTCTGGCTTGCTCTTTCACTCGCTCATCAATATCAAGTGCGCTCCCCAAGATTTGCACCGTCCGACCATGGTCGTCTCTTTTGAAAGCGACATCTCGCGATCTCATCCAACGATAGGTGCCCGAAAAAGTCCGAATTCGATATTCTAACTCTGCCGATGCAAGGGCTGGATCAAGCGTAAATGCGCGGTGGTGGGCCTCAACTCTTTGAGTGTCCTGCGGATGGATGAGGTCTTCGAGGATGTCGCCGCCGATCCTGTCGAGAACCTCCTTGGTGTATCCCAGCGAAGCGAGACCCTCTTCATTCATGAAGACATTCTTCCGCTCCACAAGATCATAGATGTAAGTCACCGACGGATGGGCGCTTAGGATTGCGGTCGTAAAGGCCTGACTATCCCGAATGAGCCGCTCCGCAAGTGCTCGATCACTAATATCTGTGATGGCATTCACTCCGCCGACAATTTCCCCAGAGGGAGAGTAGAGCGGAAAGGAATTCCCGACCACCTGTAGTTGTCGGCCGTCACGGCTGCGGTCGGTCCACTCAATGTGGTTGAAAGTTCGACCTTGCAGGACGGCTCTCATGGCTCGTCGGGCTTCGGTTGCACGCTCAGGGGGAACAATCGTTTGGAAAAGCGACTTGAGCACAACCTCCTCCGGTTTGAATCCATAAAGCAGAGTTGCTGCCATATTCCACTCTTGGATGTACCCTTCGCGGTCGAAGCTGTAGCATGCAACAGGAACTGCCTGGAACAGTTGATCGAAGCGCCTGGCAGCATGCAAGGCAAACTCGATGTTGCGTTGGGCTTCATTCGTCGCTAATTGGAAGTCCTCGCGGGCCTCGATCAATTC
>JAEVZK010000037.1 GCA_023392285.1 Armatimonadota bacterium | reverse complement strand
GCCAAACGGGCATTCGGGCTGGAGTTGGAAACTCATCACCGTTGCGGCACAGCGCCGGATTCACACCGGACTTCCCCCGCGCTTCGACCGCGTTAGCGGTCTATGCAGATCGCACGATTATACCCGCCGTTCGGGATTTGTCACCCTGAGTTCGAGCCGACCTTCATTCAAAACCGTCATCCCGAGTTTGAGACCGTCCTTCGGATCGAACGAGGGATCTGATCGTAGTTGGCTCTCGTTTATTCAAAGGCTGCCGGGTGTGGAGCAGTGGTCGAAGTGTAAGCGATGCACCGCTACAGTCAGGTTCCTCGGGCGCGCTAGTGCTTGCTCGGAATGACGAACTATTCGCATCAGGTTCCTTGGCGCGCTAGGGCTTGCTCGGAATGACGAGGACATGATGCATGCACCGCACTCACTGCAACGTTAATATTGACAAACTTAAACAAACAGTGGACGCACTGCAACATTAATGTTGGCAGAATTAACAAAACAGTGGACGCACCGCAATGTTAATGTTGGCAGAATTAACAAAACAGTGGACGCACTGTTAGAATAAAATCGTCAGTTCGAGCCGCAGCGCGATCGGGAAAGTGCAGACACGATGGATTACCGCATTCCCATTGCCGCCCGAACTTCTTCCATAGTCCGACCCGCCACTTCCCTCGCTCGACGCGCGCCGCCGCGCAGAATGTCCTCGATGGTGTCGTCATCGAGTTCAGCACGTCGTTGCCGAATCGGACGCAGGTATTCGTTCAGAATTTCCGTCAATTCCTTTTTGTTCTGCATACATCCACGCTCGCCGGCAACGTCTTCCTGCCACTGCTTCTGCCAGTCGGGTGAGTAGAGCTTTAGATATTGGCAGACCGCGCAACCTTCCGGGATACCTGGATCAGTTTTCTTTATCTTGGTGGGAGTGGTAAAGGCTTTCTTGATGTGGGCGGCAGTTTCGTCCTCGCTGTCGCTCAGGTAGATGCAGTTGTCGTACGACTTCGACATTTTGCGCATGTCGAGCCCTGGCACCTTGGCTCGGTTCTCGTCCTGCGGGATCATGTACTTATAGTCTTGAAAAACTTCGGTGCCGTAGAGGCGATTGAAGCGGCGTCCGATCTCGTTTCCGATTTCGAGGTGCGGCGCTTGGTCGCGGCCAACGGGAACTCCGTACGGCTTGTAGAGTAGGATGTCCGCAGTTTGGAGAACCGGGTAGCCGAGTAGACCGTAAGGTTCCCTCTCCGCCGAGCCAAGATCCTCCTGCTTTTCCTTGTATGTCGGGACTCGCTCCAGCCATCCGATCGGCGTCATCATGCTAAGGATAAGGTGAAGCTCCGAGTGCTCGGGCACATGGGACTGAACGAATACAACGGACTTAGCAGGATCAATACCAGCCGCGACGTAATCCTTTACGATTTCCCGCGCGTTACGACTGACCTGGGCAGGTTCATCGTACATCGTGGTGAGGGCATGGAGATCGGCCGCCATGCAAAACATTTGATAGCCTTGATCCTGCAGTTCAACCCAATTTCTGAGGGCTCCTTCGTAGTTGCCGAGGTGAAGGCGCGGATTGGTCGAGCGCATGCCGGAGAGGATTCTTTTGTTTTCCATGAGTTACAACTGAATGCCCGTGAGAAGGCGGAAGAGGAAGAAGAGTGGCTTACCTAAGAGCGCGCCGAGGGGATTGAACGGGGTGAACTGCCCGATCAAAATGATTCCGACGAGAATCTGCCAGCCGACTTGACGGTTGAAGCGATACCAGCCGAGACGCTGCGGTTCGGGAAGGAGCTGTCCGACAAGCCAGTGGCCATCTAAGATGCCAAACGGGATCAGATTGAAGAGAAACAGGGCCAAGTTGATCTCGACGCCAATTGTAAAGAGGGCAGCGAGAGGATTCGTGTGATGCCTTACAAGGGCAGCAAAGACGTCCTCCGTCGAGAACGACCCGCTGGCTAGGCTCAACCGGAGAAGAAAGCCGAAGAGAGTGGCTTGAAGCAGATTCGATAAGGGCCCGGCCGCGACTGCGATGAAGGTGTCCCACCTCGGATTTCGCATCTTGGAGGGATTAATCGGGGCAGGTTTTCCCCAGCCGATTCCGTAACCCGAGATCGAGGAAACGGCAATCATGATCGTTCCGAGCGGATCGAAATGCTTGAAGAGATTTAGGGTGACTCGCCCATAAAATCGAGGCGTCGGGTCGCCAGCCAAGTCAGCGAACTTGCAGTGGCAATACTCGTGAATGCCAATCGCGAAGAATATGATGATCGCGAGGGAGCACAGAATCTCCACCGGCGGAATGACGAAGCCGCTATTCAAGAGAGACCTCTCGTTCGAACATTTGCTCGTAAGACTCCCGCTTTTGAACGAGACGTGCTTGCCCGTCGCTCCTGATCATGACGGTGGCGGGCCTTGGGAATCGATTGTAGTTGCTCGCCATTGAGGCATTGTACGCGCCGGTGCTGAGTACCTGCACGAAATCCCCAGGACCGATGTCAGAGGGGAGCTGGACATCGATAAAGAGGTTGTCGGTCTCGCAACTGCGACCACAGATCGTCACTACTTCAAGGTCTTCGGACATCAACGGAGCGCCCGGCGCTGACAGCACCGGAAGCGGCCCTCCGTGCTCAAGCATGGGAACCGCTCCGCTTCTGATCGTAGGCTCCTCATGACGCTTTGCCACTCGTTCCACTTGGTAAACGGCATCGTACATGGCGGGGCGTGGATTGTCGGCCAAGCTGCCGTCCACTGAGACGTAGGTGCGGACCCCATTCTCCGGGAGAGGGACTGTCTTGACAGCTCCTACCGTGTACAAGGTGACTCCGGCCTCTGCTACCAGGGAGCGGCCAGGCTCCTGAACAATCGTGGGATTCAGGTCGCTGTTACCGAGGCCTCGTTTGACTGCTTCAACGATGTCCCTACAGTAACTCGGAATGTCTTGCGGGTGGTCGGCTGGGGTGTAGCGGACGCCAAGGCCGCCGCCCACGTTTAGAACTTCAGGCTTAAAGCGATGCTTCTCCGCCATTTGGACTGCGAATTCGGCGAGGCGCTCGGCTCCG
The DNA here is from genome assembly GCA_023392285.1 of Armatimonadota bacterium. GTDB lineage: Bacteria > Armatimonadota > Fimbriimonadia > Fimbriimonadales > Fimbriimonadaceae > JAEVZK01. The sequence continues at coordinate 10,509 of JAEVZK010000037.1, read as the reverse complement.
GCAACTTGCGCCTCAGAATTCATCAACTGAGAACCCACGTGGCAGTGAAAACCGATCACGTGGATGTTGCTTGCGAGGCACCCTTCCACGGCAGCCATCGCGGAGCCGTCGGATATGTTGAATCCGAATTTTGTGTCCTCTTGGCCGGTGGAGATTCGGTGATGGGTGATCGGATCGACGCCGGGAGCGAGACGGAGGAGAAAGCGAGTCCCACCTCGATTCATCGCTTCAAGCAGATGCATCTCGTGAAAGTTGTCGATCACGATCTCGCCGATTCCTGCTTCGATCGCGAACGCCAGCTCTTTGGCCGACTTGTTGTTTCCATGAAAGGTGCAACGTTTGGGTGGGATCCCGGCGAGGATCGCCGCTCTAAGCTCTCCCTCACTCGCCACGTCGATATCGAACTGCTCGGAGGCGATTACCTGTAGAACGGCAAGAGTCGAGTTGGCCTTTGAGGCATAGCTGAGCCTTATTTTGGGATAAACGGTTTGGAAAGAGTCTCGATAGAGCGCGGCTCGCGTTCGCAGGATCGTCTCATCGAGGACGTACAGCGGAGTTCCGAACTGATCCGAAAGTTCGCGGGCGAGACTTTCCGTTAGCCTGAGGCGGCGGTCACTCGGATCAGGAATGGACATTGCAGGTTCAGAGTATAACCGCCCGGCAATGTCTGCTCTGGGGCGGAATTAGTCGACCCTAGTGTAATGCAGGTGCCAAGAGGGCGTCCAGGTTTTTCCTCCATCCTGCGTTTGCTCCCAATCCCAATCGAAGCTATCTTTCGTGATTTTGGAATAGACCATGTGGAAGTAAGTCGCTGGATTCTTCGGGCTGGCCGGCCTATTTAAGACCATTTTTCCGTTCTTGAATTCTCCGGTCAGCGCAAGATAACCACCCTGGTTGTCCACCCATGTTTGATGCCACTTCTTCTGAGAAGGGTTATAGGAAGACCAGCTTTCTCCGCGCGTGGGCCCAGATCGAAAATGTTCATGAATGACAAAGCCGTCCATGTCGGTTGTGACCTCGTTCTCTCCGGGTGTAGTTACCTCTTTTGGCGGTTTTCCCAAATACAGGGTGCCATTGCACTTCCACTTCCCAAGCCAAAAAGCAAACTGATTTATTTCGGTCGGGATCTTGGGTTGACCTTGAGTGAGGATGAGCGAGACTAGTAGAGCAGACAGCATCGTTGAGGTTACGCGCTTCGCAACAAATATGCACCCGAATTTCTTACAACATATTGACTGCTCTCGCGGCGAGGATGACGATGACGGTTAAGGAGATGATCGACTGAATCATCATCAGCACCTTGGACCATCGCGAGAGAGCCCCGGTGTCAGCCGGGGACAGGGCCGTGCTGGTGTTGAAAGCTAGGAATAAATAGTCGATAAAGCCAGGTTCCCAGGCATCGATGTTCATGGACTTCTTCATCGTGTCAGGAAGTGCCATTTGCGGGAAAAAGAACGACCCTTCTTGATGCCCCGGCGTCTGCAATCTCTTGTAGGGACCTCCTGCGTCCAGTCTCCAATACCAGGAGGCAAACACGACAATGTTGGTCGCCCACAGGGCGGCAGCGGACCGCAGCAGCACTGCGGGACTACCGACTCGGTGGACGACGGCGGACACGAGGAACCCGACGGAGATCACCATGAAGAACGTGAGTGTGCCCGAGGCAACGTGGCCTAACCAATGGCTGATATGGCGGTGACCCGTTTGAAAGCAGGCGATCGCCATAACTTCCAGGATGAGAAGAATCGAGAGCGGAAGATAAATAGGGCCCAAGCTGAGATTTGGAGCTACGGCCAAGCCGAGACCACCGGCTGCGAGAAGGGCGACAGCTGCGCTCCAACGTTCTTCCAAGGCATCCTCTGAGCAGTTCGCCAATTGCACAATTTGTTAGACGGAACGGTTCAGGCAATGTCGCAGCTTGTTACGGTTGAACGTCGGTGGTCAGCGGATACACTGTTGGCCATGCTGATGTCACTGGTTGTCGCTTCTCTCCTGCTAAAGTCGAGTGTGGCCACGCAACAGGAGCGCTTCGACTGGGAAAACCCGGAGATCGTCGGCATCAATAAACTTCCGCCTCGGACCACTTCTATTTCGTGCAACAGCGAGGCAGAAGCGTTGGCACGGCTCGATCAGCATGAGGTTGGAAGCAAGTGGGAACTGCCCTTAGATGGCCAGTGGAAATATCACTGGGTGGGCAAACCGGCGGATCGTCCAACAGAGTTCTTCAAGACGGATTTCGACGACAGTGCTTGGGATTCGATTCCAGTTCCCAGTTGCGTCGAAACGTTAGGCTACGGCATTCCCATCTATACAAACATTCGCTACCCACATAATCCCGTGCCGCCCAGTCCTGGCCGCGATTACAACCCGGTAAGCAGCTACCGGCGTTCCTTCAGCCTTCCGAGTGGATGGAAGGGCCGTGAAACGATCCTTCACTTTGCTGGCGTGTACTCCGGGTTTTACGTCTGGGTGAACGGTCAGAAGGTTGGCTACAGCGAGGACAGCACAGGGCCGGCTGAATTCAACATCACCCCCTTCGTCAAAGAAGGGGCTAACGAACTGGCGGTCGAGGTCTATCGCTGGACCGACGGCAGCTTTCTGGAGGATCAGGACATGGTCCGGATCAGCGGCATTTACCGTCCGGTATCGCTCATTTCACTTCCAAGCGAACACTTCAAGGATGTTCAGATCAGCACCGATCTGAGCAACGCTTTTAAGAACGGAGTTCTGAAAGTGACTGCACCCGTAAGTGGCACGGGCAAGTGGAGCGTGAAGCTGGTCGATGCTCAGCAGCACTTGGTGGGCACCGCTGACGCTCAGGCGGAAACTGCCGGTCTTCAGATTCCAACTGTCCGGCCCTGGTCCGCAGAGGACCCGTATCTTTACACCGCGATTATGACGCTCAAAGACGCTCAGAACCGCGTGTCGGACGTGCGTGCTTACCGAATCGGCTTTAGATCGGTCGAGATCAAGGACGGCATTTTCACCTTCAATGGCAAGCCGATTAAGATTCGCGGCGTGAACCGTCACGAGATCGACCCGGATCATGCGAAGACGGTCAGCTACGAGCGCATGCTTCAGGACATCACCCTGTTCAAGCAGTTCAATATCAACGCCGTCCGGTGCAGCCACTACATCAACGATCCTCGCTGGTACGACCTGTGCGACAAATACGGCATCTACGTGATCGATGAGGCAAATATCGAGTCGCACGGAATGGGTTATGACTTAAGCCGCACGCTCGGCAACAAGCCCGAGTGGCAGCCTGCGCATCTCGATCGAACTCGGCGAATGGTGGAAACCAATCGAAATCATCCCTCGATCATCATGTGGTCGCTTGGGAACGAGGCGGGAAGCGGCATCAATTTCGAAGCAACTTCCAAGCTCGTCCACCAGTTGGATCCCTCTCGCCCGGTGCATTACGAGCGAATGAACTCGGTCGCGGATGTCGATAGCGTCATGTATCCGGACGTGGCTTACGTTTGGCAGCAGGCCAAGTCGACAACGAAGAAGCCGTTCTTCGTTTGCGAGTACGCCCACGCTATGGGCAACGCGGTCGGGAATTTGAAAGAGTATTGGGAAGCCTTCGATTCCTCGGATAGAACGATGGGGGGCTGCATCTGGGACTGGGTGGACCAAGATCAACGGGTCTACCCCGACGACGGCGCTTGGCGCCTGCGGATGGATGGCCGCAAGGATATCCATCAGCTTCCTCCCGCACCAACGAGCCTACCGGACGATCGCAATTGGTTTTACGCGTACGGCGGAGACTGGGACGACCACCCCAATGATGGTCCGTTCGTTGGTAATGGGCTGGTTCTCCCCGATCGACAGGTCACCGCAAAGCTCTGGGAAGTGAAGAAGATCTATCAGCCCTTTGAAATTTCAGGGGTTGAAGCAAGCGAGGGCCGGTATCGCATTAAGAACAAAACCCTCTTCACCGATCTGAACCAATACGATGTGTATGTCAGCCTCAGTGAAAATGGCGTCGAGACGAAGAAAGTGGGTCCGCTAAAGCTCAACCTTTCACCCGGTGAAGCTAAGGAGTTCGACCTGGACATCGACATGTCGGGTGCTCCCAAAGCGCTGTACAACCATTCACGCGTTTCCATCGTCACCCGCGATGCGGAAGGCTTGATTCCGAAGGGACATGAGATCGCTTGGGAACAGGGCGAGCTCGCCAAGGGCAGAGCGCAAACGATCCAGCTGCGACGTTTACCGGCCTCCGCGGTGGAGAGATTGCCTCTCGCTCGTCCTCCAGAGATGAACGTGTTCCGAGCCTTCACCGACAACGATACGTGGTTTCAGCAAGCTTTCTGGAATTCAGGCTTGGGTGACATGGCCCACCGCATCACGAGCGACAAGACGGAGACGATTGACAACTTTGCCATTCGACGCACGATCGTCGAGGACTGCCGCGGGTTCAAGGGCAATGGGTTTATCCATACCGCGGTTTACACCGTTCTCGCAGATGGCACGACAGTTATCGATAACCACTTCGAGCCGGTCGGCACGTTGCCGCCTTTACCGAAGATCGGACTGATCATGCGAACTAGGCCCGGCTTAGACAACTTCCAATGGCTGGGACGGGGGCCATTAGAGAGCTATCCAGACCGGAAGGACGCCCAAGACTTCGGGCTGTACTCGGGCACGGTCGATGAGCAATTTTCGGAGTATTGCAGGCCTCAAGAAAACGGAAACAAAGAGGATGTAAAGTGGGCGGCCCTCACCGATAACCAAGGAGAAGGCATATTGGTTCAGGCGGCAGGCCCGCTGTCGGTGACGGTTTCGCATTTCCTCCCGCATGCGATCGATGACTGGCGTCACGAAAACGGCGAGCCTCGAAAGCGGCAAGTTCCGCAGAAGCAGCCCGAAACCATCCTATGTGTGGATGCCGCTCAAATGGGATTGGGTGGTGCAAGTTGCGGTCCTCGACCGCTGGAGCCATACATCTTGAATGCGCATCCGATGGATTGGCGGGTGATCTTGCGCCCGCTTCGAGCGGGGGAGGATCCACGGGTTAAGGGGCTCGAAAGAATTCCCGTCACGGCTCCACCCATGATTGCCCGAGATAGCGAAGGGATGGTTTCGATCACCTCAGAAAGTCCGGTCCACGTCGAGATTGGAGGCAAGCCTCTCTCCTACACCAAGCCATTCAGAATGACAGAGGCGGCGGAGATTGTGGCCTACGCAGAAGCAAGTGGCGAAGTTCGGAGTCCGCTTGTGCGTCTGGCTCTCGACAAGATGGTCCCGGTCCGCAAGCTCGATCGTTCGAGAATGAAGGTTGTGGCAGTGGACAGCACGGAATCGGATGAGGGAGATGCCGCCCATGTTCTGGATGGCGACCCAGCGACCTACTGGCACACTCGCTATTCAGGCTCAGAGCCGAAGCATCCACATTCACTCACCGTCGATTTGGGTGGTGAACGGGCGCTGATCGGACTGGACCTTACACCACGCTCTGGCAATCAAAACGGACAGATCGCGAAATACGAGGTGTATGCCTTGGAAAACGGCAAGGAGTCCTTAATTTCCAGTGGCACTTTGCCGAAAACCACCACTGTTCAGCGGATCATGTTCAGCGCTCCGGTCAAATGTCAACAGATTCGAGTCGTTGCCTTGAGCGAGATCAATGGTGAACCGTGGACCAGCCTGGCCGAGCTTGATTTTCTTGCCCCCGGCTAGGCGGTTCCTTGCTAACCTCTCAGCTTCCCGGCAGTAGAACACTTGGTAGGGTGCGCGCTTCACCAGCTACAATCTGTGTTATGTCCCGCCGAGAGGTTGAAGAATGGTTTTGGCAGGTCGGAGGCGATCTGCACCGGCTCCACGAGGAAATGAACCGTTTCCGCCCCAGCATGGCGGCGAGCAAAATGTGGGAGCCACGCGTCGATGTTCTGGAAGACGATCATCGGTTCATTATTAAGGCGGAAATTGCTGGGGTCAGCGGCGAGGATATTCAACTTAACTACATCCAGGACCGACATTCGATTTTGATCCGCGGCATTCGCCGAGAAGATAACTACGGTGAGGGCGAGCGCACCAAATTTCACCAACTTGAAATATTCTACGGGCCTTTTGAACGTGAGGTGAAACTACCGGAGGTTCCGATTCGTTCGGACGAGATCAGAGCCCACTATCGCGGAGGCTTCCTCCTCATCGCGGTTCCTAAAGAAGATCGGATCACCAGGACCACAACGACCATCACTATAAAGAAGATTTAATGCCAGAAGTCAAACTACCAATCGAGGAAGACATCGTCGAGTTTGAAGCGGAAGAGCCGCAGATCCTCGAAGCCGGCGATGAGGAGCACCGCCCGGACGTACCTGGCGAACTCAACATCATGCCGCTTCGGGACAGCGTGATTTATCCGATGCTGATCGCGCCGCTAAGCGTTTCGCGAGAGGCTGGAATTCAGCTTATCGATGAGAGCATCGTCGGGAATAACCGCGTGATCGGCGTTGTCGCGCAGAGGAACGCCTTCCAGGATCATCCTGGCTTCGACGACGTGTACGAATATGGGTGCGCAGTCATCATTCGCACCATGGTCAAGATGCCCGATTCGGTGCGATTGATCGTTCAGGGAATCCAGCGGTTTAGGATCGTCGAGCGAATTCACGAGACACCTTATCTTCGTGCGAGAGTTGAGGTCATCGAAGAAGAAGCGATTCCAGAGGACAAGCAAGAGGAATTCGAAGCGCTGAGAAGGTCCGTCGCAGCGCTTTTTGAGCAAGCGATTCGCCTAGCTCCCCAACTACCGGATGAGCTTCGCTCGTTGACCCAGGCTGTCCAGGAGACGAACGTGATGGCCGATCTGGTGGCGGCTCACATGACGTTGTCGGTGGATGACAAGCAGCAAATTCTTGAGGCGGTGGATCTGGGCAGCAGGTTACGCAAACTCCTGGAGATGCTCAGTCGCGAAGTGAGGGTCCTTGAACTCACCTCTAAGGTTCAATCGGAAGTCAACACCGAACTAAGCAAGAGCCAGCGCGACTACTACCTGCGGGAGCAGCTTAAGGCGATTCAACGAGAACTAGGTGAGTCTGACGATCGCGGAGAAGAACTCGAAGAGCTTCGCAAGAAGATCGATGAAGCCAAGATGACTCCGGATGCTCTGAAGGAGGTGAACCGGGAATATGACCGCCTTCGGAGAATGTCCCCCGGAGCCCCCGAGTACACCGTTGCTCGAACCTATATCGACTGGATGGTTTCCCTGCCTTGGGACAAATCCACAGAAGACAATCTTGACTTGACCGAAGTGAAGAAGGTGCTTGACGCGGATCATTCGGGCCTTGAGAAGATCAAGGAGCGCATCATCGAATTTCTCGCCGTTCGGAAGGTGAAGAAGGACGGCAAAGTGCGGCAGCCGATCCTCTGCTTTTACGGCCCCCCTGGCGTTGGTAAGACCTCCCTTGGCCGGTCGATCGCTCATGCGATGGATCGGAAATTCATTCGAGTTTCCCTCGGCGGCATGCGAGACGAGGCAGAAATTAGGGGACATAGGCGAACGTACATCGGGGCGTTGCCGGGCCAGATCATACAAAACATCCGAAGGGCCGAGACGAACAACCCGGTGATGATGCTGGATGAGATCGACAAACTCGGCAACGACTTCCGGGGCGATCCCTCTTCGGCATTGCTCGAAGTTTTGGACCCAGAGCAGAACAGCAGCTTCCGAGATCATTATCTGGATGTCACCTTCGACCTTAGCAAGGTGTTCTTCATCACCACCGCAAATCGCCTGGACACAATCCCCCCGCCTCTGCGGGATCGGATGGAGATTATCGAACTCGGCGGGTACACCGAAGAAGAAAAGCTCCAGATCGCCAAGCAGCACCTCGTTCCGAAGCAGATTGATGAACATGGTTTGACGAAAGGTCAAATCGAGTTCAAGGATGAAGCGCTCAAGAAACTCATCCGCTTCTATACTCGCGAAGCAGGAGTGCGTAACCTCGAGCGGGAGATCGGCTCGGTCGTTCGCAAGGCAACGAAGCTGTTTGCCGACGGACGCAAATCGAAGGTGGTCGTCAACGAAAAGTATATCGAGACGGCCCTCGGCTCGCCAAGATTCCTGCACGAAGAGGTGCTGGAACGGGAGATGACCCCAGGGACAGCGGTGGGTCTCGCTTGGACTCCTGTTGGCGGAGATGTTTTGTTTATCGAGACGGCGAAGATGCCTGGCAGCAAAGGACTGATCGTCACCGGCCAACTGGGTGACGTCATGAAAGAGTCCGTGACGGCCGCGCTCAGCTACGTGCGAAGCCATTCGAGTGAGCTCAAGATTTCTCCTGACTTTTATGACAAAACGGAGATCCACGTTCACGTGCCCGCCGGGGCCGTTCCAAAGGACGGCCCAAGCGCTGGCATTACCATGATGACCGCCCTTACCTCGCTCCTCACCAACCGACGAGTCAAACGTCGACTGGCAATGACGGGCGAAATGACCCTGAGCGGGCAGGTGCTTCCCGTCGGAGGAATCAAAGAGAAGGTCTTGGCAGCGCATCGCGCGGGCGTGGAGACACTCATCTTGCCTCAGGACAACGAGAAGGATTACATGGAGGACGTCCCGAAGGAAATACGGGAGACGTTGAGGGCTAATTTCGTGCGAAACGCAGGTCAGGTTCTGAAAATTGCCCTTGAGGCCAAGCCAGATCAAGACGCAAAGACTTAAAATTACACAGTGCCCCTCGAGACGCCACTCTTTGCCACGTTTATTGGTGAGAATAAGCGCCTGATCTTTGCACCGGCGAAGGAGTACCTCGCGTTGGTGGGCTTCTGCTTCGTCGGCGGGGCTGCACTTTGCTTGGATGGCCTCATCATCGGTAGCCAATACTGGAGCCTGGTCGGTGCAGCCGTGTCTCTAGCCGGAGTTTGGGCAGCTCTGAGCCTGCAATGGATCAGCTTCGACGTGCGACGATCCACTCGAATGCCGTCAGAAGGCCCTGGGCGGTCTGGAGAACGCCTGGATGCTGGCACCTACCTCCGGAGGCAAGGGCCTGGGACGTTGTTTCCAAAAACCACCCGCGGTTCCATTTCAGATCTGGAAGCGATCTTTCTGCTCGCCGAAGAGCAGCATCTGTTCAGGAGGCAAGTTACCTATCGTCTCGTACTCCAATGGAAACATATGGCGCAGACGAGCATGGTGCTGCAACAGGATTGCCGCGGCCTGGCTCCTGGCGCGCCTCTCAACGCAGGCGGTGGCCGGTTGGGCCAGGTTGGGTTAAGGGCAGCGACGATGCTGGGGCTGCATTATGTCGACCATTCTTTCGTTCACACCGCGAATCCCATCCCGGTTCACTAGCTGATGAACGGGATTTTCGGATATTCGCAAAATCTCAGCATACGCAAGCTGGTTCAGCGTTGTAAGATATAGGCCTGCCTTCACCTCTCCGTAACGAATGACAATATTCGGAGTCTAAAATTTCGGATTCGCACCGAAAATGCAAACTATGAGACGCGTGCTCGTGACAATTATCTCGGCAATAGCTGTTTGCTTGAGCTTCGCTCAAGATGGCGCTGAGGTGAGTGCCCACCTGCCAGCTCAGGCGGCGGCCGACGTGATTCGCCAAGTCGCATCAAGTGATGCGGCTTTTCTCCCGGCACAGTTCATTAAGAGCGGGTACAAGCGAGACGATTTGGCATCCCTCATCCAGTTTCCGACCGATGAGATAGTGGTCCTGAACTTGACGGGAGCCGAGATCAAGAAGGCCTTGGAAAAATCGGTGAGCAGCTATCCTCAACCGAACGTGAGCTTTCTCCAGCTTTCAGGCATCGAAGCAACGTTCAGCAAGGGCGCTCCAACCGATCAGCGAATTCAGCAGGTGATCATCGACGGCGCTAAGTTGGACGACAAGCACACGTATTCAGTGGCAATGCCGGCTTCTCTTGCACGTGGTGGTCTAGGATATTTCAAAGTATGGGACACCTCCAAGATCAGCAAACCTCTGCCCGGACTCACGCTCGAAAAGGCGCTCAAAGGCAAACCTTATACCGAAACCTCGCCGCGCTGGTCGGTATCGGACTAAGCGTTCTCGCTGCCGCCCAAGCCACTCCTCAAGCGACGCCAGAGGTGAAGTTCGACAAGGCGAAAGCTTGGAGCCACCTCACGGCCCAAACAGATTTCGGTGTGCGCGTCCCAATGACCAAGGGACACGAAGCTTGCCAGAAATACATCTTGGACGAGATGAAGAAGTCGTGCGATAACGTTCGCACGCAAGATTTCACGTACTACTGGGAACACGCCAAGAAGAAGGTTTCTATGGCGAATCTTCTTGGCGAGCAGAACTGGAAGGATGCAAAGGTTCGGGTCGTGCTTCTGGCGCACTGGGACACTCGGCCCTTCGCGGATCAAGACCCCGATCCTCGCTTCCATCAGAATCCTATCTTAGGAGCAAACGACGCGGCATCTGGCGTCGCAGTTTTGCTCGAACTGATGCGTTCCGTGAAAGACCGACTTCCGAAAGATGTTGGCGTGCTTTACGTGATGACGGATGGCGAAGATCTTGGGCCAGG
>JAEVZK010000102.1 GCA_023392285.1 Armatimonadota bacterium | reverse complement strand
GTCTTCACCTTCGCTACCGCCTTGCGCTGTTCAGCGGACAGGGGTGTTTTCCAGGTGCGCTTTTCGGCACCATTGAAGGCAAGTTGAGAAAATTCGGCCGCCGGAATACCCGATGCTGCGCTCAGGTCCACAAAGAACGCATCGGTCTTAGGGACGGTATTGAAGTTGACGAAGAGTTCGTAACTGTCCTGGTCGACGGCAAGAGGCCTGCCATCTGATGAAAAGATGGAGCCGCGCTTCGCACGCTCCGTATGGCTAAGGACAAACTTTTTGCTGTCCCTCGCCTTTCTCATCATGGCCGCCCTTCCAAAGATTTGAAGGTTGGCCTGGCTAATTGCAGCAATACCAAAGAGGCCGATCATCGACCACGTAAAATAGAAAAGACGATTGCGCTTAATGTGCTTCTTTGCCATTGGCTTGTTGGTCTTGCGCAGCAAGAACTTCCGGAGCTAAATAGCCGTTCTCCTTGGCCCAAGTGTCGATCGCATACGTGCTGGTCAAGTCTTGAACTTGGTTGCGAAGTAGCGCCTCAGACTTAACGGCTTCCTTGGCTCGGCTCACCGCTTTAAGTCCTTCGCGGCGTGCTTTCTCCATAAGGACCTGACCACCCATGCTGCTGCAGAGGTAAACCGCGAGCGTGATCAAACTCAGTTGGAACACCTTGGTTCCGATGCGGGAGAGGACCCCAACTTTGCCACCCTGTTCGACACGCAGTTCGGGCCGGGGCTTGGTTACGACGATTGGTTTGTGTACCGGTACTGCACTCATCCTGAGACTCTTCTTCCTTGCGGCGGCCATCCCTAGCTCGTCGCCTCAACCTTTCTGATCGCCCGAAGCTTCGCGCTCCGACTGCGAGGATTCCGGGTGATCTCCTCTTGGCTCGGCACCTTCGGCTTCTTCAGCAGTTCCTCGAAATTCCCTCCGGCAAGCTCTCGGAACGTCTGTTTAACGATCCGATCTTCACCCGAGTGGTAACTTAGGACTGCCAAGACGCCGCCAGGCGCTAGACAGGAGGCTGAATCTTGCAGAGCCTCCCCTAGCTCCGCAAGTTCACCATTAGTGACGATTCGAATAGCCTGAAAGGAGCGTGTTGCGGGATGAATTCTTTTATCTCTCGCGCCGACGGGAATAGCGGCTAGTACACAATCCACAAGGTCATTCGTTGTCCGAAGCGGCGAAACCTTTCTCCGCTCCAAAATCTTCTTGGCGATCGCTCGCGCCCAGCGCTCGTCACCGAACTTAAATAGTACGTCTTCGATCTGCTTTTCAGTCCAGCGATTCAACAAGGCCGCTGCAGGCTCGCCGCGACTGCGATCCATTCGCATGTCTAGAGGGCCGTCCGCTTTAAAGCTGATTCCGCGCTCGGGATCATCGACTTGGGCACTATTTAAACCAAGGTCGAGGAGAATGCCATCTGCCTTCCTTCCTTCAAGGTGGCTGACGATCGTGAAAAAGCTATCGTTGATCAACTCCAGATGGCAAGAAGCCCCTGATCGATCCAGGTTGCCTCGAGCAATTTCCAGCATCGAAGAATCCCAATCGAATCCGATTAGAGTCCCGCCAGGAGAAATACGCTTTGCGATCTCAACCGAGTGGCCAGCAAGACCTAAAGTGCCGTCAACCGCGACCGAACCAGGGCGAAGCGGTAGGATCTCGAGAATTTCTCGAACCATCACTGGATCGTGGGATCGTTCGCTCCTTTCCGTCATCTCTCTCTCTGTAGCGGCTGCATCGGACTCGCAATGTTCGGCAAAGACAAGTGCGCTCATCCTTGCTTCATCGCCTTATAGGAATCTTGCAGCGTCTGCTTTCGCTCTACGTTGTAGTCATTGGGCGCAAGTTGATACCTGTCGTACTCTTCCGCAGACCAAATCTCCACTCGATCACCTGCGCCGACCACCTTCACGTTTTTCTTCAGTTTCGCGATCTCTCGCAGCTTCTGCGGCACGACCACTCTTCCCTGCTTATCAAAGCTGAGCTCGTCTTCGGCGTGCTGGAGAAAAAGACGAGTGTATTGTTGTCTCTCCGCTCCCAAACTGTCATAACTCAGGATCTCGGCTACTTTCTCGTTCCAAATGTCGCCTGGATAGCAGACCACGCAGCCAAGTTCGTTGACAAGCATGGCGAAATTGTTTCCGAGGCGCTCTTGCTTCTTGCGGCTAAAGAGAACGCGCCCACGGTCGTCGATCGTGGCGTCGTCCGTCCCGAGCAAAAATTTTCGGGTCTGAGTTCCTTCGTCTGCCATCGCCATCGAGTCGCATGAGATTTTTGTTGGGTCGGCGGCCGTTTCTGCATCCATGCTGGCCGCCTTCCCGAGATCGAGAGTGAGAGCACCCCGCCCTTACCTCGCACGTGTCGTCTCAAGATCGAGTCCTTGATCTAGAGGCGATCGCCTGTTAGGGATTATCACTCGCTATTTGCCAAAATGCAACAACATTTTTGGGAAAAGTATGGGAATTTCGCAATTTTCGCAGAGTGTCTACTACCGAAGTAGATGGGCGTCTACATGAATGAGCAACTATCTCGTTAGTTGATGCTACTGACAATTTGGAAGTCGAGCAAAACCATCCACTACACGCACCATTCTATCCGGAAATGTGGAGATGACAACGCTGTAGCGGTGGGAGCGTATTGGGAATTAGGCCGCAAATCGGATTTATTTTTGCTGGCTTAAGCGCGTGAGTGGACCGTCGTCCGGAAAGAGTTGGAGACCTTCCAGAGCGACTTCCTTCGCGTGGCGAACGTCGCCAGAGTCTCGATAGCACCAGCCAAGCCATCGATAGGTGGAAAGCAGATCGTTCAGTTCTAGCTCTGACAGCTGATCGACTCGTTTAATCCCGAGTTGACGCGCTGCGTCGAGATATCCGATCGCATCTTTCAAGTTGCCGTGACGGGACGCGATTGTGTAGCCGATGGCACCGGGCAAGGCGAGATCGTCCGGGTTGGCTGCCCACCCTTCCTTGAGAAAGGCGATTGCCTGATCGGTTCCGTAGTGATTCCGAGTGCGAGCCATGACCATCGCTCCCGTCGTCCATCCCTGTATGAACTGAGGATCAAGCCACGTCATCAATCGGAACAGGGGTAAAGCCTGCTGGGGCTCGTTGTGCTTGTGGTGATGCATGTCTCGATAGCTGGCAACTTCACGTTCGATATCGCCGAATACGCCTCGAAAATCTCGCTCTTTCGGAGGTACGGCAGTTACCTCGTTCTCCTCGTGAAGCTTCTCATTCCCGTCGTCGGCAGCGTCCTCGACGGTCACACCTTTACGCCTTTCGCTCTCCAAGAGCGGCCGCATCTCGGTGCCGTTATGCAGGTAGAGGTCGACCCGCAGCCACAGCCAAGCCGACATGCTCGTCCTGAACTGCCCGAGAAGACTTGCGCTCGCGTTTGTTTCGCTGACGTCGAGATTCTGGTCACGAATAACGGGATTTACATCCCGGCGGATGGAATCGGCCTTCATGCCGACCGCGATCATGGAGAGCAGGCATACCGGAAGAACGAACTTCGGGACCATCAGATCGCCTGCCGCCGAAACTTGGCCCAGCTTAGGGCGATCATGCCCGAGCAGTAGATGGCCATATAGCTCACGAGGAACAGCATCACGCCTAAAGAGACCGGTGCCCAACCCGAGTTCGCCGCTCTGCCCCCAAGATCGAAGAGGCTAAATTGGGGAAGCGCCGCATTGATGAGTTTGAACAGCCAACTAGTAAAGGGATTGCCCGCATTGTATCCCATCAAGAGTCCCCGGACGATCATCGATGAACCGAAAGCGAGAATGAAACTGAGCGTCGCCGCCGCCTGAGGCGTCAAATAGGTGCTCAGGGCCAGGCTCACCGCGCAGAGAATCGCCAGCCCCATCAGCTTCGCAAGTACGTACTGCAACATCACCGGTTCGAAACTCACGTGAAACGCAAGCAGAGCGCCGGCGGTAAGCAGGCACAGAAAGCAAAAGGAAATCCAGGTGACGATCACGCTTCCCAGCCATTTGCCGATCAGAAGATCGAGTCTGCTAATGGGTCGAGCCAGCAGAGGATAGAGCGTTCGCTGCTTGATCTCTTCCGGCAGAAGCCGACTGGAGGTGAGCACCGCCATAATCGTTGAGAAGAGGCCGAGGACAGTGACGCCAAGATCTTTGACAAAGCTTTCCAAGCCGTCGATGCCAAAGAAACCGAGGGCACCGGAGGCACAAATGATCAGAAAACCGAGGATGGCAACCACCCACAAATCTTTGCGACGCAGAGACTCGAGCAGGACGGCCCGCGCCAGCGACTTCCAAATTCGAAATTTACTCATTAGGCAGCCATTCGCTCCACAAAATAGTCTTCCAACGATCCCTCTTCGGCAACGATGTCGAGAATAATCCCGCGATGCTCGCCCACGCTCTCGATCGCCATCAGCAAAGCTTGTTTCGATGAGAAGTTAGCCTTGATAGATCCGTCACCGCACTCTGTGATTTCGTTGGCGAGTCCAATTAGAGGCGGAGCGGCGCGATAGAGAAGGGAGAAGTTGCGCAGTTCTTCCTTCAAACGGTTCATATTCCGCTCTTCCACAAAGGTGCCCCTGCTAATGAGAATGATGCGATCGCATAGCATGTCCACTTCGCTCAGCTCGTGACTTGAGAAGAAGAGGGTGGTCCCCCTCTTCTGGCGTTCCTTCATAATCGTTCTGAGTTCCTTTCGACCCACCGGATCGACTCCGCTGGTGACCTCGTCCAAAATCAGCAACCTGGGATTTCCAAGCAGTGATTGGGCTATGCCAACCCTCTGGAGCATGCCTTTGCTTAGGTTCTTGTTGAGCTTTTTGCCCAGGTCCTTTAATCCGACCAGCTCTAAGAGCTCTTCGGCTTCCCTCTTAAGTTGCTTTCCACCCAACCCCTGCAGCTCGCCATAGAGGCGCAGAGTCTCCAAAGGCGTGAGGAATGGGTAATACATGGCCACCTCGGGGAGGTAACCGACCTCTGCTTTTGCTTCCAATGACCCCGCATCCTTTCCGAAGATTTTGCAGGTGCCGCTCACGGGTTCAACGAATCCCATAAGCGCCTTCAACGTGCTGCTCTTGCCCGCCCCATTGGGACCCAAGAAGCCGACCACCTCGCCACCATGAACGGAAAAGCTCAAGCCACTCACTGCGTCAACTTGCTTCCCATCCTTCGTTTGATAACTTACGTGAAGGTCTTCAACTTGAATCGCTGTGCACATCCACCTTTATGGTTGGCAACTTTCCCTGTAACTTTACGGTACAGAAGAAGTTTCCCATCAAAAGGCATCCGATGCTGCGGCGATTCGTTTGAGAGGCTTATTCCGGCTGGACGACATCCGTTGGAAACGCTGGCCCAGCAAGTTTCATCGCGTGATCGCGGATATCCTCCGGCCACAGCTTCGTCTGCTCCGCAAACATCTCGCGATCTCCGGCAAACAGCGCTCTCGCGGCTTCCTCGAAGTTCGGCCGATCGCCCGCCATCGCCGACATAAATCGGTACCCGACTTCCTGCGCCCGCCTCGCCTCGTCCCTTTGCAGGCTGAGCTTCCTCGCTTCATCGACCAATCGCCTTAACGCCACCGAGGCTCCACCCGATTGCTTTTCCAGCCAATCCCAATGCCGCGGCAACAAGGTGACTTCCCTTCCGATCACTCCTAACTTCGGACGGCCAGGGCCACGTGTTTCTTCTACGGGTCCAGACGGCACGGGCGGGAGCTTCCCTGAAAAGTCGACTTCTACCACCCTCGCCGTCAAATCGGAAAAAATCAGCAGCCGTGCGAGTTCATCAGACGACAGCTTCTGCTTCACTTCGTCCGCAACATTACGGGCCTTGCCTTCGCTGACTTTCCTACCTCCCAAGAACGCTGAACAGGGTTCGTCGGGATGAGATATGAG
>JAEVZK010000144.1 GCA_023392285.1 Armatimonadota bacterium | reverse complement strand
CAGTTGGCAGGACGAACTTTGCCAAGCATCGGTTTTCCTTGTAACAACTCTATCATGCGGCCGCCATGGAGGGAATGGCCCACAACCAGCACCCGCTTGCCCGGGAATTCGGCAGTTAAATTTTTGGCTGCGAACGCGATCTGCTTTAGTCCATCGTCATAGCTGTTTGTCTGCAGGAAGTGGTCCTTGCCCCGCGTGAGCACAAATGCATCGGCTATGTCTTTCGGAAGAGTGATGGGAGCACCGAATCGAATGCCTTTGCTCATGAGGCTCGGACGGGTTTTGGAGTGAGCGTCACAGCATTCGTAGAGTTCCGGCCAGATCACCGCCTTCTGGTGGGTGGCGTGCAAATAGGGGTAGATCGTTCTCAATGCACGTGGAGACGGGCTGACGACGATCGCGTCGAATCTCATCGGCATCAATGTCTTTGTCAGGCCCGCCACTTGTTTTTGGCCCAGCTCCGAGAAAGCATCGACGGTACGCGAATTGTATTTTCCAGTGGCATTCGCCTGAGTCTCACCATGCCGCACAAAGTAGATCTGAGTGGGTGGCGCGAGGAGAAGTGCAGCAAGCAGGACAAGGGGCATGGAAATAATGACGCACGGGGCAGGTGATCCGTGCCGGATTCCTGGTCAAGTGATGAGTTGGAGTGTCGCGCCACGGCCCAGGAGAGGTCGCAATCTTGGGCCGGAGTGCGGTAGAATTCCGCGTTCAACGATTTAGGAACCAGTTTAGGAAATGAAGCGCACGTATCAACCCAATAACCGGCACCGCAGCAAGACGCACGGCTTTCGCGTTCGTATGCGGACGACCGATGGCCAAAATGTTTTGAAGCGACGGCGGCTCAAGGGCCGCAGGAAGATTTCTTCGTAGGTCCCAGTAAACGGCGGTTCGAAGAGATATTTTCTCGGGGTCAGCGCATCCATGGCACCCATTTGAGGACCTCCGCATTACCGGGAGACGGCAAAATCGGATTTGCGACTCCTAAAAAGCTCGGCTGTCACGCGAGAAGAAACCGTCAGCGCCGCCGACTTCAAGCCGCCATACGAGAGATCGATCGAAGTAAATATCCGCCTTTAGACCTTATCGTGATCGCTTCTTCCGGAATCGGCAGCGTAGGAATGCGGGAACTCGTCGAGGAACTGGAAGGCGTCCTTCGGCAACAGGCTGAGAAATGGGAAAGCAAGTTGGCATCTTCTTGATTCGCTGCTATCAACGGAGCACGCGTTGGGTGCCGCCAACCTGCCGCTTTACCCCCAGCTGCTCCCAGTACACTCTCGAAGCGGTGCAACGTTACGGCCTCGTGAAGGGTAGTTGGCTAGGAATGAAGCGGATCGCGCGGTGCCACCCCTGGGGAGGGCAAGGCTCGGACCCGGTGCCTTAATAAAGATTTAAATGAGTACTCGACCACAACCCAATGCGAAGCAGATGATCATCCAGCAGGTCTTGCTGGCCGTCGTCATCTTCCTTGGTTTTCAACTCGTCTGCGGACCGCAGGGAGCAAAGGACAAACAGCCAAGCCGAACGGCTCAACAAATTCTGGGAGATCTGAACGATCCCGCGTCCGGCGCACCCCCCAAACCTCCGGCGGGCCAGATCGTCGATCCGAACTTGGGAACCATGGCTTGGGCGGACGCGGAGCTACGCGTTCAAACCATCGCCACCCTAAACACTCAGTATCAAAACCAGATCGACGAGGACGAGAAACAGAAGAAGATCACGCCGGAAGAAGCGAAGATCAAGCGGATGCAGGGCGTCATCCTGGTCGCGGATACTCAATACAAGAAGGGGCGTGACGTCAACGACACGAACCTGATTCGCACCGCATTTCTCACCTTGTCAGGTTGGCAGCGCAAGCACCAGTCGGAGGCATTCTGGAATTCGCAGTCCTACGAGGTACCCCACACCCTCCTTAATCCGGGACGCTTCCCCTACACCAGCCTCAATCCAGACAAGTTCTACCATCAGATGCGGGAAGAACTGTCCGCACGAAACAAGGTGGAGCTGGTCTACGGGATATTCCCAGGCTACGACATCATCGACGGACTTGTGGCGTTGACGGGCCGAATCCCCGGTTTCAGCTACGCATTCGCCGCCTTTTTGCTTGCGTTCATCGTTCGACTAATCATCTATCCCGTTGCCCAACGCCAGTTGATGTGGGGACGGAAGATGCAGCAGCTGTCGCCGCTTCTTAAGGAAATCAAGCTCCAATACACGGACAAAAATGATCCGAAGAAGGTGGACCAGGCAGCATTCCAGGCGAAAACGATGGAGCTTTACCGGGAGTATGGGATCAATCCTGCAGCCGGCTGTCTTCCGGCCTTCATCCAGTTTCCGCTGTTCATCACGGTTTACCAATTCATGCTGCATTACCAGTTTGAGTTTCAGAAGGGCTATTTCCTCTGGATCAATCCGGCCAGCAGCAAAGCTTCCAACAGCTTCTTCGCACCCAATTTGGGAAGCATCGATTACACGCTGCTCATCATCTATGGAGTTTCGATGCTCTCGTCGACACTCTTAATGCCGGTGAGCGATCCGACTCAGATCAAGCAGCAGAAGATCATGGGTGTCGGTATGTCGCTCATGGTGACGGCTTTCATGTTTGGGGGAGGAATTGCTGGTTCCGTACCAGTGCCGGCGGCGTTCGTTCTCTACTGGACATTTACGAACATCTTAGCCACCATCCAGTCGCTCCGGGCTTACCGCCTGCCTGCGCCTCCTCTTGAAAAGGTGAATACAAGCGCGGGTGGCGTGTATCCGAAAGGGCCATTTGGTGCAGCGATGAAGCAGATGACCGAGAAAGGAAAGCGTGACGGCAGCAATGGGAAGTCGAATGGCTCGGCTAACGGCACGTTCACGATGCCGAAGAGCACGGGAACGCCCGCCAAGCACAAACCGAAGAAGCGGAAGTGAAGCCGGGGCATGCGGTAAAGTTGCAGGAAGTTTTAGTTATGGGTTCAATTGAAGTAACAGGCAAGACACTCGAAGAGGCAAAGAAGGCGGCAGCAAAGAAGCTGGGCGTCGAGGTCTCCCAGATTGAGGTAACAGTGCTCGAAGAGTCGAAGGGACTTTTCGGGAAGAGCAGCGTTCGGATTTCCGCAAGCGCGCCCCAAAGTGCCGCATCGGCTCCCGAGAAAGCAATCGAGAAAGAAGCTGCGGCGGCCGAACCGGCAAAGGAAATTCAAGAGTCATTCGACGAAGCACCTCCGGCTGAGGTCCAGAAGGACAACAAACGAGGCAAGCCGCGCCGGGCCGCTCGCGAGAAGGATGAGGCTGCGGCTCCTGCCGAGGCCAGCAAGCCTAAGCAAGAAGGGGATACGGGGGAGAGGGAAGGGCCGAACGCCACCGATCAAGATGCCGATCAACTCTGCAATCTCGTCAAGGAATTGGTTGCATCTGCCGACCTCGACGTCACGATCAGCGGCTCCAGCTACTCAGGACGGTACGTCAATATCGAACTTGAAGGCCGTGATGTGGCTCACCTTGTAGGCAAGCACGGAGAGGTGCTCAATGCCTTGCAGTATTTGGTGAACATCATTGCTGGCAAGAAGTTCAATAACGGAATTCGAGCGACTCTCGACGGAAACAGCTATCGGCAGCGGCGAGAAGAGGCACTTTACCAGCTTGCAACCCGAGTGGCGCAAGAGGTGAAGAACCGCGGCGAGGAAGCCGTCCTGGATGCTCTCCCCGCCTTCGAGCGTCGCATCATCCACAAGTCGCTGAGCGAGTTCGATGGAGTTCAAACTTATAGCGAGGGCGAAGAGCCCAATCGGCGCGTCGTCATCGCGCCGGTGGAATAGATTTAGGCTCATAGAGCGGCTTTCACCCAAGCCGCTCATCTCCTCTTTCATCCTCTATGTCACACTATCGCTAGCGGCGAAAGGATCGCTGCTGCGCCAGGTGCTAAAGGGAAGCACGGCGCCGATCGGCACGGAACTTGCGACGAAAGAATTGCCTTCTTTGATAATTTCGGGAATCCCAAAGCCACTTTTGTGGTTAGAAATCGAAGTTGGCGTATGGAGATAAAGACTCACGACTATGGACGACAGCATTACAACGGAAATCCATCAGCCGGGTGCGATCATGGACGCTCCTGTAGCTGAAGAAGCTAAGGCAGGTCCGGCCGCCCAAGCTCCAAGGCGCATGAATCTCGATTGGAAAGCGATCGTCGATTCTCCCGCCTTCATCCCCGGCCTCGCCCTCACGATCGGATTTGTCGCCGTTTTCTGGTACATGATCGCCAACCTGCCGACGATCTGGATGGGAGACGACGGCTATTACTCGCACGGCTTTTTGGTGCCTCTCATCAGCGGTTATGTGATTTACCGGTGGTGGCCAAGAATCAAGGACATCCCGGTCAAACCTGCCTACTTGGCAGTTGTTCCACTGTTGTTCATCTTGTGGGTCGCTCGAGCCTCGACCGTTAACCAGATCGACAGCTTGACCTCCGCCTGTATGATTGCAGCGCTCGTCTGCGGAACCGCGTTCATCGCGGGCTGGCGGTGGATGCTCGCCCTATTCTTGCCGACTGCCTACCTTGCCTTTGCACTTCCCTTGTGGAATATGGCGATCACGGTTTATACGAACCCGCTTCAGGTCTATTCGACGAAGGTCGCTTATAAGATGCTGGAGCTCACCGGTTTCGCTCCAATCAGAGGCGGCGATGGCGGAAACATCATCTACCTTCAGGGCTTCACGCTCGACGTTGGAGTTCCTTGCAGCGGCCTGAAGCTCGTCTTGGCGCTTGCGGCATTCACCGTATTCTTCATGTTCATCGGCAATCTGCGATGGTGGTCGAACGTGATCCTCGGCTTGCTCGTCTTGCCACTCGCCCTCTTCATCAACGGCTTGAGAATTGCGATGATCGGCGTGGTCGGCGTGAACTATGGCAACGAGGCGGGACACAAATTCCACGATTACAGCGGCTACATCGCCCTGATCGTCTGCTTCTTTATACTGTTTAGGATTGCGAGGTTACTCGGATGGAAGGACTGAAACTTAGATCATTCGTCGTTGCGGGGCTGATGCTCCTCACTGCTGCCTGGGCTGCTGTTTCGTCTCGGCCACAAGTGGTCGCCTCTCGCGACGAGGACTGGATGAAGAAAACTGCTCCAGCGCGTGTTGGCGACTTCGATTTCCTGACTTCGAATTCGATGGAGCCGGGGGCGACTTATAAGTCTCCTCAAATGGTTTATGATGCGCTTCATCCGACCGTGGGCATCCTAGCGCGCGTTTACGAGCATGGCGGGGAAGCCTACGACGTGAACTTGATCGCGAGTCGCGATCGCGCCAGTTTCCACGATCCCCGAGTTTGCTTTACGGCTCAAGGCTATTCAATTCAGTCAGACGAGGCGATCACAATCAAGACGAAGACGAGGGGCGATATTCCGGCCACGCTGGCCGCGATGAAAGGACCTCAGGGGCCGACCTTGGCAGTCTTCTTCTATCGGGGGCCAAACGGATTTTACGGAACCACCATGAATCTGAAATGGGCGCTCCTGTGGGAGCAGCTCCGAGGAAACAACAATCTTGACGGCGTTTTCTATCGGTTTATTCCGACTGGGGTGCCCGATCGAGATCGATTGATCAAGTTCGTTCAAGATTATATGGACTTGGCTGGGAAGCAGAGCGACGGATATTTCTAAGAAAAGTGACCGAACCTGCCGACACTTGAGAAAGCAGGTACGTCTACTAGTATCATAAGTTCAAGTTACGATTTGAGGGCATTGAATGATTAAGTCTTACTGGCTGAGAATATTGTTGTGCGGCATCGGCTGCGCGATTATTGGATTTGTTATCGCGCTTCTGACGCCGAAGCAATACGACGGCTTCTTCCAAGTGTTGGTCGCGCCGTACGCACCGCCGATTCCGAGGGCTACGACGGAGGCGGACGAGTCAGTCGAAGACCTTCTGTCCGCGAGCGCCCCTCGCACGGTGAACACTCAAGTCGAAATTCTCACGAGCTTCCACGTGATTAGCGATGCTGCTCAGAAGGCGGCGGAGACCTTTGGAAAGCTCCCGATTCGAACCGGGGATGAGTTTGACCCGTTCGAGGTGCAAGAACGCGTGGGGATCCAAGCGCAGAAGGAGTCGGATATCGTCACGCTTCGCGTGCGGATGTCGGACCCGGATTATGCCCGAGAGATGGCCGGCCAAATTTATCAAGCCTTCGAAGCCGCCAACGAACGACAGTCGAAAGAAGGTGCAAACCGAGCGATCGAGTTTCTTAATAGCCAGACGAGTGTCGTGAAGGAGCAGCTCGCGGCTTTGGACGCCGAGTCAGCAAAGGTTAAGACGAACTTGGGTGCTCCAAATATCGATGCCTTGACCCAATCAGAAATTCAGTCCATCGAAGCGCTGCAGCAGCAAGTGCAGCTAGCGCGAGCAACCAAGAGCGATGCCGACGCGCAAGTCGCATCCCTTCGAGCCGAACTTCAGAGCGGCTTGATTTCTCCGACGATCGAAGCAGGCACGGGCACGGGCCTTGATCCTCGCCGAACGGATATTCAGCAGGCTCTCATTGGAGCTCGAGCGGACCGCGCCCAAGCTCTCGAACGATACGAGAAAGATAGCGAGCCCGTCCAAAGCATTGATCGCCGAATCGAGCAGTTGCAAAAGGACCTTAAAACTTACGACAAAGAATATGTGAAGACAGGTAGCTCTGTCGCGCCCAACCCGCTGTATCAGTCCCTGAAGGGTCAGTTGACGCAGGCGATCAGCGTTGCGGCGGGAGCTGCTCAGAAGCTGAGTTCCTTGGAAGCCTCTTATGCCGCAAAGCAGGCGGACATCGCCAAGTTGCCTGATCTTCAGCGAAAAATTCAGGAGCTATTCCGAAAGCAACAGGTGCTCGAGCGAATCAATGCGCTCTACACCTCAAAGCTCAATACGCTGGAGTTAGCCAAGCAGGGTCGCCGTTCGAGCGCTTCCTTGATCACTGCGGCGACAGCAATGCCGAAGCCGTCGGTTCCGAATACGAACCTGAACGTCGGTCTAGGCATGATCCTCGGCCTTGGCATCGGCTTCCTGTGGTCAGTCGCTACCGAGTCGAAGCGCAATCCGATCCGCTCACTTGGCCAGCTCAACCGGCTGGCGCTGCAGCCAGCCTATCGCGTCATCCCCGAACTTCGCGTTCCAATGCGCGGGCTCACCCGGCCCACCGCGGAAGTCTTTGAGGCACTCCTCGTGAACTTCGTGCGAAGTGAGAAGAAGGGGTATCGAATTGGTGTCCTCGGTGTAACGAAGAACGCTGGTGCGACCACTACGGCAATGAATCTCGCGATTGCAGCGGCGCGTGGAGGCTATAGCGTCTTGTACGTCGAAGTCGATCCGGGCAACAATGCGCTGACGAAGCTCACGCCAGCTGCGGGCGACGTGAAGAGCCCAGGAACGAACATCACGATCTACAACGCGAGCTTGGGCGAGACGACGGCGAATGGCACGATGGGCCTTCCCTCCGACCTGGAGGAAGCCGCGAAAGGCAAGGATCTGGTCATCTTCGACTTCGCTCCGGTGAAGGCGAGTGGCGACGCGTTCCTCATTGCCAATCAACTTGACGAGATGATCATGCTGGTCCGAGCGAATCAGACGAAGTCGGTCGACTTCCTGCAGGCTCAGCAGGCCCTGATCGATTCGGGATGCCCACTTGTGAGTGTGACGCTTTCCCGCGTTCAGGAGCAGGCCGATGACATCGCCGCCCTCGAGCAGCAGCCAGAGATGCGGGCAATTAGTCCGTAGCCGGCAAGCTTACGGGAAGAGAACTTCGGCCGGAGATGTTTGTCTCCGGCCGATTTCTTTGTACGCGGCTAAACTAACCGTTCATGCGAATCGCCGTATATCCGGGCAGTTTTGATCCTCCCACTCTCGGGCATCTTGATGTCGTGGAGAGAGCGGAGCGCCTTTTCGATAAGGTGATCGTCGCCGTAGGCCGAAATTCCGCCAAAAATCCATTGCTTGGGATCGAAGAGCGGGTGGAGGCGATCAAACTTGCGACAGCTCACATCGATGTGGAAGTAGACACCTTTAGCGGACTCCTTGTCGATTACGTGTCGAAAGTCGGTGCGAGTGCAATCGTCAGAGGCTTACGCGCGAACGCCGATTTTGAGTATGAGTTTCAGATGGCGCTCGTCAACCGTCGTCTAAAGCCCGAGCTTGAAAGCGTATTTCTCATGACGAAGTGGGAATACAGCTACCTGAGCAGCAGTATCGTCAGGGAAGTGGCGCTGCTTGGTGGAGACTTCTCCGAGATGGTGCCGAAAGCGATCATTCCCCTCCTTCAGAAGGCGCTTTCGGGGAAAAGCGGTGGATAACTGACCCTCCTCCTACTTTTCCGCAATATTAGGGGGGTTCCGCATTCGCGGAAGGCGTGCCACAATAGTTCAAGCCGATCTTGCGGCTCCCTTTGAACTCTCATGGATGTCCTCCGAATTCTCGATGATCTCAATAATCTCGTCGTCGTTCAGCCGAAGAGCATCGGCCCCATCACATGGGGGCTGAATCGCGATGAAGTGACGATGCAGATCGCTAAAATTCGAGCATCGCTGCCGAACGAGGTAAAAGCCGCTGCTCAGACCGTGCGCGACGCCGAACAGATTATGGGGCGGGCAAAAGAGGATGCGGCCAAAACGACTGATAACGCCGCTAAGGAATCGGATCGCATCATTGCCGAAGCCGTACGCGAGGCCGAGCGATTAGTCGAGCAAGCCCGTTTGCAGCAAGAGAAGATGCTGAACGAGAGCGAGATTCTCAAGCTGAGCAAGGCTCAGGCAGAAGAGGTCCGCAATGCCGCCGATCGAGAGGCGATGCAGATGCGTCGCGGAGCTGAGCAGTACGCCTACGACGTGCTGAGCCAAATGGAGAACATCGTGGGCAAGGTGATGACCACGATCGAGCGAGGCAAGCACGACCTGAAGGCGACGCCAGAGAGCCTGCCGCAGGCGGTCGTGCGCGAACGCGAGAAAGTCCGCGTTTAACTCAGCAGCTTTTCCTGCACCCGGTCCAAGAAGGTAACTTGGGCCGGATTGATTTTGATCCTCGCCATTGGCAAGTCGAACCAGGCACATCGGTCGACCTCCGGCACCTCGATCCAATCGCCCGACTTCGGCGGCCACACCACTCGGCACGTATTGCTGACCACAGCATCTGGATTGATATCCGCCTCACATGCCCATGCGTGTACCCGTTTACCGGACTTCTGAATCACTGAGCCGAGATCGATGAACGTGCCGTGGAGGCGGACGGAGGTCTCCTCAAAAAACTCGCGCTGAGCCGCGGTGAGCAGGTCCTCACCCTCTTCAACCAGGCCCTTCGGGATCGTCCAAGCTCCCTGGTCTTTGTTGGCCCAGAACGGACCGCCGGGATGAGCCAGAAACACCTCCATCTCGCCCTGCGCATTTCGTCGCCAGGCCAGGATGCCCGCACTTATAAGCTTCGTTGCCAAATGATTCCTTTACTCCTCCCGCAAGTACAGCGCCACCTGCTCTGCCAATGTGCGCGTCATCGTCGGCACGGAGGCAAGCTCCTCAACCGTAGCCCGCCGGATGCCGTCCAGCGAGCCAAAGGTACGGAGTAGCAGGCGCCGCCGTCTTGGACCCACCCCCGGCACCTCCTCCAGCGCCGACCCCGTCATCCGCTTGTCGCGCAGCTTCCGATGGTAGCTCAAGGCGAAGCGGTGAGCCTCGTCCCGCAGCTTCCGCAGCAGGAGCAATCCTGGCGAGTTGAGCTCCAGCTCGACGTCGTGGTAGCCGTAGTCCTTTGGGGCAGGTCGTTCGTAGCTGTAATCCGGATCCTTCACACGGAGAACAGGATGATCGATCCCCTTCTGGCGAGTTCGTGCGATCGGCTCCTCGGGAACGACCGATGGCTCCATCGACTCGAGCCCCCACCCCTGCCCCTCCCCCGCACGAGCACGATCATCTCGGCGGGGGAGGGGTTCATTTTCGGTTTCCTGGCCTTCAGGAGCATGATTCTCTTGACGGTCGTCTGTGTTATC
>JAEVZK010000127.1 GCA_023392285.1 Armatimonadota bacterium | reverse complement strand
ACAAACGCGGCGGCTCTATTTTGGGTCGTGCTGCTCTTTGATTCGATGATCGCCCTTCCGCGGACCTTTACGGCCGAGGAAGAACTTGGCACGGGCGACCTTCTTCGCCTGATCGCTCGGCCTCATGCGGTGTTCTGGGGAAAGATGCTTTACAACTTGGCGCAGCTGCTGGTGAGCGGCGTGATCTTGGGGACGATGTTCTTTCTGTTTGCGCGGGTGAGCGTCGCCGATCCGCTGCTGTTGGCGCTTGGCCTGTTTGGGTCCTGCGTCACCCTGGCGGCAGGGGTAACCTTAAGTGGTGCGTTAGTAGCTCAGGCGTCGAATCGCTATGCGCTCGCCGCCGTGGTCGCGTTGCCGCTCCTATTGCCTCTGACGGTCATCGGGGTCGCTGCCCTCAGAGTCGCATTCGGCGAAGTTGGGAGTACGACGGGACTTCGTAATGGTTTGGGCTTGCTCTGCTACGGCATCGCAGCAATGGCGATCGGGCCCTACTTGTACGCACAGGTTTGGAAAGAATGAAGCTTGCTGGAAGAGCCATTTTATTCTTAATAGTCGTGGGCCTCACGGTGCTCACGATGACGGCTCCTCCGGCTGAGAACTTTCCCAATCACGACTTGGCGCGCATCATCTTTTGGCATTTGCCGGCGGCCTTGGTCTGTTCACTCTTTGTCATGGCTGCGCCGTACTTCGCTTTCCGTTACTTGAAATCACGGGAGCGGCATTGGGAAATTCGCTGTGAAGCCGCCATGGAGATCACCCTCCTCTCCGGCACCTTAACGCTTCTGACGGGAATTATCTTCTCGAAAGTGCAGTGGGGGGCATACTGGAATTGGGATCCTCGGCAGACGTCCTTCCTACTGGCCATGTTGATGATCGGGGCCTACTTCGCGCTGCGCTTTGCCTACATGGACCAGGAAAAGCGGGCTTCGATCAGCTCTGCCTACGTGCTTGCCTGCATCCTTCCGATTCTCTTTCTCATCTTTGTAATGCCCAGGGTTCTGTTTTCGCTGCACCCGAGCACCACGATTATCAAGAACGAATTCGATCCCACCTACAAATCGATTTTCTACTCGATGTTTCTCGTTAGCCTCGCAATCTATATTTGGATATATCGAATGCGAGTTCGCGCGGGCCTGATGGAGGCCGAACACTCAACTTACGATGGCAAATTGGCAAATAGCGATGATCCCGCCCCTACTGGTGTGGTGCGGCCTGTTTCTTTACATGATTTCGGTGGATAAGCGAATAAGGCATATCCAATCCTCTTCAGGTAAGAAGGACGCCTGAAACTTTCTAGTCAGCTGGTAGTGGACTCGTCTTTCGGACCCGTAGCTCCCTATTATGACGAGCTAATGAAGCAAGTGCCTTACCGGATGTGGGTGAGTTACTACCTGCTGCTTCTCGCCCATCAGATGTACAAGCCGGCTTCCGTGCTCGACGTTTGCTGCGGGACCGGCACGATGTGCGAGCTTCTAACTCGGGAAGGCTTCGAACTCGAGGGCTTCGATATCTCACCGGGCATGATCCGGGTTGCGCGGGAAAAGACGCAGAAGAAAAACTTGGGCATCCGCTATGAGGTTGCGGATGCTGCCGAATTTGAGATGGGGCGCAAGTATGATGCTGCGCTCTCCTTCTTCGACAGCCTGAATAACATCTTGGAGGAGGACCGGCTGCAGTCGGCGTTCGATCGGGTTTATGCCCATCTTGAACCCGAAGGTTCCTTTATCTTCGATCTGAACACGCCCTATGCGTTTGAGGCGAAGCTTTTCGATCAGCGAAACTTGAGCGCTAGGAGCAAGCTGAAATATGATTGGGTTGGAGATTGGGACAAGCAGAGCCGCATCATCACGGTAACCATGCAGTTTTGGTATCAGGGGCAGCAGTTCACAGAGATTCATCGCCAGAAAGCCTACGATGAAGACGAAGTGCGAGCGATGCTGGCCAAGAGCGGATTCTCGGAAATTAGATCCTTCCACAGCTACACCCTGAACCGACCGCGGTTCAAGACGGACCGTATCCATTACGTGACCACAAAGCCATCTTGATTGATCTTCCGAACAAAGCCACAGAGGAGTAGTCTTACAGACATGTTCTCTGATCGGCAGTCTGATTCGAGCTTGTCCTTAACTTCGGTAGTGATTGGCTTCGCGCTTGGCGTTGCCGCCACACTTGTGTACGCGACCTATCGGAAAGAAGAGTTTGAGAAAGTCGTCGATCGGACGCGGGAGCTTTCCGACAAGTCGGGTGAGTTCCTCGCTGATGCTACGGATTCTGTGAAGCAGAAGGTCAATTCACTCCGAGGACACGGAGAAGATTTGGCTGAGCAGGCTAGTGATGCGGCTCATCAGGCTAAGGGCGCGGTCAAGGGTGCCGCAAAAGCGGTTAAGGACCGGGCTTAGCGCGACGTGTGCCAGGCTGCCTAGGCTGGGGTGATTTTAACCAACCCGGTTAGGTAGGCATTCGCTTCTTTCCAGCCGAATCGAAGGGTCACTACCTCTTCTTCGCACTCCACGAAGTGCATTTCGTCGCCACTTGGGAATAGGTTGCCCGGCCATAATGCACGCAGTTGTTGGACAACTGTGTAGGGATCGTAGGAAGGACCGACCCATGTGCCATGGATTTCGATCTGGACGTCGTTGTGTCCATCCTTTCTGGCCCGTTGCACAAGAACGTCTCCGGTGTTCTCAAGCAGGTCGACAGCGGCGGCACGATAAGGCTCGCGCGCTTGCTGAACGAGTGGCTTACCTGTTTTCAGCAAGGTGTGGAGAAACTGCTCAAATTCAGGCTTTTTCGTCATCAGCTTGGTGAGTCGACCGCAACGGCATTGGAGACTTTGCTGCCAGCTCGGTATTTGAGGGCCGCTTCGACGAGACCGTCGAAAAGAGGGTGAGGCCGGTTGGGGCGAGACTTAAACTCTGGATGAGCTTGAGTGCCAATAAAGAACGGATGCTTATCCGTCGGCAGCTCGATCATCTCGACCAAGCGGTAGTCGGGTGAGACTCCAGAGATTGCCATACCTTGTTCTTGCAGCTTCTCGCGAAAGTCGTTGTTGACCTCGTAGCGGTGTCGGTGTCGCTCCTCGATTCGAGTACCCCCGTAAAGTCGGTGCGCGAGCGAGCCGTTGAGGATATTGCATGGATAGCTACCGAGTCGCATCGTCGCCCCTTTGTCCACCACATGCTTTTGCTCTGGCAGCAGGTGAATAACGGGGTATTCCGGCTTTTCCACCATCTCTTCCGAATTTGCGCCTTCCAGTCCAAGCACGTTTCTGGCATATTCGATGACCGCCATCTGTAGGCCAAGGCAGATACCGAAGAAAGGCATTCCATTCTCTCGAGCCCATCGAATGGCTTCGATTTTCCCTTCGATCCCTCGCCCTCCGAATCCCGGTGCCACGACAAGCGCGTCGCAGCCCTCCAGCATCTTCGCGGGGTGGGCGCCATTCTCCATCGAATCGCTCTCGATCCACCGAACCTTGACTCGACAATCGTTTGTGATGCCCGCATGAATGAGGGCCTCATTGATCGACTTGTAGGCGTCGCCATTGCTTGTGTACTTACCAACCGCAGCGATCGTGCAGTGATGTCTTGGTTCCTTCAAAACCTTTACGAGCGCTCGCCATTGCTCCAAGTTGTCCGACCGATCTTCCAAGCCGAGGCGTTTGCTGACGAACTCACCAAGTCCGCAATCTTCATAGACCAGCGGCACTTCGTAAATCGTTTCCATCGTCATCGACTCGATCACCGCTTCTGAAGGAACTCCGCAAAATAGAGAGATCTTCTCTCGCACGTCCTGAGAGAGCGGCGTGTCGGTTCGACAAACAAGCACATCCGGAGCGATACCAATCTCGCGCAACTGCATGACGGAGTGCTGCGTCGGCTTCGTCTTCACCTCGCCCCATGGGCCAATTTGCGGCACGAGGGTGACGTGAACGTACATCGTATTCTCGCGACCCAAATCGGTGCGCATCTGTCGAATTGCCTCTAGGAAAGGCAGCGATTCGATGTCGCCCACCGTTCCCCCAATTTCTGCGATTACCACGTCAGCTTCTTGCTCCCGAGCAAGCTGCACGATAGAATCTTTAATGGCGTTGGTCACGTGCGGGATCACTTGGACGGTCCCACCCAGGTAGTCACCTCTCCGTTCGGCCGCGATCACCTTTGAGTAGATCTTGCCAGTGGTGATCGAACTGCCCCCGGAGCAGTTCACATCCATAAACCTCTCGTAGTGGCCGAGATCGAGGTCTGTTTCCGCTCCATCATCGGTCACGAAGACTTCGCCATGCTGATACGGATTCATCGTTCCCGCATCGACGTTGATGTATGGATCGAGCTTCATCGGAGCGACGGTGAAGCCTCGGTTTCGCAGGAGTCTTCCTAACGAAGCGGTAGTGATTCCCTTCCCGATCGAACTTACAACACCACCGGTTACAAAGATGTATTTCGTCATCCGCACTCCACCCATCGAATGGATTCTCGGCAGGCGCAATGGCACCCAACAAGAAAAAAACTTGGGGTTTTAGGAAGTATACACCCGCTATCCAGTCGGAACCAAGGAGCCAAAGCGAAGATCATGCGGCATTTTGCGAAGGATCCGCGAGGCTCCTGACGACAAAAAAACAGCCCCACATCACAAGATGTGAGGCTGCAGAGGGCTTCACCCCGTTTCCAGTGTCTACCAGCCCGAATAGGCGGTTCCGTCGGTTGCGTTGCCCGAAGCGGACGAGTTGACTTTGCCCACGTTTGGCGATGCCGTCGCATAGGTGAAAGCGTTGCCAGACACCGGATCGGTCATGATCGCATCGATGTAAGGTCCTTTCCAGTCGGTTGCAATAATCGACTTGGCAGAACCGGCGGCATCTAGTCCGCTTGCCGGTGCCGAAGTCGCTGCGAGGGCCGACAGGGTTGCAGGATAGGAACCGGTGTCGTTCAGGAACAGCTGGACGGCATTGCGATAAATCTTAAGGTCTGACTTGAGCGAGGCTTCCTTGCTGCGGAGGCCGGAGTTGATAAATTTAGGAAGCGCGATGGCTGCCAGAACGGCGATGACGATAATCACGATGAGGAGCTCCATTAAGGTGAATCCTCGTCGCTTGCTATTGATAAGTGTTCTCATTGAATTAACCCTCACAGTAAATCTTCGGAATCTTTTAGCTTGCTTTATAGCCGTTTAGGTGAAAAT
>JAEVZK010000098.1 GCA_023392285.1 Armatimonadota bacterium | reverse complement strand
CCCGGCGATTACTGGCTGCTCGTGGGTGCCGACAACGTCCGCAACTTCAGCGAGTGGAAAAACCCTCATCGAATTCTGAAGCTTTGTCGCCTCGGGGTGGCAGTTCGTCCACCCGACACGCACGAAGAAATTTCCAAATGGATGGACGAAGAGATGAGGGAGCACGTTGACTTCATCGATATGAAGCCCGTGGATATCTCTGCAACGGAGCTGCGCAAGCGGATCGCACGCGGTTCCGGTTTGGTCGTTCCGTTCATAGACGCCCGCGTTTTACAGTACATTAAACAAAACAAGCTTTACAGGAGTTAAATGACCGCACAGGAGAAGGTAGACATCATCGTCGCGACGGCTGACGAAATTAAGGCCGAAAGAATAGAAGTTCTAAACATACGAGAGAAAAGCTCAGTGGCAGACTTTTTCGTTGTATGCAGCGGCACGAGCGATCGTCACGTCGAATCCATCGCCGATCGCGTCGAGGAGGCCCTTCAAAAGAAGCAGGTCAAGCCGGTTCGAACCGGAGGCGAGCGCACCGGGTGGGTGTATCAAGATTACGGTGACGTCGTCTTTCACGTCATGCGTGAAGAACAACGGCAATTCTATGATCTGGAGGCGCTTTGGTCTTCAATCGAGAAGAGTCCCGATCTCAGCGCATCCCCCGATGTGTAAAACTTCTGCGATATTTCTTATCCAATTCCCACAAGCTGTTGTATCATTTTAGTTGCAGCCACTCAACATCTTGCGTGAGTAGCTGCATGATGGAGGCGTTGAAGCATGGTTCTCGAGCCAATTCCAAAAACAGCAGGAGCGCGCCCGCCCTTCTTCGGAGGGCCCCCTCCGGGCACTACTTTCAGTCAAGAGCCCGACGATCGAGATCAATCCATCACTCGATTGCGCGATAACGTAAAGCATTTGATTCGGCAGTCGCGAACTTCGGCTACAGGCGAACTTTTGCGCTATATGGATCTGCTGAATAGACGGCGTAACTGGGTCGAGAGAGAAATGGGGATCGAGCGCATGCTTCTTTCTCCGCCGGCTGCACCATTGGGCATTCCAGAAAATGCATATGACCTGGTTAGCCTTTCCGAAGTTGGAGGGCGAGAAGAACTTCGGATCTACCATCAAATGCTGAATGAAATCGAAGCGGCAATGGAAGACCTGTGGCGTCGCTGGATGGCAGCCGCAGAAGCCGAAAGTTAAGTTCGAGCCATCTCTTCGGTTCCTCCCGTCTATAGCGTATCTTATGAGCATGTCCGGTGAAGAACCGATCCAACTGGATGCGGCTACGCTTGATCGCATAAAGTTTCTGCAGAGCAAAATCAGCGATCTCCAGTGGAAGGCGGATCGGGCCGACGATCCGGATATCAAAGAGGGCTTTGCTCTGGAAATCTACAAGCTGGGAATGAAGGTGGCTCAGCTTCAGAAGGGGCTGTCGGAGGAACTTAAGAGTGAGGCCGCTCCGTCAGCCGTCGATGATGATGAACTGGAGCCCCTTCCCGTTCCCACGTCGGTTCAGCTAATGGAAGCAGACTCTCTCATCCAGAGAGCACGCTTGGAGAAGGTCCGTGGCAACCTTCAAGGTTCAACCGACCTCCTCAAGAAAGCAGCGACGATCGCACCGGGCGCGGCTCCTGTCCTGGAAGCTCTGGGCGACGATTATGCTGACCGAAAAATGTATCAGGCGGCACACGAGGCTTACGGCAAAGCACGCCGTGCAGATCCGACCAGCGCCAGCATCGAGCGAAAATACGCGGCTCTCGCGATGTACGGAAAGGGCGGACTTAGCTTGGACGAGCAGATCGCCATGAACCTCACCGACAGCAACTTGCTGATGCCCGGGGAAGCCTACGCATCCCCCAAGATCGCGATGATTCTAAGCTACTTTGTTCCGGGGTTGGGCGAATTCGTTCTCGGCTATCCGAAAAAGGGAGCAGCCATTTTTATCATCACGCTCTGTTCAATCACCCTTTTCGTCTTGCTGAAGCACTTTCTGAATCCGAAGGGCAGCCCTCCAGCCATCGCGTACTTCTTCCTTATCGTCGGCATTCTCACTTATGTGGCTGGCATCATCGACACCCAATCGATCGCCAAACCCATCGGACGAAAGGAAATTGATCGACCAGTGCCCCCAGTCAACAAGCCTTTCGAATAGACTTCTGATATGAGCCAATCGCCGAAGCCGCTTCCCGTCGGCACCGTGCTGGGCGATCGGTTCGAAATTGAGAGCGTGCTAGGTCAGGGCGGCTTCGGAATTGCCTATGGCGCACGCGATCTCGTTCGGAAAGACACCGCCGCAATCAAGGAACTCGCCCCGATTGGCAGCGTGCGCCAGGGGCTGATTCTTAATCTTGCGGGAGACGGCTCTCAAGCGCACCGCGTCCGACAAAGCTTCCTTGAAGAAGCTCGTCATCTCAGCCGACTCACTTGCCCGGGCATTCTGCCGATCCGGGCGGTTTTTACTGAGAACGGCACCGCCTATTACGCCACCGAATTCTTAGAGGAAGCGATTTCGCTGGAGAAAGTTTGCATGCGGGAAGGGCGAATGGAACCCGATGGTGCGATGGACATCCTGTTCCAGTTGCTGGAAACACTTGAAGCGGTGCATGCAAAAGGCATTATTCATCGCGACATCAAGCCCAATAACATCCTCCTTTCGCCGGGGGGACAGGCTTACCTCATCGACTTCGGCTCGGCACGCGAATGGCAGGCAGATGTAGCGATCACCCACACCGTGCTGTACACACCCGGATACGCGCCAATCGAGCAGCTCTCCGAAAGGGGACGAAGAGGACCGGCGACCGACATATACGCGCTTTGCGCAACCATGTATCGCCTGCTGACGGGCACCACTCCCCTTCCCTCCCCAGACCGAGTGGACGGACGCGAGATGCCCCCTCTCAGCAGTCTACGGGCAGATCTCGAACCATCCGTTGCGGCTGCCTTGGAACGGGGCCTTCACATTCGTTATCATGATCGGCCCCAAAGCATCACCCATCTGAGAGAGCTCCTTTCCAAAGGTGAAGAGGAGGCCGAAGCCCCAGGATCGCTCGCAAGTTACGATGCCCAACTTGTTCGACTGAAAACCTTCAATTTCGAGCGCCGTCAGTGCCCTGCTTGTCGCGGCATCTTAGACCAGCCGAAACCACTGCGCCGTTGGGGCTGCCCAGTATGCCGTGACGGCACCATACGCATGCGGCATATCGAAAGCCGCCTTTGCCCAAGCTGTCAGGCTGGCACGCTTCATCGCATCGACAACACCAAGCCCCTTGCATTCTGCCCTGCTTGTAAAAACGGTCACTTGGCGCAACGCAAGAAGGGATTGCTGCACCGCCAAGTTCATCTAGACTGCCTCCAGTGCAAGTCTGTCTTCCTGTTGGATGAAGGCCAAGTGGTCGTGGAATCCTCACCAAACCTCGATACCGGGACAACTCATTCACCAGAGACCTGGCGATCCGAATCGGGACGAGCCGATGTGGTGTGGAACTGCGATGGTTGTGACGCCCAATATGATGTGCTGGAAGATGGTCGATGGGAGCAGATCAATCCGCCCGCCAAGCGCTATCGGCAGCTGTACTCGGACGAATGGGCGAGGGTCGCAGCAGGTTTGGCACCGGGAACTGGAAATGCTGCTTGCGACCTGTGCAATGCGGACTATTTTGTAGACGGCGAACGCCTGACTCTGCTGTCCGTCGAGACGGATGATTTCGGCTTCGCCGACGAGCATCTCGGCCGCCTCCTTACGCTGGAAGACGTTCGCTGGCTTGGCATTAACAAGGAATCCCCTAGTCCCGGCTTCGTCTGCGGCGAATGTGGAACGGAGCTCGACCATGATGGTGACTACTTGAGGCTGGTAAGAACCAAGCACCGCCGTCTCCTGCGTCACGTGGGTGAGCCGCGAAAGCTGATCGACTGGCACCGGGTTGCCCTGGGCTTGCCCGAGGTTCACGAGGAAGAAGACTTTCGCACCGACGTCCTCTCGGCGATCGTCGGAGCCTACGAACTGGGTGAGATTGGATTCGAAACCGACCTCCAAGTGATTTGGAAAGGGCCCGCTGTCCGCGAGGGTGCCAAAGGGACACTTTCGGCTACAAAGGAGGAGATCGTTTTCGGCACCCTCTTAAAGAAATTTAGGGCACCCACGGATGCCCTCATCAGTGCCATCGGTAAGGGCGACACGCTCGACCTCCGCTTCAGTGGCGAACTGGCACCGACCAGCTTTCAAATCACTCCAGTCGAGTTGACGGTTCAATTCTCCAAGAGCGCCCATACTGTTACCCTCGACGCGTCCAACTTGGCGCGACGCCTCCAGGTAGAAATTGCCTCACGCAGCCGCACAAAGGTGAGAGAAACATCATGATTGAAGGGAGATCGCATCAACCGAAACTCATTAAGTTGCGGGAGCCTTACGAAGGCGTGGTGAAAGGAGCTACGTCCCCAATTTACGCGTAAGTTTCAAACGGATCAGGCATTTCGATGTAGTGGTGCCGATCGAGGGAGACGCCGTTCCAATCGAATATGTAGAACTTTGGATTCTTCCTCTTTAACACTTCTTCGACCAGCTTCGATCTTCCCTTCGCACGCGTGTCTTGCGGGGCATCAGTCATCGCGGTGACAATATCGACATTGGAGAGCGTCCGGACCGTCTCGCCCATATCCTGATAGGCATAGAAGAGGCTCTTTTCAGGGTCAATGTTGTGATATTCCAAATCAATTGAGTGAAGCGCGTCAGCGTTCCACTCAAGACCTTCCTCAACCCGATATTGGTCCACGATCTTGCGTTTGGCTACCCAATCGATCTTATCACCGTGCTTCAGAGGATCGTCTTCCAACGCGTCTAGAATCATCGACCAATTGTCGAGAATCCAATCGGTTTGATCATCCGATCCGCGGTACCGCTGAGCAAGCTCCAGATAACGCCGTTGCAGATCCACCGCGCGAATGACGGTGCCGTCCGTTAGAGTCACTTCCCAATGGTAGCTTTGATCACGGCTGACATCCCTCAAAGCGATCAGGGGCTGCGCAAGTGTGAGGCTTTCCGGCACAAGGTTATCTTCCAGAAGCCGAAGCACGATCAGTGTCGTTCCAACTTTCAGCTCGTAAGCAAATTCATTCTGGTTGGACTCTCCAAAAAGAAGATGTAGACGGGTCATCCCCTCGTGCGAGTAAAAATGCTCCCACTTCGGATTGATCAAGGCGCGGTTGAACCGGACTCGGCTCGCGATCGTTTTGATGATGTGATCCGCTCTCTGGCTGAGCTGAAATGGCACGCTCTCATCCGGAATCACGCCGTAAACATGGCTCACCCAAATGTAGTCCACCGGGTTATCCATCAATTCTTGGTAGCTCGGACGAAAGCCACCGGCGGTGAGAATGTGGCCCCCGACCCTCCCAACCCCAGCAAAGATCTGTCGAGTAACGAGAAACGGATAGAACATGTGGACGCTGGAGTTCAGGAAGTCGTCATCAGCATTTACCAAATAGTTCTCATGGCAGCCAAACGTGTGCCCGCCGAAATGATCCACCGAATTGTTATAGATGCTCACCGCATCATCAATCCCAAGTTCCTTAATTGCCCTGACGATTTGGCGCTGCCCCGCCCGATCGTTGGCAACCAAATCCTTTAACTGGCGGCATTCTGCGGTTGCATATTCCAGATGGGAACCCACCGCGTCAATGT
>JAEVZK010000091.1 GCA_023392285.1 Armatimonadota bacterium | reverse complement strand
CCGTGCTGCGATCGAAGCATCTTTCCCATCGTTTCAAGCCACGCTTGCGTTCTTTTATCTTTTGCAATAGCTTTGGCTTTCGCCAGAACCGCCTTTGCTTCTTCGGGCTTTTCGTGCAGGTATAGCCACATGCAGTATGGAAGATAGACGGAGGGACTTCGCGGTGCAAATTTGATTGCTTCCCGATAGTCGTTCTGCGGCAACGCAAGCTCGTCCGGTATTTCGTTAGAGAGCCCCCTGATTAGGTAAGCCGTCGCGATAATGTAATCCTTGTCTTCGCCGCGGTCAATTGGGAGTTCCCAAAGTGAATTGGCTTTTCGAAGGTCGCTGGAGCCTTCAATTGTTCCGACAGCGGCAAGAACAATTTTTTTCGCTTCGCGCAACTTGCCAGACATCGCAAGTGCAATAGCCTCAGTCATTCTCAGGCGAGACGCATCCTTCCTTTTCGCCTTTGCAGCTTGCTCGATAACGAGGGTAAAGTTGCCGCGAGCAAGGTATATCTCTGCGTACAATTCGGCTATTCCGTACCCACCACTGATGTGTGCCTCATCGAGAATCCGTTGCGCTTCATCGCATCTGAGTAGAGATTCCCCAAGCTTTCCGCCATTCAGAAGCTCGCGACCTAACATCACTAGCCTTGAGCTTTCGTTTACAGTTTTTTGGGCCGCCTTCAGCCATTCCCGCGTCGCTGGATCATCGTGTCCGTTGTTGTGCTGAGCGCTTGCTAATCCTGTAAATAACGGAAGCAAAACAGTAAATATTAGAGCTAATGTTGTGTTTTTCATTATCTGAATGTGATATTTGACGATTTAACCAGCCGACCCCAATCGGGAAAAGGTGGATAGTCAACGGGGGTGGTGGAACTGTGACTTGGGCTACTCAGCGACCAAGCTGTCCCGTTCCAAGATGCCAATCCTCCCCAGCTCCAAGTAAATTTTTTCAATGGAACAAGCTGACTGCCGGCACCGGGAGGCAAGAACATCATGTAATCCTCAAAAGATTGAGAAGCGGTGTAAGAGGTGGCAGGAGCATCTAAGGCGAAATTTGGATGATCTTCCGCAAAACCATCGGTCCCACTTGAGAACAGACTGTTTACTCCATCATCTAGCGGCTCATAGGGGTAGGTGGAATCTAAGCCATTCGTCCACCAAGTCGTACCACTTCCGCATTGCTCGCTTTCCGTCGTAGTTGGAGGCGTAAATCGGTTTGAACCGAGCGTAATCAATTGGAGGTATAACCAGCCACCCCCGGAACCATAACCGGATGGGCTTGTAGCGTTGCCTGTCCAATTAATTCCTATTACCGGACTGGACGGAGGACTTGCATTATAAACACCAATGAAGGCACCGCTGCGGGAACTTGGGTTGATTAGTTGGACCCGACCGTCAGCGATTACAAGAGTTGACGTTGGAGCAACCGCGCTGGTTTGCTTTCCCACGGTCAGAGCCAAGCCTCCGCTAGGGTTTAGCTCCGGCAGGGTGAGGTGTAATTGGCAGCTGACAGTACAGCTCGCAGGTTTGGCGAAACTACACACAAGCGACGATGCGGACAGATCTGAAGAATTTAGATTGACACGGTGCCCGTATGAATACAAAGCCCCGCCGACATAATCATGATCGAAGCTCTTAAACGGATCGCCGCCTGAGACGGACCAGGTTTGAGAGGCGATCGGGTACGCCGAATCGACTGTGCCGGTTAGACGCTGTCCAATGAGGTAGCTCGTTCCGGGCGCGTCCAGCTTTCCTCCGGCAAGAACGAGCCGTACATCGTGGGGGGTGGCGGTATAGGTCACCGAACAGCTTCCGTAAAAATGGTTTGGTGAACCTTGAGCGACTGCAACGCTCGCCGACATCGAGCATGAGGAAGTGAGAGTAAAGCTCGCGCCTGGGTTCTCTTTCACCGTCCATCGGAGTCCAGATTCGTCTCCACTTTGCCCGCTCACGTTGTGAGAATCCACCACTTCCAAGCCGCAGTCGCACGTACCCGAGTCACCCGTCCACGAGGCTATGGAGCGTTCCTCAACGATCACTGCCTCTGGAGGATCGAGATTTGCGCTGCCACCATTCCAAGAAAAATGGGCGGTCACCTCTCCGCTGGTATTCGCGGTGCCGTATCCGAGGGTGAATAGAATCGGTCCGCCGCCCCAGAGTTTGCTCCGCCAGAATTGAATGGGGACGTCCAAGCGGCAACCCAATCGCCACCTGGGCCATCGGTTTCGCTGGTGTCATTAGACACTGTGTAGGTCACATCCCAGTGGGGTGTTGAACTCGTCCCTCCTCCCGATCCGGTCGTGCCTCCTCCGGTGATGCCAAATGCTACGCTGGGCGAAGCTTTCATTCCGCCGAAAGCAAAGATCAAGAGAGTAACGGCTAGAACCGCACATTTCCAGGCCTGAACCGAGGGTAACGTCATTGTTTGCAGCGACATGGCTAACTAAACCATATCACAGTTCTTCAGAAAACCGGCAGATCGGAAAAATTAGTTTGGAATCGGCCCGCTTTCGGACTTCACTGCCTCCACCACCTTCGAATACACGTCCTGCCTCCAAGGCTCTTCGGAAAGCGGATTGAAGGAATGGTAGCCGACATGCTGCACCCGGAGAGCGATCCGCTCTGCTACCCGGTCTCGTTGGATCGCGGTGCAGTAGGGGAATTCATCGTCCGCATTGAAGGCGACCTCCGCTTCGGGGAATGTACGCTCGATGTCCCCAGGATACTGCCCGCGAACCTCCAGAAGTCGCTCGTCGAACTCATGCGCGACGATGCTGAGGAAGGCGTTATCCGTGAACACGTACATGTTTTCCATCACCATACCTTGCTACAGTATGAAATGGAAATCCGTCGCTCCTTCGCCAATCAACTGGGTCAAATGGGAGGGGCTCGCCTCTAAAATTCAGCCAGCAATCCGCGCAGGTCGAGAGGACGCGTAAACATCGCCAAATTTCCCTCGGCGTCTCGGGGCCATTCCGATTCAGGCCTGTCCCAATAGAGTTCCACACCGTTTGAATCGGGATCGCGTAGATAAAGCGCTTCGCTCACTCCGTGATCCGATGCGCCATCGAGTGGCCATCCGGCCTCAGTCAGGCGCCGCAGGGCGTCTGCAAGCTCGGCTCGCGTTGGGTACAGGATCGCAAGGTGGAAGAGCCCTGTCGTGCCAGGCGCGGGCGGAGAGCCGCCCAAGCTCTCCCAGGTATTCAAGCCGATGTGATGGTGGTAACTCCCAGCAGACAGGAAGACTGCACTTTCTCCATAGCGCTGCGTCAGGCCAAACCCCAAAATCCCATGATAGAAGGCAAGTGCACGATCTAAGTTCGCCACGCGAAGGTGGACGTGCCCGATTCGCGTGCTTGGATGAATGGCTCGGTTCTCCATGGCTCGATCGACTCCTGCGTTGTTGTTTCGCGTCTCCTTATCGCAACTTATAGCGGTCCTTGGATTCGCAGAATCTTCCCTCATCTGGCGAGTGAAAGGATCATGTACAGTATAGCGACTACGCCAAAACACGTGCAGATACGCTCGACCCCATGCCTTCCCTGACATCAGTCTCCCTCTTGGAGCGGTTACCGTTCGTTCGTCGAGAGCGGACCCCGCTTTGGATGCCATGCCATGGGCTCTCGTGCCATTCTCTACCGCCTAGAGCAGGCGCTTTGGCCATCGAAGAGGTGATGAACACTCATGCCTAAATCCAAAGCAAACGAAACCCGCCAGCAACGGGTGGATGAGAGGCTTGACGAAGCCTTGAGCGAAAGCTTTCCTGCGAGCGACCCGATTTCCATCTACACAGAAGCGATCGCGGACAATCCAAACATTTATGCTAATGTGACACCGGAGCACCATCATTCTATGAAATACAAAGTGGGTTACTTCGTTGGCAGCCTTGCCTCGACTTCCATCAACCGCCGCCTCGCCAATGCACTTGTACGTCTCGCACCGGAAGAGCTGGAGTTTGAAGAGATTCCCATCAGGAATCTTTCGCTCTACAGCAGCGACTACGACGGTGACTATCCGCCCGAGGCGCAAGCTCTGAAGTCCGCGATCGCCAGGTCTCACGCGATTCTCTTCGTGACGCCGGAATACAATCGCTCCATCCCCGGTGGCCTCAAGAATGCGATCGACTGGGGCAGCCGGCCGTGGGGCAAGAACTCGTTCGCTCGCAAGCCTTCAGCCGTGATCGGTACCTCCCCCGGTTCCATCGGCACCGCCGTAGCCCAACAGAGCCTGCGCAGCGTGCTCAGCTTCCTCAACGCTCCGCAGATGAACTCGCCTGAGGCCTACATCACCTTCACTCCCGACCTAATCACCGAGGATGGAACCGTAACCAACGCCTCGACTGAGGAGTTCCTGAGGAACTACATGGCGGAATTCCACGACTTCATCGCGAAGGTCCTTACGGTGCTGCCCCCTGAGGGACCATAGATAACAAGAACCCGGCAGTCTCCCCTTATGGCTGGTGGAATGGTTTACTGATTAACCCGTCACCGAATGAAATAAATCGAAGAACAAGAGGCCGCCGCTTACTTATATCGGTAAACAATGCGACCAAGAGTTAGATCATAAGGAGAAAGCTCGACACGCACTCGGTCGCCGGGAAGAATTCTAATATAGTTCATGCGCATCTTCCCGCTCACATGGGCCAAAATCTCGAGTTCACCTTCATCCAGTTTGACGCGAAAGCGTGCGTTCGGCAGGTTCTCGAGAACCTGACCCTCTACTTCGATGCCTTTCTCTTTGTCGTCCTGTGGCTTGTAAGGTGCTCTTCTTCTTCCCATAAATCTCCGGATGCGGCGAGCCGCTTCCTCTTCTATTATGACGCCGAAACGCGCCATAAGCACCCGCGGGTTGGGTCCCGCGGGCGAAGGACGCGCCGCTCGAGTTTAGAACTTAACGGATTTAGGGCCAGGAGCGGCCGGTGCCTTCTGTTCCCGTTGCGACATCGGCGCGAGCTTGTTCAAACCGTAAATGAAGCCTGCGACAAGCAGCACCGCGGCTAACAGCCACCAGAACAGCCCCATCGCAGTTTTCGCCGGAGCCGCCGCACTCGCTTCCAGATCTTGGTTTGCCCCTTGCAGGACATTTTTCGACGACGGCGAGTTGTCGTCATCCCCTGAATTGGGTTTGACGCTTGAGAGCACACTCTTAGCCTCTGGAGACGTCTGAGTCGATTGCGGATCGACTTCATCCGTTCTCTGCTCCACGATTCCTCGCTCGCCTTGACGCTTCTGGTCCGCCTGCTGCTTGGAAACTTCGGATTGTGAAAGTTCGGGACGGAGCTTCACATTCTTCCGTGGATCTTTGATTGAGCCGAAGGATAGGGTGCTCGCCAAAACGAGCATTAGAATCAATGATGCTTTTGCGTTCATGTTAGTTTCTCAGAGTAAATCCGCGATCTTGCCAGGAGCTTCGAAGCATGACTGGGCTTCGAGGGAGTTGGAGATCGATCAAAGGTGTTTTCGACAGGGCGCGCTCACGAATGCGCGAATCGTAATTCATGTACATGGGCAGCGAGAAGACAACCATCGCTTCATCCTTACTGATGATCGATCCGTTGAACTGGACGCCGCCGCCTCCGGTCCCGATGTCTCCACCTCCGACGAAGTTGGTGTAGAGGATCGCATCGATTTGGTTCACGCTCTCGCTGATCGAATGGATATAGCTGTCGCCAAGGGTTGACTGGTACTTCATCTTGCCGCTCGAATCCACGGTTTTGGCGTCGAACGGAGGAATCCAATTGCCATTCTCGTCATAGCGACCTTTGGTAAAGGGTGGCGTCATGTACTTGAGCGGATAGCTGTCATTAAAGGTGGAAGTGTCGCCGAGAATAACGGAACCGCGCGCAGCAAGGGCGATGAGGTCCTTCTTCTCATTTGCGTTGTCGATCGCCGTCTGATCAGAACCTCTGAAATCCGGAGGATTCGAGTATCGAATTGAGCCGACGACATGCACATTCCGGCCGGTATAAAGCGTCCCTTGACCCGAGACATAGCCTTTGATGACCGCATCCTGAGAGAAAGTGACCGGACCGTGCAGAAGGATTGGGTGATCGGCGGTACCAATCATCGACGCCGAACCGGACACGTTGCCGTTCG
Organism: Armatimonadota bacterium; assembly: GCA_023392285.1. Lineage (GTDB taxonomy): Bacteria > Armatimonadota > Fimbriimonadia > Fimbriimonadales > Fimbriimonadaceae > JAEVZK01. The sequence goes on along the minus strand of JAEVZK010000091.1, from coordinate 63,979 downwards.
TCGTGATATCGACATAGTCTCCCTTGCCACCTTTCTTGGTCGGATCCCATACTTTGATCCAAGCTTTTTCCCCGTAATTCGGATTCGCGGTCCCGTCTTCGTACGTCGCCTTGGGATCGCGGTATGTGCTGCTGAGATTCTGATAGTAGGAGAGATTGCTCAGGTCGGGCATGATGATCTCTTCTGTTGGCGTCGAATCGAGGATGTTTGAAGTCGCGTCGCCCGAACCGGTGCGAGTCCAAGAGGAACTTCCACTCGAATCTGCCGCAATGGCGCCATCTAAACGGTTATTGACAATACTGCCGCTGCTCTCGAAGATGAAGTCGCGCCAATTCTCGTAACCATCGCTTCCTTTCGATCCCATCTTGCCAGAGTCATAGGCTTGGCGAATCCGGCCATTGGTGCCATTCTTACTTGCGTAAGTTGAGTTGCTCCACTTGATCGGCATCGTGTTGACGATTCCGGCCGCTGGTGGGCTGAGCTTGTCGTTCAGCGAAGCGATGACCGAGCCATTTACGGTCGGAGACCCGCCGGTGAAATCAAAGTTTCCGTTGGCGCGCATGTCGCCATTGACGATCAGATCGTTTGCGCCGAAGCCGTTCATCCAACCGTAGTTGTTGACGAAGTAGGTGTAGTCGAACACCTGGCTGCGAGCAAGTTGGTAGACGGCGACCACGTCGACGATCTTCTGCGGTTCTCCCGAATCTACAACATCGTTGTTGTTATAGTCGACCCAGCCGACGCATCGAACTTTCACGTATCGTGAGTAGCTGTCGCTTCCGGGTTGATAGGAGGAGATGACGCCAGCCGCAAACTTCCCGACACCATCGATTGAGCCGCTCATGCTGACCTGTGGATTCGACTCGGAAGCGCCGTTGGTACGGTCATCCAGGTCGTCAAACTTTTGGGTGATCTTGAAAGGTCTCCAAAGCGAGCGAAGCACCGTCTGCGTTCCCGCTTCGCAAAGGTGAGTCGTCTTCACCTCAAAGGACATGCGCTTGCTGTCCCTCGTAGCTTGGGTGGCGCTATTGATGAAGGCGACGCCGCCGACCGATAGCAACGCCGCGACCATAAAGGTCGTAATCATTGCGCTTCCTCGTCGTTTCGATGTTCTGGTTCGTTGTGCCATGTTATTTCACCAACTGCGGAATGTTGCGCAGGAAGATCGTCTCTCGGCTGCGGCTGACGGCAGTATTGTTTTTGTCTGCGATCTGGCGGCTGACCACCATGACCGACAGAGATCGAGTGATGCTTCCAGATCCTGCTGTAAATAATTTGTAGGAACCGGTTCCGCCGGGACTCTGAGGATCGGTACCGATCACTCCGGTACACAGCCGGCGTGCGGTGCCGCCGCCGGACACATAAATGGAGTTGTTGCTAACGTAGATCCTGCGAGTGACGTTGTCCCAAATCACCGGCATCTTGAAGCTGCCGCCCGTGTCCATCGCAGGCATGCGATAAGTCAGTCCATTGCCGTCCGCATCCACCACGACCGACATTGCTTGGCGGAGCTCTCGTGCAATCTGCCGGGTGGCTCGCTGACTGCCGTTTTCAGCATCGATACGGCCTTGCCCGCGTGCCCAGGAAGTCATTCCGCTGAGGAAGGAGCTGATTGCACCAAAGAGCACGACGGTTGATAGCGCTGCGGCAAAGGTGACCTCGACCAGAGTCGCTCCACGGTTGATTCTTCTTTTCATAGGTTTGCGATGAGAGTTCCAATAGTAAAAGTGCGATTGCTGCCCCGCATCACGTACTTCACGGTAATCGTCACCCGTCGCAAGTCGAGGTCAACTTGCTCGACCTTGACCGTTCCGGTGCCGCTTGGCAGAATGCGTGAAGGGTTATCCAGAGACGTGCTGTCCGAATTGGTGAACGGATAGGTGTTGGTCGCGCTCGGGGTGGTGGTGTCGATTAGGCCATTCGAGAAGAGCTGTTCGGGAGTCGCATTCGCATACCCTAGGCCGCGAATCGCCTCCAACTGCTTCTGAGCCATGCTAACCGCTTTGTTATTCAGATCGGCGGTGGCTCGAGCCCGGTTTGCCACAGGCATCGTCGCAGCCAAGATCGTAGCTGCTAGCCCGAGTAGGAAAATCGCGAAGAGAATTTCGATGAAGACGTGTCCCCTTCGTCGCTTTTGTTTTTGGGATCGAGAACTCACGAAGCCTTCCTTCCGCATTTTTCCTGCGAATCGACCCAGCAGAATTACTCGCTTTTGAGAAAGCTGGCGAAAGTGCGCAGCAAAGACGAGCGGAGGCATAGAGCTCCGTTGAAGCATGTTTGATGCTTAAAGCAACCCCAGTCGGCAAGAAGGCAGACGAGGTTCAAAGGCTGCTAAAAGCCTTATTCCACAGTTTCTTGGAAAATGGTGGGTCGGCCGGGACTCGAACCCGGGACCAACGGCTTAAAAGGCCGATGCTCTACCGACTGAGCTACCGACCCACAGTCGGAGTGCAGATTTTACCCGCGAGGAATGCTAAATGATTTGGATATCCTGACTGCCGCTCGATAGCTCGCCAATGACGTGAGCTCGCTCTCCGGCTTCATTTAAAGCGCTCACCACCCGCTCAACTGCAAAGCGATCCACGAATAAGATGAATCCGATTCCCATGTTGAAGGCTCGATACATTTCCTGTTCAGGGATGCGGCCCGCCGCCTGAATGAGCTTGAAGATCGGAGGAACCGTCCAAGATCGTTTCTCAAACACCGCGCGAACGTCGGAAGGCATGACCCGCGGAGGATTGTCGTAAAGGCCTCCGCCGGTGATATGTGCCGCGGCAAAGATCCCCGACTCACTTTGCATCAGGGGATAGACGGCCTTGAAGTAGCATCGGTGAGGAGCTACCAAAGCTGCGCCAATGGTCTGGTCAGTCTCGGGCAAGGGATCACGAACGGACATTCCCGACTGTTCGAAAAGCGCTCTTCGGGCGAGAGAGAAACCGTTGGTATGCAGGCCATCGCTTTCAAGTCCCACAATGATGTCTCCCGGCTTCATCTTGCCGCGTGGCAGTTTTCGCTCCGCATCCACCACACCGATGATGCTGCCGACGATGTCGATTTCGTCATCGTGATAGACGCCTGGCATCTCAGCGGTTTCTCCGCCAATGAGGCTGATGTTGAGATCGCGGCATGCTTCCGACATGCCGTGCAGAATTTCCTCGAACTGGAGGCCAGCGAACTTGCTACAGCCGTAATAATCGAGGAAGAACAAAGGCTTCGCGCCCTGACAAAGAATGTCGTTTACGCAGTGGTGGACAATGTCCTTTCCAAGTCCGCCGAATTCGCCCACCATGGCCGCAACCTTCGTCTTCGTGCCGATCCCGTCGATGCTGCTCACCAACAAAGGCTTGGCGATGTCTTCGAAGTTGGCTTGAAAGAGGCCCCCAAATCCACCGACGCCCCCCACCACTTCGGGAGAATGGGTCATTTGAACGCTCTTCTGGATGGCTCTCAGCGCCCGCTGAGCCTCATCGATGTCCACTCCGGCATCACGATAAGATAAAGGCTCGCTCATCTGATCACGTTACCAGAGCTTAGGTGGGAGCGGGTGAGTCCACGGTGTGAAACACGAACCTGGCATTTCCCAAGGCGATTTCGTCACCATCCTTTAGTTCAGCGGTATCGACCTTTTCGAAATCATCCCGAAGCAGAAAAGTCCCGTTAGAGGAGCCGAGATCGGTGATTTTCCAAGTCCCATCGTCGCATTCGATCTTCGCATGCTTGCGCGAGACATAGTTGCCTTCTGGCATGGAGCCCAGATCGATGTCGATCGGCCCTACCGCCGCATCGAAGCGCCCAATAATGCAGGGCGGATTGACGTGGAATTCAAGTTCTGTCTCCGCGCCGCTACGCTTGACAATCAGCTTGGCAAGGTGACAACTCGCCGCATCGGGGGCCGACCACCCTTCTTCCGCTACTCCTGCGTGGGGATGATCGGAGTTCGACTCCTGCGGCTCTTCTGCCGAGTGTTCTTGCTCAACCATTGACTCGTCAACCATGTGTTTTTCTCCTTCTAAAGAGGACTCCGATTCCTACGACTGCACTCGATACTACCAAAGCCGGCATCATTGTGCCAAGAGGAATATCGGTTCTCCCTTTCACTGGCTCCCCTGCTTCGGGCTCCGATCTGACGGACAAACCTCCCTCTCCTGTTACTACAGCGACGTTCAGGAACTCGTTTTTAGTTTGGAGTCCGTAAACGAGCCAGGCGAGACTAACCAGAAACGAGATGGCCATCGAGGCGCTGATCACTCCGGGCGGAATTCTCGTTTTCCCGAGATAGGCGAGCATCACAGGGGTAAGCAGCGCGCCGATGATGCACCCTCCCCAGCTGTACCAGAGACTTACGACGCTGTGGATATTGATCGCCAAAAAAGCAGAAAGAAGGCAGCTCAGGAGAATCGCGAGCCGCGACCAACGCGTCACCTCGACCGACTGAATGTCTCCCTTCAGGCGTCCCACAATTTCGCGACCCACCGTCGTTCCGCCCACAAGCGTGTAGCCAACCAGCGCGGACAGGATCGTTCCGATCATTCCGCAGAAGAAGATCGCCTTCAGCCCCGGCGGAAGCACCTGATCTGCAAACATGGGGTAGAGCAGCTTTCCATCTTCTGGAAGCGGGTGAGACTGCGACACCGCGAAGAGGGCGGTCGCGATGCTCAGGACGTCGAAAAGCAGCCAAAAGCCAACCGCGATCAGCACTCCATTGCGAGAGGTTTGCGGCGTTTTGCCGCTCGTCACTCGTTGGTGAAAGCCAGGGTCGACGAGGGTCCAAGCGCCGAGAATGAAGTAAGTCACGACCACTAACATCCCCTTGCCTCCCGACCAGTTGAGGAGCTGCTTCCCGTCGAGGTCTCTCCCAACCGCAGCGATGTCGAAATGGGAGAGACAGAACACGAGCATGGAAGCGAAACCAACATACATCAGAATGAAGGCCAGAAATCCGACCCGAACGTCCGCCAGCAGCCCACCCTTATACAGAAAGGCTCCCCCTATAAGCGTTGCAATGAGAACACAGGGCAGGAGCGGAATCGCGGTAACCGCTTGTAAGAGGGTGCCGATCATTAAGACATGCGCCGCGGGCACGGCCAAGAAGAAGATGAGGACCGCTGCCGTCAGCCCAGCCGTCTGACCCCACGTCGCCGCGATCCTTTCCGGAATCGTAATCTGATCGGACTGGCGAACTTTTCGGGCGATCACGAAGGCGTAGAGGAGGGCGAAAACGTAGTAAGGAACGCCAAACAGAAGCCAAGTTCCGATCCCGTAATAGGTGACGCTTTCGCCGATTCCAAGAATTCCTCCGTACCAGACGGTGACCAGAGTGGCAACAAATGCAGGAAGCGAGAGCGATCTGCCTGCGGTTAGAAACTGGAAGATGGACGAATCGCGCAGTTTCGCCGAAAAACCGAGCGCAAGTATTCCCGAGCCAAAAAGGAAGAATACGAACCAGTCCGCGGGTTGAAAAGTTACGCGTGCCAATCCGACTCCTGATCCGGCGTGCGCTCGGTTAGCAGCAGCGCAACTCCGCTCGCAATCGTGACGCCGATCTTCTCCTCGACCGCGCGGTTCGACACACTGACAAGTTTGCCCGGCTCGAGATCCGCCCCCGCAAGCGGCCACGCCACACCGGAGAACGTCACACCCGAACAAGGCGTGATCGGCATGAGGGACACAAGCGAATCGGGACGACACCCGATCGTCAACGCGCCCCTCACAAGATGGCCGATTTGCCGACGTAGCACAAGCCTCACGTTAAGATTGGAGGCTGCACAAGCGGAAAGGGTCGCCAAAACATGATCAAGGCGATCACCTTCTACACCGATTAGGGTCAGCGAATCGGCACCCTGGCGAGCGACCTGTTCAAGAAGCTTTTCGCAATCGGTGTGGTCTTGGTCGACCACATGAAACCGCTGCCCGGGTACATCTGGCCAAACCGAATCTAGGTCGCCAACAATGAGGTCAGGCGTCGATCCGATCAAGCTCAACCGGTTTGCAGCACCATCCGCAGCAATGACGAATTCGGCCGATTCAACCCATTTTCGGAGATCGAAATCCTCCACGTCGTTGCCGTCCAAAACTCCTAAAATTCTCATTAGTTTGCGCTACTATCAACCTTTGCATTGTGGTAGACACTTGTTAGTCCACATCAGAGTTTCACCTAGCATTTTCAATAACCGCAGAAAAATGCAGGAAAACGTTCATATTCGGTTGTATCTGCCATTCGCAGACTGCGATGGCTGAAATTTCAACAATTTTCAATGCCTGATCTTCGGCGATGCAAGCGTTTTTGCGTGTTATACTTTCCTTCCCCGCCCGGTCATTTTTGACCGCCTTGAAGTGAAGATGAGAGACCAGTATTCCTTTGATGATTCACCCGACAACATCCGATTACAACAAGCTTGGCAGAACACCCTCCGAAGGCTGTCTCCCGACGTGCCGCCCCAGTGGTTTGAACGTTTTCTAAAACCGTTACGACCCCTTGGCGTCGACGGGACGCAGGTCAAAATCGCCGTTCCAGGGCGGTTCGTGTTGGAATGGGTGCGAGAGCGGTATCTCAATATTCTTCAAAATTATTTAGGCGACGAGCTTGGCATGGCGGTGATGATCGAGCTCAACCTTGAGCTTCGCGAGAAGAACGGAGTCGAGAAGAATTCTTCCATCAGCATGCCCGCTCCCGCCCCGGAGAAAGAAGTCTTCATTCCGAACGATCGGTATTCATTCGAATCGTTCATCGTGGGGCAAAGTAATCGGCTTGCCTTTGCTGGCGCGAAGAACGTCGCCTCCGATCCCGGTAAGAAATACAATCCGCTCTTCATCTATGGTGCGTCTGGGGTTGGCAAGACCCATCTACTGCATGCGATTGCTCGAGAAATTCAGGGCCGGGTACCGAATTTTTCTCTCGTCTACATCACGGCTCAACAGTTTGCGGAAGGCTTTATCCAAGCGCTGCAGAACAATAGAATCGAATCCTTCCGGCGACAGCAGCGGAACGTCAGCCTGTGGCTCATCGATGACATTCAATTCATCGCCGAGAAAACCAAGACATCGGAAGAATTCTTTCATACGTTCAACCACCTGCAAAGCCTGGGTAAGCAGATCGTGCTCACGTCCGATCGGCCCCCTCGCGACCTGTACCTCATGGATGAGCGACTTCGTTCTCGGTTCGAAGCGGGTTTGGTCGCCGACATTCAGATGCCGGATACCGAGACGCGCTGCGCCATTCTGATGTCCAAGGCCAAGCAGGAGGCGGTTCAACTTCCTCTCGAAGTGGCGATGTATCTCGCTGAGAATGTGCCGGGAAATATCCGTCGCCTAGTGGGAGCGATGACGAAGCTGGCGGTGGAATCGAGCGTTTATCACCAGCCGATCACCAAGCAATCGGCGGAAACCTTAATCGAGAAAGACTATTCACGCGAAATCACCGAAAAGCCGGGCTTCCAAGAGATCGTCGAGGCGGTAAGCCGACACTATAAGATTCCAAGTTCGGACATTCAGGGTTCTTCCAGAAAGGCTCCGATCGTTCATGCCCGCCATGTGGCGATTTTCGTCACCCGCGAGCTCACCAAAGATTCCTGGAAGCACATCGGCCACCTATTTGGCGATCGGGACCACACTTCGATGATGCATGGCTATAACCGGGTCAACGAGATGATGCTCCGCGACAACGATCTCAAGTCAGCCGTGAAGATGCTCATCAATACGCTCCATCGCGAATTCTGATGCGCGATCTGCTGCTCCGCCTGAATCAATCGATGATTTCGGCGGGGAGGCGAGATCGAGAACATTTCGATGTCGGCGCGTTCCACCTGATGCAGCTGGCCGGTTCAGACCGCCCATGGACGAACTTCGCCGTACCAGTAAAAGAATCGAGTTCTCCGGCAGAGGTTTGTCAGATGGTGCAGGCCTTTCGGTCACGTGGCAAAACTCCAAGAGTCGAGTTGCTTGAGCCGCTCTGGCCGGATGTCAACCGATTGCTCCTAAGTGAAGGCTTTCTCGCCGAAATGAGGCTGCCCTTGATGATCTGCGATCGTCCGGTCATTGCCAAGAATTCTTCCGCTCGCCCAGTTTCTACCCAAGATGAAATGATCCAAGTGGCCATGATCGAAGCGGAGGCGTTTGGCCATCCGTTCGAAGTGGACCAGAGCGCGGTAAATCGTCGATTGGAACGGATTCGAGGGGGGAACCTGGTAGCGGCGCTTCTCAGGCATGACGGGGAACCTGCGTCGAGCGCGATGCTCACCATCGAAGGGGACGTGATGGAGCTGGTTTCCGTGGCGACTCGGCCGAAGTTCCGGGGGCGGGGGCTCGCACGGCAGGCCTGCGAACTGCTCCTTGCTCACGCCTTCGGCACGGGAGAGCCTCTCGTCTGGCTTTCGGCAACCGCTCCGAAGCTGTACGCTTCGCTCGGATTTGTGCCCATTGGTCACCAAGTCAACCTTACGCTGCCCTTCACTCAGGAGAACTTTTCACCCTCAATCTGTGGAAACATTGCGAAGTAGACCATAATCATGTTTTAGTAGGTTTGCGTAAAGCAGGAGGAACAATGCAATTTAAGTGGAATATTCTCGCGACAGCCGTGGCGGCCGCTTCGGTCACATGCGCTTTCGCTCAGAATCCGGGTGGAAGCGGAACATACCTTGGCGTCGAAGTCGGAGCATATTTCCCGACCGACAGCGTGATTAAAAATGTTTTCGGCTCGACGCTTCCCCGATTCGGTCTCAATTTTATTAACAACAATCAGCCGAACAAGTTCAAGCCGCAGTTCAATTTCGCGGTCATTGGCGCAAGCCGCGATGGAAACCGTTTCTTGGCCGTTCCCGTGACGGTTGGCGTGGGCCAGCAGTTCGGCGTGCCGGGCAGCTCGACCCGACCTTACTACCGCGTTGGCGCGGGTGCCGCCTATCTCGACTATTCGATTGATCCGAGCGGCAGCAACCGAATTACGAACAATCGCGTATCATTTACGGCGAACGCCGAAGTCGGAATCCTTCTGAGCGAGCGGATCCGCCTTTCTGCAGCCTACAATTACTTCTCGAAAGCTGACGATTTTGACTTTAGCGGCTACGAATTGAAACTGTCCTTCCTTTTCTGGAAGCTCTAGGAATTTTGTGCTCCTCGTCTACTCAGACGGGGAGCCTATTCACCTGAATTTTCTTTCGACCGTATGGTCGAGACGATAAGCCCGATTCCAACGACGGCGAGAGCGAGCAGGATCAACTGGTACATGGTCGTGATGAAGCCTGAATTGGGCGAACGGCTGATCACGTAACTCAATCCAACGATCAGACTCGCTAAGACCACTGCGGTCGAGAGACGGTTCGCCGCTCGTTGCAAGCCGCGCAGGTATTTGTCGCCTTCCTCGAGGCGAGCCACAAACGTAATTTCGCCCCGCTCCAGCTGTCCGAATAATCTTCTCGCCTTCTTTGGTAATGTGAGCGCCAGATCGGCCATATCCACCGAATTTGCCTTGAGCCGCGATTGGATAACCGAAGGCTGCCTCATCTCGTGCATGTACGCTTCCAGAAAGCTGCGCAGGTAATCCACGAGCTTAAAGTTCGAGTCCAGCATCGTGCTCAGCCCCTCACACATCGCAATGGTTTTCGCTAGGAAAAGCAAATCATTCGGAACGTGAATGCGATGCTTGGCGGCGATGGCGAGCACTCCATTGAGGAGACGAGCGACCGAAAAATCTTCGGGCGGGCCCTCGACATAAGTTTGGATGAGCTTGTCCAACTGAATTCGCAGATCTTGCCTCCGAACTGGAGCGCGCGGCACCCCAAGGATCAGGAGTTCGTCGACCAGCGCATCAGCATCCTCGTGGGCGAGGTCGAGCGTTACCCTCATCAGAGATTCTCGCGTGGCCTCGTCGAGCCGTCCGACCATCCCCAGGTCAATCATTGCAATTTTGCCGTCGGGAAAAACGAAAAAATTACCGGGGTGAGGATCGGCATGAAAGAAGCCGTGCCGAAAGATCTCCGTCAAGACGATTCGTGCGCACGTCCTCGCGAGCTGCAGCTTGTCGACATTAGCCCGCTCCAGCGCGTCGGCATCGCTCAGCTTGATGCCGCGAATCATTTGCATCACGATGACTTTCTTGGATGTGTATTTCCAGAAGATCTTTGGAATAATCAGGTCTGGGTCATCCAGAAAATTCTCCCGAATGCGATCGGCGTTGCGGCCCTCTCGCCGGAAATCCAATTCGTTTCTAATGGTGAACGCAAACTCCTCCAGCCAACCCAAAAAGTCATACCGACGGCCGAGATTCGTGTTTGCGGTGACCAGCTGAGCGAAATCTTTCAGCACCGCGAGATCTTGCTCGACGCGCTCACTTGTGCCGGGGCGCTGCACTTTAACCACGACTTCGGTGCCGTCGAACAAGACCGCGCGATGGACTTGACCGATCGAGGCGGCCGCTTCCGGCTCCTTTTCGAAGCATTTGAACAAGAGTTCCGGCGACTCCCCAAGCTCCGATTCTATGACTTTTCGGACTTCCTCATAGGGAATCGAGGGAGCGTCATCTTGAAGTTTGCTTAGCTCGACGATGTACTCAGGAGGCAGAAGATCGGTGCGTGTGCTGATCGCCTGTCCCAGTTTGATATAGGTGGTGCCCAGCTCTTCAATCGCAAGCCGCACACGCTCCGCTTGAGTCCTTTCCGGTCGGTGCTTAAACCACTTCTTTGGCAGCGCAAGAACTCGCCACGGACTGTCGCTATGCGACAGCCAGTCGAGTCCGTGCTTAGCAAGCACTCGGGCAATTTGGCCGGTTCTTACAATTTGTATGCTGGTCTCCTAATCTCGAAGCTAGAGATTAGTGACTATCCACGGCGGCAGCAGGTTCTTTCGCCTCTTTTTTCGCATGATAGCGACTCTTGATGACTTCGAAAGCAACCGGGCCAGCTGTGATAAAGATCATCGCGACCATCGCTAACTCAAAGTTGTCTCGCACCCAGGGCAGGCCACCAAAGAAATAACCCGCACTCACAAGTAGCCAGACCCAGAGAATCGCGCCGATAATGCTATTGCGAAGGAACTGGAGATAAGGCATCGCTCCCATTCCGGCCACAAACGGGGCAAAGGTTCGAACAATCGGCACCCATCGAGCGAGGATGATTGTTTTTGCCCCGTGCTTCTCGAAAAATGCGTGGGTCCGGTCCAAGTAGCTCTTGCGGAAGATCTTTGAATTCTCGTTTTTGAACAGCCTCGGGCCAAGCCATTTCCCGAAGAAATAGTTGATGTTGTCGCCGCAAAGGGGTGCCGCCGTCAGCACGGCCAGTGTAAGCCAAATGTTGAGGCCGCCCGTGTGGTCTGCCGTTTCCGGACGAGAGAACAGACCCGCCGCGAAAAGGAGCGTGTCCCCAGGAAGAAAGGGCGTGATCACGAACCCGGTTTCTGCGAAAACAATGCCAAACAGAATGCCATACGACCAGGCACCGTAGTTCTTGATCATCTCCGCGATGTGTTCATCGAGGTGCCTAATGTAGTCCCAGATCTGCAGCATGGTCTTTGTCTTACAATTAAAAGGATAGCCCCGTTGCAGGAACGGGGCTAAATGTCAAAACGCGCTTGGGTTGTTAGCCTAAACTCTTTAGCTTCGCTTCGAGTTCCTGGCGCTGTTCGCCGGTAATCGCCGCAACCGCCATACCTTGGTTTAGGATGGCCTTGGCTTTCTCCGTGTTGCCCTGCGACTTGTACATGTCCGCAAGCCTCAAATAAGAGAGGTGATACGACGAATCGTTCTGAATTGCCGCCAGATATTTGGATTCCGCCTGGGCAGGAGAGGTCGAATAGAGTTCGTCGCCTTCTTGACGCAAGTCGATCGCGGCTTGCCGCAGATCCTCCGGAGTCGTATCTCGCCCGCCAAAGTCGTCCCCGCGGTCAGGGTCAAAAGTATTCCGGATCTTCATCGCGAGCGTGGATGCCAGCTTCGAAGGCGACATTCCGCATTCACTTGCAAACTGCTTGTCCGCCGTCACCAGAAATCCGCTTGGGGCACCGCTGGCAAGGACGACCGCCTCCCCTTTGGCGGTGCCACCCTTAACCGTGGTCCACCAAAGCGGATTTTTCTTCGACAGAGCGGTCATTCGATTGGCAACTATTTGAGCTCGCTTCTGAAGAGAAAGTCCACCCGACTGAGACAAAATTTCGATCACGGTTTTCTTGCGGCCATCGATCGACACCATCACCGCGCCGATGCGGCTGCCGCCAGGAGCGGCTCGTTCCACCGCACTGAAGCTTGGCCGTACCGTGATGCCTGGAATTTTGAACTTGGCCGTACTTGGGCGGCGAACCACCGGCGGCGTTGGCTTCTTCACAGGCGGCTTCTTTGCCGTAGTCTTCTTCGCAGGCTTCTTTACCGGCGCCTTTGCGGGTGCTGGCTTCGGAGCAGAAGAGCCGAGCAAGCCCTCAAATTCCTTCATGCGATCTTCGGCTGAGCCTCGACCGCTTAAGCCATCCCCTTCCTCAGGCATCGTGGCGATAAAAGCTTCTGCAATTGACTTTTCGCTCGCCCGAAGCTCATCCGGATGCATGTAATACCGTTCCAAGATCGCTTCGATCGACGGAACCATTTCCTTGGTCTCTGCGGAAAATTGCGGCTCCAGCTTATGGAGCCATGCGATTGCCGACTTGTACTTGGCACTGTTGTCCTGCTGTGGCGCGGCGAATACGGGCAGCGTTAAAGCCGCCAGAATGCCCGCCAATAAAATCCTCTTTAGCATGAATATCCTCTATCTCGTAGTTTATTGCATCACGGCTTGATCGTGAGGCTAATTTCCTTGGCAAACCATTTCAGCTTGTTCCCCTCGATCAAGGGCACTAGCGCTCGAAGGTGTTTGAGCAGATTTTCGTTGAACGTCTTTTCATCGGTCCCCTCGATGGAGGGAAGGTCGGGGGACGGTTCGACGAAGAGACCCTTGACCATCATTTTCCCGGTGGGGCTGCCTTCCGCAATCATGGGCGTGAAATCGCGGCCTCCCGCAGGAAGCAGATTCTCGGTCGCGCCCATCGTTGGGAAGGTGAGTTGAGTAATGCCATCCGCATCGTCTCGATCGAAGACGTAAAGGAGGGATGGGGCACCGGTCTTAAAGTGAAGCGCAAAGCGATCCGATGGCGCATAGGTGTCTTTTTCCACGCTAAGATCTACACCGTCGAGGGTTCCTTTGCCCTCATCGATCAGCTTGAAGAGCTTCACCGTAAGTGCCTGCCGTTCCAGCTGATCGCGTAGTCCAGCCGCCATCATTTGCTCGACGTTCGCTCCCGGAAAGCGAAGATTGCGCTTCTGATCGACCTCGTCACCAAATATGCGAGCCTCGAACGATCCATTGGCCTGCTTGACAAAAGCGACCACGGTGTCCACCGGCGCGCCAACCGGAACGACCTCGGCATAAGGAAGATTCGCGCTCACGCTCTTGGTGAAGTCTTCTACCAGCTTCGGATCACGGCCATCCTCCAACCCGTCTCCACGGGTGGACGCCCTGTCGCGGACCGCCGGAAAGCTTAGCCCGATGCGGAGCTTCCGCTCACGGGCCTTCCGATCCTCGTCCATATGCTGAATTTCGGCTTGCTGAGGCGGCGGCACGGTCTGCGGGTTGAGGCCACCGAACAAGGGGCGGTCATAGGTCTGCGCCTCTTCCACCAAAGTTTTCGTGAAGGGGTAGGGTGCCAAACCCGGCATGTAGTCTTGGCGGACTTTATCTTTGAAATACGCTTCAATCTCCCGCATGGCGGACGAGTAGGTGGGAGATTCTCCGTTTCGCAGTTTGCTGATCACCTCGTTCACGAGCATGTCGGTGAAGGCTCCTGCCCAAGTGTTGTTGCTTGTGTTCACGAGGTACTCGTACGCACTGCCGCCGGTTGGAACAGCTCCGAGATAGATTCCAGGGCCCATGTAAGGCTTGTCGCGGACCGCTCCGTCGGAGGTCGACTTGCGGGTAAGTGTGCGCGGGGTCGGGTTATATGGACGGCCAACGTCGTCTCGTGCAATCGACTGGAAGCTCGCGTCGATGATGAAGGTGACATTCCCGCCATGCTCGGCGATCGACTTCGCCCAATCTTCGAGGCGGCTCATGCGGATGTCGTAATCGACGACCGTTTCCTTTCCGTCATAGGGCACGATCGTCGGCTCGAAATTTACCTTCGCCTTCGGAGCGTCGACTGGTGGAGCGACGGACCCGCGTCCCGAGAAGTAAAACACCACCTCATCTCCAGCCTTGATTTTAGGCTGCAGCAGAGACATCTGCTCGATGATCTTTCCTCGCGTCGCATCACCGCGAGCAAGCTGGGTCACCTGGAAGTTATAGAACTCCATCATCTTGCCCATTAGGCGAAGGTCATAGGCGGAGCCCGAGAGCTGCCGCTGCGGCGGTTTGATGATAGGATAGCTGTCGACCGCGACCAAGATCGCATACCGCTCCGCTCCAGCCCACGCCGATAACGCCAAGGCCGCGAGTAGGAACAGCCGTCTCATTTGCCACCCAACATCGCGGATGCAATGGCCTCGTCAGGAGTGGATGCAACGGTCTTGCGGTGAGCGCTGCGGCAGCTAAATTTATAGATATTCCAATAATATTTTTGAGTGAGGCTGCTGACGGTGACGCCTCGGGATGAGGAGGCATGAACGAATGCCCACGGAATATCGCCGAATTTTTTCTGCCAGGCAGGTGGGACTCGTCCGATATAAATAGCCGTGTGGCGCGTACCTGACGCATCCGTGTTGCCACGTTGAAAGATAATTCGGTCGCCCGGCTGCAAGGTTCTCAGGTCGGGTGAAGCACGCGGTGCGACCACCGCATTGGGGAGGATGATCGTTCGACCCGCTCGACGCGCTTGTCCCGGCTTGTAATGAACGATGTCGCCGATGGTCTCCTGAGTCGTGACCGGAGCGGGCGGAGCGGGCCAGCCTATCCTTGTATACACCTGAGCGACGAAGTGCGAGCAGTCGATGCCGGTGGTCAGGCCGTTGCCTCCCCAAACATAGGGGGTTCCCAAATACTTGAGAGCTTCGTTCGCAACCGGATTATTGGAGGGATTGATGTTCGCCGCAACGACCGTTGCGCCCCCGCTTCCAGCGCGAACACGCAGGGAACTGGCAGGAACATAACCAATCACTCCGCCGTCGATTCGCACTCGATACATCTGCTGAGCCGGCATGTAGCCGACGAGCTCGACGAATGTATTCTTGGGCGCCGAGCCAACGACCGTAGAGCCAGCTACTGATGTCTCCCGAAGCTGGAGTGGCGCAGTGGCAACCGCAGTGCCCATAAAGGCGACCGATTCGTTCTTGGCGATCGAAGGGTTAACGGGCTGCGGGTTGGGATTGCCTGGATTGGAGGGAGCATCCTTTGCGATCGCGTTGATCAGATCGCCAGGTTCAGGTTCGCCTCCTGGAGGAATAGTAGTATTCGCTGCTAATATTTCATCTTCGCTCACACCCCAGGAGTGAGCGAGGTCCTTGAGAGTTTCGCCCGGCTGAACCTCATAAAGTCCAGTGATCTTGAACGGTGCGGCTTGCATCAGCCTAATCGCGTTTTCATCCAAGCCAACAATGACCGCCAACTTTGATTTGGGACGTAATTTCTCACCAGTCCGCAGGCCGTTCACGGATTTAATCACCGAGGGCGTCGTCTTGTTTCGAGTCGCAAAGGCACCGATGTCTTCCCCTGGCAAGACTTCTCGATTTTCAAAAAGGATCGGCATCCGTCCGACGCGCTGACGGATTCCGATCACCGCCCAATCGTCGCCTGCGGCCCCTGAATTGATCGCTTCGATCGGGCTTGCCATTCCAACATCCTTCTTCAGGACCACCGCGACGTAGGTGGCCACCTTGCCCACTTCCGACCCATAGTTGTAGGTTTCCGCTCTGATCGGCGATTGCTGGTCGGCTTGGCGCATCTTCGGACGGTTCCCCGGAGTCAGGATATCGACCTCGTCATCCAGCGCATTGATGCCAAGCATGGGCTCCGGCGCGTTGTCATTCAACCGAAACGCCTGAACGTACGACGTGACGGGTGGCCTGACCCAGAAGAGCAATGTTTTCGCTGGTGGCGACACTCCAAAGTCGGGTACGAGCGCGATTCCTTTCTGCAGCCGATTTTCAACCTTGTCCGCGCTGATGCCGATTTTTCCGCACCAGTAATCCGTCGTGTAAAGCGAAAGCCGCTTGCCATCGATGTCGACGGTGACTCCCAAGCAGGCGGCAAGCAAATCCAGGTCGACCATCGCCGTTGGACCCCGCTCCTTGGTAATCACCTCGTGCGGGAAATCTTCCATGGAGAGCCGCCTCACTGGATTCGAATCGGTTTCGGAATAAATCAGGGCTTCCTTTCCCCCACCTTCTTGAGGGATGCGGACGAGCACTTTGTTATCGATGCTAATGGTGTAAGTCTTTCCGTCGATTCCGAGGGCACCTTTGCCTCCGGTCAGCAACTCGACGGCCGGGCGCAACGGCACCAGATATTCATTCAACTCGAGCATAACCGGCTTGAGTTCGGCGGGCCGATCATTCATATCGACGACGAGATTCGGCAGATCCTGTTGCGCCGTCGCGATGGCCGAAAGCGCCACAAGAAGGGCAGAGAACAAGCGCTTCATTTGGAATTCGCCTCGTCGGGATTTACTTCGGCAGGAAAAGCAGCGACGAGAAGTTGCCTATTCAGGCGTATCAGATCGTCACCCTTTGGATTCTTCTTTAACAGATCGGAAGTCTTCTTGTCGAGTTTGATCCCCTGGAACACATCTTCCTCGTAAAGCGGGAATGATTGCAGGACACGGTTAAGGAGCGCCACGAAAACTCCACGTGACTTTAAGGTGATTTCCTGATTGAAATCCGTGTTCGCCATCCAATCCTGATGCGGCTTACTGGTCGCAACCCGCCCCATCAACTCCCATATCCGCTTTGTCAGCGGCGCGTCTTGGGCAGCCACCTTTTTGATCAAGCCGTTTAAGTCTTTAAACCGGCTCCCGCCGACCAGATTGTCCGAAACCGCCACGCTGAGGCGCGAGGTGAATTCCGGCTCATTGAGAGATCGGGTGAGAATCAGATCCTTGTTGCTGATGTCGGCGGCACCGTTCATCTCTCGCATCGCATCCAGCAGCTTAGCTGCCTTCTGAGTATCGGAAAAGAGGATCGCCTTCACCTGATTGGCCCCGAAGCTGTCGAAAAACAGAACGTTTCCCGGCGATGGCCAGGGAATTTTGCCCGCCTTGACGTGAGCGTCGTCGGGATCGAATTTGCCAGCGGGAAAGAACTGGTAGTAGTGGCCATCGACTTCACCCAAGATGACGAGGTAGCCCTCTTGGCCAACCGTCGCGGTCATCGCAATATTGCGTCCCGCTTCGTAAACATTCGAATTCGGAGAGAGCTCTAGTGAGATCTTCTTCGGATCAGGATTCTCTAAATTCCAGACGTCGATGAGTGTCTTGGTTGGCTTCGGTTCTACCGGCTTCGCGATGTCATTATCCAACGCGTGGGCGTTTAGGTAGTTCTTGGAAATCGTCGGGTTTTGTTGGCGTCCCGTATTCTCCAGCTTGCCCTGCATTTGGGTCTTGACCCCGTTATGCACTTCACCCCAAGGCTCCGAATCATCTTTCAGATTACTGAGCAGGGCGTAGGTGAACAGGCCGTGCCGCTGACCATCGAAGGAGCCTTCCAACGCTTGTTCGTTGCTCGTGCAGGCCGTGTAATAACAGATGTTCGAGCCATTCTCCAGCTTCGCATTGGTGTCCTGGTTGTTGACCGGGGCTTTCGCTGGCCCGAAATCGAGACTTCTCGCCTGAGCCGTGGCGTCTTCATAAAAACGCGCGGTCAACCCATCGTCCTTGATGCCTCTCGCCATCTCACCCGCCGCCATTCCGCCTGAGAAACAAGCATCCAGAATGACCGTTCGGCTCCTCGCCGGAATCTTTGAGATCACCGCATTCAGGTCGTCGGTGGTGATGTCGTTCCCATCACTGGTCGCATCGTGAGGCATCAGGGCAGGATGAGGCGTTCTTCGGCCATGTCCCGCAAAATAAAACACAAAGCGTTCACTCGCCTTGGAGGTTTTAATCAATCCGGCGAGGGTGTCGAGGATCCCCTGGCGAGTTGCCTTTTCGTTCGATAGCTGAATGACGTCGAACTTGTTCTTGCGCAGCACGTCTGCGACTGCGTTCGCGTCATTCAAGCACCCCCGAAGCGTACTGGCCGCAACGAGTGGCGCATACTCTTGCACGCCGACTACAACCGCCTTGTCGGCCAGAGCCGAGAGGGACAGGGAGAGCAATGCTGCAACCATCCACAATCGCAATCGATGCGACATAACTTCTCTGCTCATGTTCCCCTTCATGCTAGTTTCCAGACGCCCGCAATTTGCAGGCGTTACACTACTGCGACCGGCTCTGTACCTGCTGCATCATCTTGTTTACAGTCGCCTTTTCCGCAGCTGAGAGATTGCCTTGAGACGCGTTGGTCAAAAGCGCTCGCGCTTCTCCCCACTTACCTTGGCTGATCTTGAAGCGAGCGATCGCGATGTCGTTGAACGCGAAGCCTGGCGCGGCTGCATTCGCCTTCTCATCAGCGGCGGCGTAGGCCGCATCTCCCTTGTCTGGGTTCAGCTTTTCAACCACACGCGCTTGAGCCAGATAGAAGAGCGCGACATCGACTCCTTGGCTCTTATCCCCAAGCTTCTGATTCGATTGGATGAGTGCCTGCTTGGCGTCGTCCAGCTTACCGACCGACGCGAGTGCATAAGCCTTGATCGCCAGTTGGCCAGCCGATGGTCCGCTCGCCTGAGATACCGCATTCACATAAGCAGCGCGAGTATCCGGAAGAAGCGAAGCATAGCCCTTGGGAGGCGTAAGAGAGACTCCTGTGGTTCCGGTTGAACCACCGGATGTTCCGCCCGTCGAGCCCGATGAGGTCGGATCGCCACCGGTTCCGCCAGTGCTCGTGTCGGGAGCGCCACCGGTTGATCCAGCCGTGGTGTCGGGAGGTGGCACGTCGCCGCCAGTCGTTCCCGCCGTTGATTCAACTGGCAGCGCCACTTGGAATTGATTCGGCGAGACGTTGATCGGATTGTTGCTCGGGTCGAACACGAGCACCGTAATCAACTCACCGCTTGCTTGTAGGGCCTGTGGCACTTTGACCGTGATTTTGCCGTCGGTCCAACTCAGGATGGGTGCCTGGTTTCCGTTTAGCATGACCTTGCCCTTCTCGTCGCCGAAGTTGGCTCCGCCGATCGTCAACGGCTGTCCAGGCGGAATTTGCGGGCTGATCGAACCGGCTGCCGTTCCTCGGGTGACGGTCTCCTTGCCCACCTGGATAACCGAAGGGTCTTTCTCGATCGGCAGGAAAGCGCGAAGGAACGTGAAAGCGCCATAGCGCTGAGCGCCGATCCGAATCTTCTTATGATCGAGCGAGGGATCGGTCAAGATGACCCCTACCTTATCGCTCGTGATCGACTCGGTTGTGTACTTAGGCGTGATTGGCTCACCGATCTGGTTCTTGCCGGTCTCGTCGAAGACGATAATCTTCGAGCCTTGTAAGTTGCGCCCACGCACGTAGAACACCTTGTTCAACTGAACCTCAGTCGTCATCGAGTGAAATTCGCTGATGGATCGGATGAAATACTCATAGCAGAATACGGCCATGTTCCAGGCAATGATCAAGCCGATCACCGTAATGATTAGGGCCTTGATATTCCGTCCGATTGCTTGGAAAAAGCCGATAAAGGTGGCCGGAATCAGCGGATGATACATCAGCTGCGGCTGAACATCGGAAACTCCAACGTCGGTGGTCTCCGAATGACACACCGCCGCTTTGACGTTTGCCCCGGATGGCCCGAGCATTGCGTCTTCGGGAAGCGGGGGTACCGTGGGGGCGTCCACACGCTGCACCGTGATGGGCAAAGGCAGCGCTTGGGTGTTGCCCCGAATCGTCTTAACCCGGCTGGTAGCTTTGAACGGGACCGTCCTCACCGAATCTGCGCCCGGCTCGGGAGGAGGCACCGCCATTCTTGCCGTGGGCGTCTCCACCAACACGTTTTGGGGTCGAGGCATCTTCAAGTCGCAGTAGAGCCAGTCATTGCCCTGGTTGTCGACGACGACCTCAAATTCCTTTCCACGCTTAAAAAATCCGACTTTTCGCTCTTCCGGCGAGTAGCTCACCTGCCACTTGTAAAAAGGCCGCACGATGACGGTGCTTGGCAATTCGGTGATTCGCTCCTGTCGAGCCACCTGAGGATCGTCGCTCAAAATCCGAGTTTCGACGATGACCTTGACCGGATAGGCACCCGCTCGGCACTCGCTCTTTTCCGGAACGAAATAGGAGATGAAGATATCCCGCGTCCCACCATCTTTGACATAGATGGTCAGCGACTGATTGCGCGGTCCAAGCTGGTCCGGCTTTCCAGGCGGCGGCTGATTTTCCTCGCCTCCGGAAGGCGGTAAGGCGGCGAGCTGATACCAAGCATCCTGCCAGTAGGGTTCCTCGCACCGCAGGCGGATCGTGTACGCGTTCTGCCGGTGGGTTGTGTTGGTAATGCGCAGCACGGCCGTTCCCGCGCCGACGTAACCCTCGGGAAGAGGCTGCTTCTGCGGCTTCCGCCCCGGCACGACATCGACTTCGGTGTGAAGCAGCTTCATTAGTTGCCCACCACCTTGAATCGAATCTTTAAGTGCTGATAGTAGCTGTCCGTGCTCATGAGTTCCCACACCGCGCCGTCCTCCGGTACTTGGCCGTCATCGTTGTGCTGAATCTTGGCCGTAACCGTCGCAGCTGGGTTCACAATCTGGTTGTCTCCATTCTTATACAAGAAGTCGTTGATCGTGAATCCTTCGGGCGCATGCAAAGTCCACAAGACAACTTGCTGGCCGTTTATGCCCTTCACCCCAGTGAGATTGCGAAAGTTCAGTCGAGTCGTGCCTCCCTTCTTTACCGGAATCACAATTTCGCGGTCTCGCGTCGGGACCTGATCTTCACCAATCTTGCCTTCGCTCGCCTCGCCAACCTGTTTGACCCCGTTTCCATCGAGAATCGCTAGCTGGCCCTCCGTTTTCAGCGGGACGAACCGAACATTAACTTCCTTTCTGGCCCAAGAGAACTTAGAACCGACGCTGTAGGTTATTTTCCTCGATTGGCCGTAATCCTGGAGAGCGACGACATCGGTTGCGTTACCCCGGTTCATGTCGAGCGGCGCGCCCGCTCCTGCCTCCAGTTTGCTGCCCTTCAAGAACGCATAGAACGGTGCATTCCATTTGAGCTTCACCGGCAGGTTCGTGTCACCGAGCTTATCGCCCACCACGTAATAGTAGCCGTCGTCGCTTATCTTTCCGTTGGTGACACGTAGGTTATCCGCACCCGAACCAATCAGGATAAAGGCAATGATGAGTAGCGGAATCATCAGAAAACCCGGCAGAGGGAAAATTCGCCATCGGCGACCAACGATCTCAACCGAGTTGTCGACCTTGCCCCCATTCTCCTGATCCGTCACCGGCCTCGCCGAGACGTTCATCTTATGCTTCTCGACCCAGCCAAACCACCAAACACCCTTTCGCACAAGCTTCATCTTGTGGTTCTCCGGAGTTGGCGCGCGGTTGGCACTGGGAGACGAAAGCGTGTCCAACTCGCGATCGAAGATGTACCGCCAAGTCGGCGTTTCATAGAGGTCGTCCGGCCCCTTCGTTCGTCCTTTATCGTCCTTCTCTGCGAGCGGATCCTTGACGCCGATTCGGTATGCGGTGTCGGCGTTGCCCTGGCTCTCGACCACGAAATCGAATTCTGGCGAGCGCGCAAACGGAACGAACACGCGCGAAGTGGTCGCCTTTGCCTTCAACCTCACCGCGGGCGCGGCTTGCACACAGAGCTGGAGGTAAACCGGCGTCAGTGGCTGGCCAAGGATGCCGTAGGAAATGTTGAACGGATAAGTGGCGGGTTCAGCCGACAGCGGCGGCGTTAGGATAAACGAGACATCGCCGGTTCCCCCTGGGGTGATGTTCACTTGATCCTGGACCAGAGCGATCCACTCGTGAGGAAGAGCTCGATCCTCCTGAATGACGTAGGTGCGCACACCACCTTGTTCGTTCTTGATGCTAAACCGAACAAGCACCTTTTCGCCTGGGCGGGCGTAGATGGTGGTTCCCTCTTTGGGATTTCCTACGATTGCATCGGCTTCAATTTGGAGCTTGTGCGCCCGTTCATCCTCTTCTTCCCACGCGGTCGGAGCCGAAGCCACCTGCTGTGGACCAAGGTCGACGACTTTCACCACCTTCGGCTCTGGTCTGGAGACGGGCACCGGATCTGGCGCAGGCTCTGGCTTTGGCTCCTCGACGTAAACGATTTCCGGCTCCGGCTGCGTGTAAACGGGTTCGGGTTCCGGCTCAGGTTCAGGTTCAGGTTCGGGTTCAGGAGCAAATTTGGGTTCCGGCTCGGGCTCGGGTTCTGGCGCAAACTTGACCTCGGGCTCTGGAGCGACGGGTGCCTCCTCCACGATGGTCGGCTCCTCCGCAACCGGGATTGGAGGCGAGGGCGGCTCTGGTGTAGGAGTAGGCGGGATTGGCTCCGGGGTCGGAATCGGCGGTACCGGTTCGGGTTGCGGATCGGGCGTCGGAACCGGGGGCTGAACCGCTGTGGAACCATTCACTGCTGACGACTCTTCCGGGACAGCCTTCTTTCGGCCAGTGGTTCTAGGAGTCTTAGCGACTTCTTCTTCAACTTTCGGCTTTTCAGCCGCCGCCTTCTTTTCCTTGGGTTTAGGCTTCTCCGCCTCAACTGGCGGCGCGAGTTCGCTCACCGGAACAGGAGCAGGTGGCTCGGGAGTGACTGGCTCAGGTGCCGCTCCTTCCACGACTCTAAGGATTAAATTCCGTTCGCCAAGTGGCTCGACGAGATCGCCACCGCAGGTGAGTCTCACCGTAAAGGAGTAGTCTCCGAGGTCTGCGGTCGCTTTCGGGGTGATTTCGAATATCAGGTCAGAAGTATCGAAAGGGGCCACTGCATGCTCGGTCGTAGCTTGCGCCCAAGAACCGAGGCCGGAAGCTTCCAGCTCAAAACGAACCACCTTTTGCTGGTCGTTATTGCATGTGAACCGAACTTCAGCCGTTTCTCCCTGCGGTACATCCAGTATGGTGCCGGGAGTCGGGTTCGACCAACTTCTCTTCTGACTTGTCCTCAATAATCTTCCTTATAGTCGAGCTAATTCGCTGAGCCTTTTCCTTTTGGCCGCGAACGCAATGATGTTATGTCCGAATTCTTGGGCTGCACGAATGCGATCTCGCGCATCCGTTGCATCCGGGCTAGCCACTTCGCCTTGCCACGCCGCCCCGTAATCGAAGGTCGATAAGATCACGCCTCGATCCAGATCTGCCTGAACCTCGCCCTTATCCTGCGCTCCGGCCGGCGGCGCGGAAAACATATGATGCGACGTCAGCAACGGGCTTCCTTTCGCCACTTTTTTCATCGTTGCGCCGATTTTTTTCGAGACATCCGCAAAAGCTTTCGCAAAACCGGCATCTCCTTTACTGGCTTCAGCCACAAGTGTGCCCCCGTTGTCGAGGTATTTCTTGAGCCCACTCACCTGCTCATCGGAAAGGGGCTGGAAATCGCCCGCACAGGCTACATAGAGAAATATCGGCATTTCCGGACCCGGCGCTCGAAGATTGTAGAGACCGCTGAAATCAAGATGAAATCCGCAGCCATTCGCCTCACGAACCAAGCCGTAAAGTCCAGCCCGATTCGGCTTCCATGCAGATGGATCGGACTTTGGCAGGAAGACGACCTCGCCAATGCCGCCATCTGCGTAGCACGCAGGAAACGCTTGCTGGCGATATAGGAGGTTCAACTCGTCCTCGGCCGGATCGAACGGATTGGCGGCCTCCTTGATGGGCTTGTCTTTGCCAGACCGATCGATTCGAGCCAACTCGAGATAAGCGCCTTTCGGCAGATCCTTGGTAGCGATCACCTGACGGCCCTCGACCAAGCGGAAATATTTCTTGCCCCCGCCGACGGTCACCGCCGACTTGCTGTCGACGTTGTCCTCGTACGAGATCGTGATGTAAAGCTGCCCTTTCTCTTCCATCAAAAACGTAGCCGGTTCGCTGAGCAGCAGCGTGTTGCCGTCGCTGTCGATGCCTACTCCGGGAGCAACCACAAGCGTACGATCCTTTTTCGAGACCACGACTTCCAGACCATAGACGATGCCCGGACGGTGTACAGAAACCGAGTGAAGGTGCCGGTGGGTATGGTGGTGCCCGTGAGCCTCGCGCCAGATGTCGGCATCGATCGGCAGTTCGTTAAATGGTGATATGCCGGTAATTCGGCGCGAAATAAGTTCCTCTATCGGCATGGTTTATTCCCCTCTCCCTTGTCTGATAACCCGCAGCGCATAGGCGGTGTGAGCGGGCTTTTCATAGCGAATAATGTCGTGGATCGTTTGCTCCTTTATTTTTTCTGAATCCGGTATGGCCACCGTAACCACAAAGGTGTGCGGCGGCACATTTCCAAGAGTCGCCGTCTTTGAACCGAGCTTGTTGTCAGGGCCTAGCTTCATGCCGTCGACTGGCTGATCGTGAATGTCTGGCTTAACTCCGCAGTAAATTTCGAGGTAGCGCGAAAGGCCCTTTTTGGTCCCGCGCCATCGGTAGAGGTTGACCGCTTCCTTGACTAGCTTCCGACGACGCATCTCGGGCCAATTCTCATCGAGCGGCATCGCCACCCAAGCGCCCAGCCAGAGCACGAAATCAGGCGGCGTCGAGTAGGGCCCAAAGAGTCGATCCAGTTGATCGAGCGTCTGCTGCAGCGGCTCGACCACATCTTCGAAACCGAGCAGAAATCGCTCGAAGAAGGGCGGGTCCTGATACCCCGCCACATCATCCCGCATATCCCAGAGAGCCTCGCGATAGAGGGCGGGCAGATCATTTAAGATCTTTGAATCTGGATGAGTGAGGCAGAGCGTCCCGTTGACCCGATGCACTCCGGCGTTACCGTTGGCGCTGTCGGTAATGTCCTGAATCACTATTTCGAACGGAAAATCTCCGGTCGGAGTGAATCCATCGAGATTCGCTACGAACTCGAGCGTGACGGATCGGGTCTCCCCCGCCGTCACCATCAAATTCATCACTTGGTCGTCTTGAAACAGCTCATCCTGGGCGACCAGCGAATCTCCTCCGCTGAGCTCCCGAGCTTGACGAGTGGGAAGCGCCCAACGAATCCAATTGGGTCGGAAACGATTATCAGAGCTCTCCACCCAAATTCTGAACTTACGGCTTTTGCCGTCCTCCGACGAAATGCGGAGAGAAGCGCCGGAGGGCTTGGTGCCGTCATGCCACAGCATGCGCAGCCGGGCAGGGGAAATGCCGACCGGCTTCGGTTTCAATGAAACGAAGTTGAAGTCGGGCACCAGCTCGGCTTCAATTCCATCGATTCGAGGCTCGTTCAATCGCTTGATATAGCCTCCACTCTCAATGATCGCCATGGAATTAGACGGAAACCGTCTCCTCCTCGCGTCCAACCGCGCTCATGGGCACGACGCGAATGTTGTGTTGTCGGCTGGTTAGCAGTTCGTATTCGCCGAGGCGGACACCTTCCTCGTTCGAGACTTGAGTCTCCTGGGAGAGCACACCCTCCTCGTAATTGGCAATTCGCGACACAAAAATCTTGGCATCGAGCAGGAAAGCAACACCGCGGACAGCGCCGACTTGGGCGTAAACGTCGGCAAGGGTGAGCGCCCTTCTGAATGGCCAGCCCGCCCCCTGTGGTCCACCAAAGAGCGGGTGCAGGTAAAGATTAAGCTGTTCTTGGACGCGCCGCGCCACCTGCTCGGCATCTGCCCGAGGGTCTGCCACCAGTTTGATGTCAACGGAGACGAACACATACTCCGGCTCGCCAACGTTCAGCACCGTAGTAAGCAACCGGCGTTCATCCAGGAAGGCATAAACCTCATCGATCGTTCGTCGGTCCACGCGCAGGTCGGCGGGCTGGGGCACCATCGTGTCGCGACTCATCGCAGGAACGATCAAAACCTTTACCGTTCCGGGCTTGATGTCCACGTCAGAGCCTGGATGAATGAGAGGCTGGACGCAGCGAGCACGCCCCACTCCTGGCGATCCCTTGGCGGCCAAAACTTCGAAGTCTTCGGCGGTCACGGCTCGATTTCGGGTCTTGATGTACTCGCGAGCGCGCAGCTTCGCGTGCTCCAAAGTCTCCTGATCTCTTCCCCCGGTCGCAGGGCGGGGATTCCGCACATCCGTAATATAAGGATAGGCCGCCTTGAGCGTGCGAACCTTGTTCTCACGCACGTTCCCTTGCACTCCACCGCCAATCCGATAACTCGTGAGAGCGATCGATAGGCCCTTCTCGGGAACCGAGCCATGCGCACGGGTGGTGCCATCCGGCTGCTGGACGACGGGACCAAAAGCGATTTCGCCCGTTAATTCGTCGAAGGTGAAATGCCGATCATTCGCGGTAGATTCAGAGAAATCTTCCACTCGCTCCCAGCGAGTCCAGCTTTCCAGGTCGGTCGGATCTTCGCCGATGGCTCCGACCACCACCGTTTCTTCGAGACCGAGCCGCAGCACCGGGTTGTATCGAGTTCGGAAGACTTGCCCCGGAAGACCATCGCTCAAGCCGACCAGCTCGCCAACCACCACGGTCGCATTGCTTGCCGGAGCCGTCCCGCCGATCGTCATCGCGGCAAGCGAGGTGATCTCGGGAGACTTCTGGTAAGGGTCGGGGCCGGAGTAATCCGATCCACGCGGCGGAAGATCGTGACGATCGACCGTGTAGCGCACTCTCGCCCAGTAAGCGCGCTTGCCTCCAATGAGCCGTTGATCGAGATTTCGCGGAAAGGCGAGTTCGACCGTGCCTGAGCGGTTAAAGCCGAACGTGCTGTCGTTATCGATCTCAAGCCGCTCCCAACCGTTGAGGGTCCAGACTTCCCACACTTGGGCGGGATAGCTCTCGTTGAGACCGGTCGCGGCGGCCGTTAGAGCCCCAACTTCCAGCGCGATGAGATTGCCATTGATATCATTTTCAAAGCCGAAATACATGGCTTCGTTTTGTTTGGGCACCGCGCCGAAGATCTGGAAAGAGCCGTCTTTCAGCGCCTTCTCGTTGTAGATTCTCGCACCGAGCGCCTCCTTCAGTCCTTCGTCGTTATCAGGAGCGGGCAATGCGAACGTGTGCGAGAGTTTGGGCCGCACCATGCGAATATCTGCATCGGTCACAAATTCGATCGCTTCCTCAGTCTCGGTTCGCATCGTGGAAGCTACCGTTCTTCCTCCGAAAAGAGTCAGTTCATTGGCCTCGGCACCTTCCTCGTCCCTGATGTACCGGGAGATTCGGAAACGCAGATCGGTTCGTGCCGCCTCCGGCATCTCAAGCGAGACTCCGATCATCTCAAGGAACTTGATGTAATTGCGCTCAGGGACTTGATTCATCCGGAAGAGCGTCATCTCCGTCATGTAGGCGAACTGCTCGATGAGCGTGATGCCAGGATCGGAGACGTTGTGATCCGTCCACTCAGGACAGCGAAGGCCGATCTGTCGCTTTGAATCGTCGACGATATCTTGAAAACTTCTTGTATCTAGGTTGGGTGCTGGAAGCGACATGGATTAATCTTCTCCGGGGATCACGTAGAACGGGAAAACGAGATTGCGGCGGTCTTGGGTGACGATCACTTCGTAATCAATGTTGATCATCAGCCGCTCGCGATTCTGGCGATCAGGAGCGGTGTGGACGTTGAGAACTCGAATGCGAGGTTCCCACCGCTTTAGCGACTCGGTCACGAATCGGCGAGCAAGACCAGCAGTGGCGGCATCGTTCGGCGCAAAAACAAGGTCGTGAATCTCACATCCGAATTCGGGTCGCATCGGTCTTTCTCCCTTGCGAGTCAGCAGAACCATACGGATCGCCTCTTCGACGTCGTCTTCCTGATGCACGAGCTCGATCCGCCCCCGGTTATCCAACCGTGGCGGAAACTTCCAGCCTGATCCTAAAAAGTTCTTGGTCTGATCCAAGTTATCTCCCTCAATTCCCCCAGGTCTCCTCCCCAGAAAACCTGTATCTCACTATATCCGTTCTAACCTGTCAAAGCATTGCTTTATGGGCCAATAAGCACGGTTGGACAGCCTGCTACGATCGAATCCGGCGGACTAGGAGGACACAGCGCCATATCACCAACTCTAGCCGCAGGCATCCCGCCAATGATCACCGTTGGTGAGCAAGGCGGCAAGATCGGCCCTCCTACGTGCGGAATCGGTGGCGTCGCTGGCGTCGACATCGGACAAACGTGCATGTCGCCCAAGCGAGCGGCGGGTTGTCCGCCAATGAGCACGGTCGGACAACCTGCCACAATCGTGCCTCCATGGGCACAGCTATCTCCAAGTCTTGCTGCTGGTTTTCCCATTAGTTGATCATCACCATGGTTCCCTTAATCGACGTCTGGCCGGACGACTGAACGGTAACCGACGCGGTTCCCTTCAGTTCAGCGGCCGTCTGCGCCTCGAACGCGACCTTCATGCCCTTGCCTTCCAAGTTTTGCGGCGTGTCGAGCAGGATCCCCTGCTGCCCTTTGATCGTCACTTTGCCTTTCGCGTCCACATCATAATTTCCCGCACACTCCAACTTAATCGAGTTGGCGTTCGAATCGATCGTCATCTTGTTGCTGCCCGTTTTGTCGATCACCTCGATCTTCGAGTTCGCGTCGTCGAGATTGATGATGTGGCCGGCTTTGGTTTGGACAAATACTTGGCACTTGTCATTGCTGTCGTCCAGCATGATGATGTGCCCGACGCGGGTCTTGATCAGGCGTCGATCGACGCCTCCGCTTGGCACCACTTCGTCGCTCTTTCGGGGCGGCGAGTCCTTTCCGTTCCAGAGGGCACCCAGCACGAACGGCCGTGTAATATCCCCATGCTCAAAGGCAACGAGCACTTCATCGTCCACTTCTGGAAGAAAGAGGAATCCTCGATCTTTGCCTGCCATCGGTGAGACGAGCCGGCACCATGTGCTCTCCAAATTGTCTTCGAACCAGGGGAACTTGACCTTCATGCGCCCTTGGCTCTCCGGATCTTTGTTGTCGGTGACGATTCCGATCACAATGTTGCCGCCGATGTTGCTCTCTTCGCGCCGTTCGCCATCGATCAGCCCAAGAAGAGAGTTCGGATCTTTGCCGCTGCAGATGAATTGAGTCGTATAGCCTTCAGCCGGCGTATACGTGTGAACGGTCGCCGTCACGTTGTACTTTCCAGTGAGTCGCTGACCGACTTTCGCGACATTGACCCTGGTGCCGGACATAATTTTCGGATTTCCCGTACATAGCCCGTCTGCTTCAACGAAGCGAGTTTGCCGGGTATCAATGATCGACTGAGCCATCTGCTCAGCCTCAGCCGGCGTTTTGATTGGACGGTCGACTACGACTTGTTTCGACGGACCAAAAGCAGCCTTTGAAGTGTCGCCACCGGATTTGCCGATACCGGTTTGCTGGTCCCCATTCACCTGGGTCTTGGTCGCCACAATTTCTTTCTTCTGACCGGGATCCCAACCCTTGACGACAGCCTCGTTGATCTGACCTGCAGAAGTGATCCGTGGACGAAATGATCGAAGTTCTTCTCCCCATTGAATAGGAACCTCGTTTTGGTGCTGATCCACTTTCTTGAACTTCAGTTTATTGTCAGTGACATACAGTCGGCAGTCGTTTCGATCCGCAATCTCGCGTAAGAATTCCCAGTCCGTTTGATTGTTTTGACAGACATACTCGTGAACCGGGCCGACGCTGTCCGCCTCCGACGACAGCCCGTGATCAGACGCCACTTTCAACACGATGTCGGAGGCTTTGACTTGTAGGAACGTTCGCCGCTTGCGGTCCCGGTGCAGACGGTGAGCCTTGTTCAAGCAGCGGACCGTAAAGGAAGACATCCCATGAGCCGCGAAATCGACATCCAGCCCCACGATCTCACCTTTGAAAATGTTGGTCATTTCATTGGTGTTTCCCCCCATAGAGACTTCGACCGCTTTCCCGATGAAGAATTGGCTGGCATCGACGTGGGTGACCTTCGTGTCATTTACCCGGATGAGGCAGGAGTCGGGCATGAACATGCTGTTCTCTACCGTCACCTCGATGACGTCATTCATGATGTCCGGCGACAGATTCGTCCCGTCAACCTTGATCAAGCATTGAGCTAAGTGCGAATTAACGCTCGTATCTCGATCCGCAGAAGGCGACGGAATTCCTGAATTGTGGACACTGCTGATGTTCATTGAGTTAGAGTGCCGGAATGGCTAAAATCTGCCCTGGCGTGAGCGTTCGAGGATCATGAATCGAATTGGCTTCGGCAATCATTCTCCATTTCGAAGAATCACCGTACTCCTCATAGGAAATGAGCGCCAGGGTGTCACGCGGACGCACTTCGCGGCGACGCATGCCGGCTTCGGCATAGGACGTCGGATTCGTGCCCGGCTGCTCATTCTCGTCTTCCGCTTCTTCGAAGCTGCAAGTGGCCACGGCTCGAATCGGAACGCCGTCCTCGTTGAACAGCGTGTAGCGAACGGAAAGGCTCGTCACCGCCGCCTTGAAGTGCCAGTTGCCGCCCCATTGGAACAGGCACAGCGGGGGACGAGAACGATCGGTCGACGAATTGCGGTGCGCCTCGTCGATCATCGTAAGCTCCCAAAGCTTATCGACATGCGGACGAACGTCGGTCTCCCCGCTTCGATCCATCACGTCTAGGAACAGTTCGAGCGTAAGGGTTCGTGAACCACCACCCGTAAAGTCCAGCCTTGGCACGTTGCGGCCGACGACCGGGCGGGCTTGCCACGAGTTCGTCTTTGCAATCGTGTATTCGGTCGGGTTGAACAGCACTTCAAATTGACTGTTGTTCCCGAGGTTGGTGATCGTAGCTTTAGTGAGGCTCATGGTTGTCTGTTCCTAAATTTAGCGGCGGCCCATTCGCTCCGCCTCGAAGGTGAGCTTGCGCCGCAGAAGCGTCCACACTTCATTGGCGAGCATGTTGATTTCGTGAGCCGCCTGACCGGGATCTTTGGTCGTTCGGCTGGAGCTATGTTCCGGCTCTTGGATGGATGAATTGGGCGCAGTTGCGATGCCCTCGTTCATCTGCGCTCGCTGCACGAAGGTGCTGCTGGCAGTGGGTTTTGCGGCGGCAACAGATGCCGCGATGGGCATTGCAGGCGCTTGATGGGCCAGAATGCTCGACTTCGGTCGCTCCCTTACGGAGGCTGACTCTCCTCCAATTTTTGGAAGCGTCGCAGGGGCAGGCGCGGCCAGATTGCTGATCCCAGGGTGCGCTCCGGCGGTCGTCGGAATGGGAGAGTCGGTCATTGCCGGAGCTGAACTGCTCAGGCTCTGGGTCATGCTTGGCGTGGCGGGAATGCCTGGCCGCATGCGCGGCATTTGGGGAGAAGCCGGGCCATTGCTCGATTTCGTGTGAGTCTTGACCGATGGTATTCCCGGCGAATGGGGAGTGGCAGGCACGGTAGAACTCAAGCTGGGTAAGCCCAGCCCCTTGCCCATGGGCGCGGCGGGTGACCAACGAGACGCCACTCTTTGGCTCATCACAGATGGACTCATTCCAGGCTGGGTTGGCGAGCCAAAGCTCATCGCTGGAGCAGCCATTCCACCAGCGAAACGGCCGGCGAATCCCGCCGCCATCAATGGGTTAGGTCGCGCCAAGCTCATTACCGATCCCAAGGACGGCACTGCTGGAACTCCGCCTCGACTTCCTCTCAGGCCTGAAATCATCCCAAGCG
The DNA here is from genome assembly GCA_023392285.1 of Armatimonadota bacterium. Classification (GTDB taxonomy): domain Bacteria; phylum Armatimonadota; class Fimbriimonadia; order Fimbriimonadales; family Fimbriimonadaceae; genus JAEVZK01. The sequence goes on along the minus strand of JAEVZK010000091.1, from coordinate 32,250 downwards.
GACCTGCCTGGCCCATCGCCGCCAAGCCTCCGCCCGCAAACGCTCCCAAAGCTCCCCCAGCCATCGCTGAACTGGAGAGTGCGTGTAACCCTGAAGGCATGGCGGCATCGGCAATCGAAGATACCGCTGCGGCACCCGCCAAAGCTTTGGCAGTAGCAGTCGGCGACACCGTATGCATTTGTGGCACTGAAGCGCCGCCCGCAGGTGGCTTCAGGCGCGCTTCAGGCGAAAGAAGATTCTCCGGACGCGCACTCCTCATTCCATAGCTAGGCGCAGCCTTCTCCCAAGCCTTTTGGTCTGGCTCCGCCTTCACTGAACCGAACGCAGGGAAGAGCTTTGACCGGAGAGGTGCAAACTCGTTTGGACGCATGACGGCCGCCGCGCCTGGAGGCATCGCCTTTCTGGCTTCAGCTGCCGCAGACATCTCTGGACTGCCGGCGAGACTTGGGGCCAGTCGGACCGGCATGCCGAGGAAGTCGAGCGCGCCTCCGCGAGATGCGCCCCCTGCCCCAATCTGTCCCAAGCCCTTTTCGGTACCGCCCGCAGCGCCCAGTAATCCGGCTTGATCCCCAACGGGGCGGCTCGTTACCGGAACGATGCTGGCTTCCATAGGCATTGCCACCGGAGATGAGAGCGAAACTTTCGATGCGGCATCGGCGAAATGCGGAGTCATCTGCGCGGCTCGACCACCATAGCCTTCATTGAGTATCTGGCCGAGCAGCGAAGGTGCCAACTTCATGTTGACCGCGTGAGGTCCAAGTTGGCTTTGCGGAAGGGCCGGATAAATAGCCTGAAGCCCTTGTGGCATCGCCGATTTGAGCATGGTGAGGCTGGTCGCATCCAAGGCACCAGCGCCCTTGGCAAGCGTCTTGACATCGAACGATACCGCCGTTCCAGCGCGCTCGGCCTCGGCTGATGCAACTTCCATGGGCGGAGCGATCAGAGTGATCTGCCCCATCAGTGGACTATTTGGAATTGAGGTCTGAACTCCTGGTTCGAAACTCCCAATGCCCCTTGCGATTGCTGAAGGATGAGCTCCACCTACGAAGCCCATTCCCATGACATCCTTACGCTCCACCTGGCCGGCAGGCATGACCGAGCCGTCGCCGATCAGCATGGGCACTCCTCCCAACCCGGCCGAGGCGTTGGCTCGTGAAGCCAAATTCATCGCCATGCTTTCCGAAACCGCCCCCGCATAGCCGGGCACTCCGACATAAGAGGAGCCTCGTCCTTGCATTGCAGCAAGCTGCAACGGAGTCATCGAGGCAATCGCTACCGATTGACCTCCGACGGGATAGAGACCTCCACCCATTGCCGGAAGAGCGGCAAACGCCATCGGCCCCAGCAGCGCCGCTCCCGCGACGGCTGCACCACGCATCGAGCGACTACCAACCGCTGCCTCTTGAATTGCGGCCGCTCTAGCGGATGGAATCGCAGCTGACTCGGGGCCCGTGTACATGCCAGGGGGCGGCACCATGCCCGGCCCGCCGTCCCAATCGGACGTCACCTCGACCCCATTAACTCGCAAGCTCTGTGCGCCAGAAGGTCTAAAAGTGCCGAGCGGTTGAGAAGTAATCGACACTTCCGGTGCCTGGAAATGGCTCTGAGCCATTCCCCCCGATGGGTAGACACCCGAGGGATAGGCGTGGGATGGGACTTGGCCAGCAAAAGAGCCGCTGCCTTGCGGCATGTAGGTACCCGCAACCGGCGAACTCTGGACCGCGCTGCTTGCCGCACTTTGCGCTTGAAAAGAAGCTGCGGCATCCGCTCGCCCGCGAATAATTCCTCCCGCCAAGCTAGACATGCCGAAGTTGGACACGAGCAGATTGCGGTTGGTCGCGGTCAGCACCTGACCGAATGTGATCTGTTCGGCTTGCATTTGCGCCGCAGTCGGTGGCGGCGTCTTTGCAACGTCCATGCGCGGTCCGGAATCGCGCCAATAGCGGTTTGCATCCGAAGAAGGTTCCGCTCCTGCGTCGCGGCGCAGCATATTCCGGCGTGTGGCCGCACCCGCAGGACTCTGTCCTCCTTGATTCGATTCCGCTTGAGCCGACTCCGCTCCGTCACCCTGCTTCGCCGAGCGGGCGTGCGCCTGCTGCGCTTTAGCCGATTCCTCTTCGGCCTCCAAGGTTTCCACCTGCTCGGTCTTGATTCGCTTGCGTCGTGTCTCGACTCGCCGAACTTCAATTTCTTCGGTCTCAATCTCTTGAGTAACCGTGCGCCGCCGCCGCCCCTCCCGGATGATTTGCTCGATCTCAGGATTGTGCTGGTACATGAACTGCTCAGCAAGCTCTGGGGTGGCGTGCTGGAAGAAGATTTGCTCTGGGGTGTCGTAAACGACTAGTTCGGAACGCTTAGCGTCAAATTTCATGAGCCAGCGCGTGAAGTCTTGGATGTCTCGCGTTCGAACCATCTGGCGCGACATCACCGAATCCAGCCCTTCTGAGCCAACTCCGGGGAAGATGGAGTACGGATTCACCGACATTTGCCGGGCCAGTTTGCCCGCGTTGACCCCGTTCTGCCCAATGTGCGGCTTGGGAAGTTCGGTGCCTGCAAACAGCGCATCTTGGCCGAAGCTGAGTTGCTCGGCAAAGCTGACAATCTTCTTCATCGAGCTTGGTGGCTCGATGGAAGCAAGGTCTTTAGCGCGTTGGTCGGTCATGGTTGTTTACGAAGATCGATGCGTGGAATTGATCAGGCCGTGGTGGGCGAATTCAAGAGTTTCGATCGCAGAGGAGCCGGCCTCGGTCCGCATGTCGGGACCGACCCATTTCACCGGAAATGCTCCCATAAGGTCCCACTGATACATCGGTTCCCCGCCCTCCGGCCCGTAGACCATGATCGAGATGTTCTTCCTCTGCAGCCGCCCTTCCAGCGAGTTCTTGTACCACGTGAACAGGTCGTGGCCCCGGTCCATACCTCGCTTCAGGGTTACGTTCGTGTACTTCGCTCTAACTGGCAGCTTATGAGTAAATGTGTTCAGTCCGCCCTCTGCGTACTCAAACGTCTCCGTCTCAATCGAGAGCCCCGAAACTTCACTGAATCCGGCGATCTCGACGCCCTCGATTTGCACCCAGAACCGCAGTCCGAGATGATGGTCTTTTCCTTGTCGTTCGTCTTTTCCTGGCATCTTATCTCTCGCCTCTCGCTCTTCCCAATTTCACTTCTCTCACCATTAACTCATAAACTCGATCCGCAATTTGCTTTGGATCGGCGCTTCGGGGCGAAATACTCTCCCGATTCGTGGCCGCGTTACGGTCCTCCGTCGCCGTCTGCGAAGGACGCGCATCTCCATGCGACGTCTCGCTTCCACCCGGCTGAACAAAATGCAGGCTTGGACGCTCGACATTCGCCGTCTGATGCTCGATCGACCCCTGCGGCACATTGGTCACTCGGATGCGGCAACGCAGAACGTTGATGTTAGCTGGCATCTAGACTCCCTATATTGTATTGCATTGTAATTTGCATCATCGTGTCGGCGGTGGCGTACTCTCCAAAGAAGGTGCGACGATCGTCGGAGACAGGCCCACCATGCCTGCTTCCTGCGTGGTTGCGCGAACCCGAATCGAGGCGGCGACCCCGCGAGCATAAGGCAGTCTCGAATTCGCATAAGCTGACGCCAAGCTCTCCAAGGAATTCCCGAAACCGCGTCGTCCGCTCTCTGCCGCGACGGAGCGAAGGGCTGCATCTCGTGCCGCGCCGCCTTGCTCCAGCGCCGAGAGCACCTCTGCGCGTGGCCTTCCATCGATGGTCGAGACTTCGCCTCCCGCCATGCCTTCCAGAGCGGCGACCGGCCCTTGGTCACGGCTGTAGCCTCGGGTCAATTCGCCCGGTGTACTTCGTGAGCCAGCTCTCGTTGCCTGATCCGCATGAGCCATTCGGCTCGAGTATTTGATCGTATTCTTGATCAGATCGAGAGCCTCAGCGGTATTCGTTGGTGGATGCTCCGCGTGTGCCTCGAACTGGGCAAGGCTGCTGCCAGCGCTGTCGGCCAGGTCACGCAGACCGGTCACCGGATCAAGCTCCATCACGCGATGAGCACCTTCCGTCGACTCTAGCACCTCGCCCGACGCAAGCTGCTGTCGTCTAACCGCAAAGTCCCCAGTTCCCCTTCTCTCCCCGTTCGGCCCAAAGGTCACTTCACCGCGAGGCATTGCGGTCTGCTGATTTGCGACAACGTCCGCGACACCGGCCCGGCTGGCGTAGGCACCCGGCTCGATCATTGTGATCTGAGCTTGCAACGACGCAACTTCGGCATGATTTACCGGGTTTCTGCCTAGAGCTTCGATCAAGCGCTGTCGATACTGCGCCGCAAGCTGCTCGCGCGCTCGCATTTGGGCTCCGCCTTCCGTAATCGTCGGATCGGCGGCTCTCAACCGGGAGGCAGTTGCCTCGCGCTCTGCCCGAAGCCGAGTCGACATTTGCTCAGCCGCATTGAGCTGAGCCTCGAGGTGAGCGACCGTTTCCGCCTCGAATCTTGCCTGCGCTTCTCCCACCTGCTCCGAGCGCGGGCGACCCGCCCCTGCCTCGCGAAGCATCTGCTGACGATACTGGGACCATATCTCGGGGGTCATTGCCTGGTGCTGCTCAGCAAGGCTCGCGACCGTGCGAGCATTGCCCACGACCTGTTCAGAGGCTCGCGGCGTCTGGATGGGAGCGTCGGCTCCGGTCCAACTGTAATAGTTCGTATCGAGAGACTCGTCGGGCTCTCGACCCCCTGCCGCTTCTCGGGCTCTGCGATTTGCCTCCTGGACCGCCTCACCCGCTTGTCGAACTCCTTCCGCAATTTGCTCAGGGGTGCTGCGCTGCGAGAAATCGCGGGGCCTTACCGTCACGTCTGTGTCGCTGGCGAAGCCGGTCGTTCCTGGGGCAAGAAATTCGATGTTCGGGAACTGCTGAGCGATCTCGCTTTGGATTCGGCGCTGAATCTGCGCTCGAGCCTCATTGACGGCCCGTACACCTGCAGGTGTCAGCTGCGGGCTCTCGCCGGTTGCCATCTGGCGCAGCTGCCGGAATGAACCGACCCGGCGAATCAGTTGCTCCGCCGCACTGACCGCCCCTTCTCCGCCAGCATTGACCACATCGAGATGCCGTTGCGTCGCGGCCGCGGTTTCAGCTGCCGGCCGAGCAGCTTGTTCTTCTCCAGTTGCCTGGCGTTCTTGTGGCGTGGGTTCGCCTTCTGCCGTTCTTCGTGCCGCCACCTCGTCAGCCACCCGTGCTCGCCTCTGAGCCGCAGATTCCCCTCGGCGCTGGCCGGTGACCCTCTCCAGAGGAGCGGTTTGCCGCCGTGAAGTTGTGCCCGTCTCGGCTGGCGTGCCGGTTTCGGCTGGAGCCGTCGCCGCCGGTGCTTCAGGATGAGGGGTCGCCCCAGGAGCATCCGGATGGGCCGGAGTTGCAATCGTTTCAGCAGTTGGGGCAACGGCTGGCAACTCGGGCTGACTTACTCGGGCGGGCTCCGATGGCGCGCCAGTCGTCGGCGGCGGGTTGCCTTCGGTTGGGGTTGCTGCGCCCTCGCGGGGCGGCGGAAGCTGACGCGGAGTCTGTCCGGTTGGAGGTGGTCCCTGCGGCGGTTGTGGCGCGGGAATATCGAGAACTGCTTGAGCAGTCGATGACACACCTTCTGGCGCAGCGGCGACCGTTTGGCCATGCGTGGATTGGTAGTGGCGGCCAGCCGCCCGACCACCCATTCCCGAAGCTAGGTCCTGCACGTAAAGCGCGGGGTTGGTGAACTGCTCACCAATCGCATGCACGTACTGCTCCCAAGTCATCGCCTCTCGCGAGCTTCGAGCATGGTCGAAAATCTGACGCGCCGTAAGCGACAGGACAGACGACAGGCGGCCCGTCACGACGTCTTGCACCACGCGAACTACTGCCGCTCGCGCCATCCCCCGGAAAGCCGGATTCTGGAGGAGGCGACCCGCAATGTTGTTCGACATGTTCCCCATGAATCGGCCGATCACCAGATTGAACGCAAAATCAAAGCCGATGCCGGCCCAATCAATATGGTCGCGCAGCCCAAGATGCACCTCCATCCCCTGCTGAGCCATGGTTTGAGTGGCCGTGTAGCCAGCGCCCACCACGAGCGCCGTACCCGCGCTGAGAGTTCCAGCCGACAAGATGCCAACGGTGACCGCCGAGCCGACCTTCACCGCTTCAAGGCCAGTCACCGCCCGCCCAGCACCGGAGATCGTCCCCTCGCGATACTCGTACATGCGGTGATCGCAGCGTCTGATAAGGACGTCCGCCTGATTCAGCTGAGTCGCCGCGGCTGCCACATCGCGGGTGAACACGATCGCGTTGTAAGCCTCTCTGAGATGGTTCGCGGGTTCGTTCCACATGTCGAGCGGAGGCATCGAAACCCCTCCCAACGTGTCCGAAATCCCGCCGACGATCCAGTGATCGTCGCGGAAGCGCATGAAGTCCGCGTGGCCCTCCCAACCTGCTTCGCAGCGGCCGCTGAGCAGCGCATAGGTTTGGCGCATCGCTTCCAACGCCTCGGGATAGGTGACGCTCGGGCCGTAATGTCGGCCGAAGACGGTGATGTTCATCTCGACCACTCGATCGTCCCCCGGATGAGGGGCAGCGCTGTGATCGGAACGCGGAGCTTGCATGAAGAAGAACGGGGGCTCGTTGTACTTCTGCACCGCCTTCGAAGTGGTGGTAGTCGGGCGAAGCGAAGTAGCGTCGCGCAAGCCTTCGACGATCGCTTGAGCCCAGACATTCGCGGCCTGCACATCGTTCATCTTCTGCAAGTCGATGTGAATGTCCACATCGACCTGAAAGGCCCGAAGCGCTCGAGGTCCGAGCTTTTCCTCCGCCCTCTCAAGTGCCATCTGCGAAATACGTTCCAATCTGGTCAGGTCGGTTTGGGTCAATCCTGTCGAGCACTCGTAGTCTTTCACGTACCTCTGCACGAACAGCCCCTGACGATTTCCCGCATTGGCGAGCACCATCTCCGCAGAGCGTTGAGCCTCTTGCTCCATTTCGTTTCCGCCTTGCTGGGTAAAGAAGCGGGTCTGCTGGTCAGGAGAAGACTGCTGCACCACGTGCGTCATCTCGTGTGCCATCAGAGCCATACCAGAAGGGGTGCTGGGCTGGTACTGCCCCGCCCCAAAGTAGACGTCTCGACCGATCGTGAAAGCTTTCGCGCCCAAGTCGCGCGCCATCGACTGAGCAGCCGGATCAATGTGGAGACGCGCCTGGCTCATGTCGTGGCCAAGGACACCACTCACTTGATCGTTCACGCGCGAATCCGGCGCGAAGCCGATCGAGCCACTCTGGTCGAGGCGGGATTTGACGTCGCGAGCGTCTGCCTCAGGTTCAGGTCCGTCGCCGCTTCGCTGAATCGTCGACATGCCCGAGTATCTTGCGTCCCGTGATCTGCCGTAGGATTCACCAGCCGAAAGCGCCGCGCCCCCAATCGCTCTCAAGCGTGAATTGATCGCGCTCCAAATCCCAAGATTGCCAACAACCGGCAAGTCGGGCATGGCTGTGATCGCTCGGTCTACTCGGCCGTAACCGGACGCGATTCCGTCGGCAGCCATGGTTCCGACGCCTCTCGCAATCGCAAAGCCAGCCGCGCCCTGGGTCCTCTGATAGTTGCGAGCAGGGGTGGCGCGGCCACTGCGTTCCGCCGCTCGAAAAGCCGCCAGGTCACCGATATAATCGTGCCCATCCGGCGCGTTTACGGCGTGCGGAGCGATCATCGATCCCCCGTGGTGCAGGGTTGTCGTCGTCGCTTGGACGTCGGCAGTCGGTCCGAGTGCAGATCCTGACACCATGCGCCCAAGCGTCGTTTGATTCATCAAGTAGCTGATGTAGCTGCCTGTTCCCACCGACATCGACACCGCATCGTCGTCGTGGATGTAATGGTGATAGGTCGGTCCCGCCGGATAGGTGAACGCGGCATTTCCAAACGTGGTGACGTCGTTGTGACTGATATCCGCGCCTGCCGTCTGCGCCTGGCGCAAAGCCTCGGATAGGATCAGGCTTCCCTGGGAATGCGCAAAAATATTGAGTCCCCCACGGGGCTGACGTGCATCTCCATAGGTTCGAATCAGACGGGTGAGGGTCGCCACCGCCGGATTACCTGACCGGTCGAAAAACTTGTCGGCCGCGCATTGTAAGAGGTCGCTCCCCATGCCAGCAGTTGCGTTGTAAACGCCCACCACGGGGGCGCCAATTTCGTTCGCAAGCCGCTGAGCCGCTCGGTAGTGGTCGGCAAGACTCGTGTCAATCCCATTGATGAAGAGGCTCGCTCCCCCCGACACCATGCCCTCTCTTGCTCCAGCGTTGCTCCGCCCATGCAGCGAGCCCACCTGATCAGGTTCGACCATCGGCTCGCCCGGCATAAAGGGCCCGGTCAAATCTCCATCATTCGGGCGAGCCGACATGGTGAAGGAGGTGATCCGATCGACTCCCGCTCTGACACCCTCTCCAACGCCAGAGACAACGCCGCCCACGAATCCAGAAACTCGTTCGGTAACCGCAGACCCGACATCGAGCACGCGATCAAAGATGCGTCGCCCCAAGCCCATTGCTCCACGCGCGGCATCTGCGCCCCGGCCCACAAGTCGCCGACCTCCTTCAATCGTCTCGCCAATTCGATCTCTCACAAGCGCGACACCGTGTCCGACTCGCTCGCTGAGGTGCGAGGCGATTGTATGGGCCGCCCGGCCGATCGCTGAAGACACTGCCGGGACGGTTTGCCGAATCAAGTCACTCGCGCGAGCCACTCGATCCTGAATGCGATTGGAGATCGTGTTGACTCGGTCGTGAAGCCGGGCAACCTTGCCTCTCACGATTGCCGTCAATCGCTCCCCCACGTGTTCGAATCCGTTTGCGGCTAGGTCACCCAAGTTCCCCGCCTGCTGCACCAATTCCGCTCGGATGGAAGCAATTTCATTCTGCACAAAGGAGTTCGCCTCACCTGTGCGAGTCGCAACGAAGATCGCCGCTGCCTGTGATTCCTCCCGAACGAAGGAACTTGCGCCAAGGGCGAATGAACTGACGCCTTGGGTGACGCGCCCCACGACCCCAGCTCCCCTCAATGCCAGATTGCCAAGGGGACCCGGCAGGTATGGCGCGATATTTCCGGCCGCATGTTGGACCACTGATCCAATCCGATCGGCAATCCGCGAAACGCCGGCGCCCGCCATGGTTGCCACTCGTCCAACGAGGTTGGCGGTGCCGCTCGCGACCCGGCTGACCGCCGTCGCAAGTTGGGAGGCCTTGCGAGCAAGCAGACCTGCCGCGCCATTGATCCCGTCAGAAACCGTATCTGCGATACCGTGTGCGGCATTTTGCAGCACTTGGGACGCCAAACCGATGGCTCTGGTGCCGAGTTCGCCGCCGAAGTCGATAGCGCGATTCGCAAGTGAGCCGGCACCCCCAACCACCTTTGAAATCGCTCCCTGAGCCAGCGAGGTCCCCTTGAGCACCAAATCACCGACCCTGCCAACTGCGGTGGAGATTCCGGTCGCCACACCCTCGCTCACAGTGGATGTGAAGCTTGTAATGCCCCCCGCAACGCCGCTGGCTAAATTTCCAGCCCCTCTGAGCACGCGGTCGGCAAAGGATTGCGTGTTCGCGAGCGCGCGCGACGCACCGTTCAGCGCCGCATCGGCGGCCCGAGCGATCGTCCGGCGAGGATTTGCCGCCGCATCCGTGACTCGATCGACCGCGTGGTTTACAGTTTCTCGAACTGTTCCTACGACGCCCCTTACTGCATCCGGAATGCCGGTTGCGCCGGTCACCTCTCCCACAAAGGTGCCGACTCGCGACGCGACATCTGTGGCGAGGCCAACTGCCCCAGCGGCTGCGCTAGGTAGGGAGGATGCCGTGTCGATTATTGAAGAACCGACATCTTCGAGAGCGTCGAGAACACCCATTTTGGGAGCTAAAAGTCTTAAAAACGTTATTGGGAGTTCCGCTTAAAATCTGCCACAAAAGACGATTCCAAACAGAACTCCCGGTCGAGCCGGAGCCTTAGCTTCCGCCGCTCAAACGACGATTGATCTTGCTAATCTGCTCGACCCACTTGTGCCGCTCTCGATGTTCCATCGCAAGGATGTCATCCATCGACCAGTGGAAATGGTAGGCAATGTACGCTACCTCCTCATACAAGGCGTCTGAGGGGTAGCGGGCTATTCCCCCACCATCGCCGGCTGTTCCTCATGTTCCATCTCCGCCTCTGGATCAAGCTCGTTGATCTTGCGGTAAAGGTCCTGAAGAAACGCCAGGTCGGCAGAAAAGAGATTTTCGATGACCCCGGTGTCGATCACGTCGACCGTTCCGAGCTGCGTGATGACTCGGGCGAGAAGGATGATCACCAGGTAAGCCTGGTTTGCCCTTACGCGAGGATCGCGCAGAGGAGCAATCTCATCCATCGCCGTTGCCAGCCGCATGCGCCCCTTTTTGTGGAGCACGCCTTCCGGATCGACGTAACCGCGAGGCAGGGTGAATTCAAACTCGGTTTGAAGTCCACCCGGTGATTTTCGTGCCATATAATTCCTTGAGGTATTGATCGTTGAGTGTTAAGCCTGGTGAGCCCCGCGGCTCCTCAATGCTGGACACTCAACCCTCAACACCTCTTTCCCCTTACTGCTGTCGCTCGAGACCTTCGTGCGCGAGCTCGAGCTCTTCGATCGCGATTTCATTCTTCGCAGCATCGAGAGCCGGACCCTTGAACTTGCAAGGCCACGCATTCTTAAACGTGTACTTGCAGACGACCTTCTGGTCTGGCGAATACAGGGTGATGGAGCCGTTCTTTCGGTTCGATTCGATCTGACCCTTCTCGATCTTGTCGCGCCACTGGTGGAGCTTCTGATCGTCGGTGAGACCGCGCCGAAGCACGATGTTCGACCACTTGAGAGCGCCGGGCACCTTATGAACGATCAGGTTGCCGTTCTTTCCAGTGACTCGATGCTCGACGACTTCGGTCTCCGAATCCAATCCGGTGACCTCTCTAAAAACGCCTTCTGTGATACCGTCGATCTCGAGGTACCACCTAAGGGCTGCTACGCCTTCTGCCATTGCTTATATTTCTCCGTAATTCTCTTGATTCGCTATAGGCCTTAACACTTGATAAGACCTATAGCTAGTGCTTCTTAGGCTTCCTGTCGGTCGCCGCCGCCAGACCACTGGCCGATGCGGACGATGACGAACTCTGCCGGCTTGACCGGATTGACTCCAATTTCGACATAGAGTCGACCGAGATCGATGCTTTCCTGAGTGTTGGTCTCAGCGTCGCACTTGACATAGAACGCCTCGTCGGCGGTCGTGCCAAAGAGCTTGCCTTCCTTCCACTCCATCCAAAGGAATGCCGAAAGGTTGCGTCGAACGCGACCCCACAGATCGGGATCGTTCGGTTCGAAAACCACCCACTGCAGTCCGCGCTCCATCGACTTCTCAAGGTAATTGAAGAGTCGGCGAACGTTGACGTACTTCCAGCTCGGATTACCGACCGTCGCGAGGGTGCGAGCACCCCAGACACGGATGCCTGTGCCAGGGAAGGATCGGATGCAGTTGATGCCGTTCGGGTTCAGGATTTCCTGCTCACCCTTGGTGATGTCCTGCTCGAGAGCGACAGCGCCCATCAGCGACTCGTTCGCCGGAGCCTTGTGAACTCCGCGCTCGGTGCCAACTCGCGCCCAAACGCCAGAAATGTGTCCGCTGGGCGGGCAGAAGATCTGTCGCTTGCTAAGCGGATTGAGCTTGTCCATGACCTTGATCCACGGATAGTAAATTGCCGCTTGGCCGTGGTCGCTGCTGAAAGGAGCGGCCAAGGTGGTGTCGCGCATTTCCTGCGGATTCAAACCAGGAATTGGGTCGAGAATGCACATTCGGTCGCCCATTCGCTCGCAGTAGCTGATCAGCATCGACTGCACGTCGAGGATCTGCTGCTTGCGCTTCTCATCAACGTTGAGCACTTCGACCACTGCATCGGAACCGATGAGCGCTTCCTTCTTCCAGCAACCTGCCATCAGGTCGGGAATCGAGATCATGTTGACGTCATCGATCAGCGAGAGAGCGGACAGGCCGCTTCGCTTCGCTTCGTCTCCGACGAAGTCCTCGGCGTCTACCTTGGCCAACTCCGTATTGAGCGGGAGGCTCGCAAGAGCATTCGCCGATGTGGCTTCCGCACCGCCGACGAGATTGAACACGCCAGCATCGGGCCGAGTGGCCGTTTCGGTAGCCGTGGAGAAATCCACGATCTTGGACTTGACTTCGTTCTTGACGTTGCCGGGAGTCAACGGCTTCTTATCGCCGAAGGTCTCAGTCTTACCGTCCGATCCCGTGATCTTCATGGTGAAGCCATCTTCGCCTTCGTGTCGAATTTCGACCTTGGTGGCATTGCCGCCCGCGCCCGCCTCAAGAGCCTTGAACGAGTATCCGCCCAGGGACAGCGTCGACGCAGTTGCCGGAGTCGGAGCCGAGGCAACGCTCTTCTTGAACGTAGCCAGATCCTGCTCGCGAGCGACTCGGATAATGTAAGCGCGTCCGCCGCCGTTATCGTAATAGCCGCGCACCGCGTAAGCGAGGTAGCTGTCCTCCATGTACGGAGAAGAAGCAAGCGGAATGTTGTACTTCTTCACGAAGTCCGACCAAGAGCCCGACTTCGAGTTGTCCTTCGTTCCCGCTGCCTTTCGATCGTGAGCTGCCTTCACGACCGCGCTCTGGGCGAAATCGAGCAAGCTCTTGCGAGAAGCCCTCTTCGCAGAAAGAAGCTCGACCGTGCTCTTACCGAGTTCGTCGCTCAGTGCGTTAAGAACGATGTCGTCGTCTTCGCCGAAGATTCTGCAGAAATCGCCCCAGTTACTAATGAATGTTGGTTTGTTAAACTCACCGCTCTTCGCATAGCCGATGAAAGCCGCAGTGTTAACGCCAACGCCTTCAATCGGCTTGCTTCCACTGTCAATTTCCTCGACAAATACGCCCGGTGCTAAATATTCAGGCATCTATGTCCCTCCTCAAAATGCCGGTCGATCTTCTGTCGATTCCCTGACTCGGCTAAAGTTACGATAGCACAAGAGAATCGTTAAAAATGCGAAATCTTAATAGGAAATCCGCAATGATTTTGCGAGATGTTTAGGTGAAGGTGCAAAAGGCCGTAACACTCGACAGCGAGAGTTTCGAAATGTACAGGTTTTGACAGGAAAAGACCGACTTTCGGATTTACTTTAACCCGAGCTACTTGCCAAACTTTACAGCTTTTGCAAATTTATCCACAACACCGCAAGAGTAGGGCTTTCGACACTATCGAGCCGGTGGCGGCGGAGACGTCTGATCGCCCTTGTTTCGCTGCTCTTCCCGCCGCTTCAGGGATTCCTTGATTTTGGAGACTCTCGATGCGTCCAGCTGAGTCCATGGCACCGGTCCCTTGTCTGGCGGAACGTTCTCGATCATGCGGTATTCATTCCAAGTCTTCGGAAAGTAATTGAGCCGAATTCGATGTAAATCTTGCGTTCCAACTTGGAAAGCCACCATCTCGAGCTGGCCCCGCATCGGATTGCCGTCTGGATGCGCCTTGAGATCCTCGAACATCGCAATCGTCTCTTCATTGACGGATCGACTTGGAACGAGCTTGCCGCTGGCATCCTTGCTGTAGGCGAAGAGAAGGTCTTGATGATCAGTGGCCATCGAAAGGAAGCCGTCGGCTGGTACGCCATTTTGGAGAACGACGGTGGGCTCCTGCTGAGGCTGATTGATCGTATACGAGTGATCCGAAGTGGTAGAGGAGTTACTGATTTCTCTCCTAAAGCTGAGGATGTCTACGAGCGTCTTTTGCCGCGATGAGAGCGAGGAGAAGGCGATGTTCTGCCCCGCCGCCAAGGTTTGCCTCTGCTGCGCCGAAAGTGAGCCGTAAAGGCGAAGAACGTCCCAATCGCTGCCGTCCATCACGCTGCCCGCGGCCGGATCGAGCGTGAAGATGTAGCCCACTCCTAAGCCGTCATAAGCTCCGTGATCGACTTGCGCCGCATATTGGGCGAAGTCAATCAAGCGGAGTCCACCCTTCGCATCGATCGCCCGGCAGACGGTTCTCAGCGCTTCCCGCGGCTCTAAGTTTCTCATCGTTCGATCCGGATCGCGAGGAGTAATTGTCAGCCATCCGTCGCCTTCGCTAATGTCGGAATAGCAGACCGAGCCTAAGAGCTGGCGTACGCCCTCGGCAGTCAGACCTTCCTTCGAGATGATGGTGGAGGCAAACAATTCATCGGGCATCCAAGCGATAATGTTTTCTGCCTTTGGCTCGGCCAACGCTAGCACCGCATCCGTTGCATAGAACGAGAGCGGATCGTATTTAACAGGGTCGAGCAGAAAGGTTTTCGCACGGTCATCGATCGCATCCAGCTTCGAGGAATCGCCAAATCGAGAGCTGAGCAGATTCTGCAAGATGGCACTCTCAGGTGAAGGAGATATCTTTTTTCCAGGGTTCTTGTCCCCCGAATAGAGATTTTCATATGCTGCGGTTACTGCAGGAGACTGCACCGAAAGCTGCGTCATGACTCGGAAGCCGTAAGGTGCCGTTGATCTCAGATTACAGTTGAAGCTATCGGGACGCCAATTGGTGACCACGACATCGATATTCTTCGGATCGTCTTCAAACTCACCTCCCTGAGAAAGGGGATCGCTCACCGTCATCGAATCATCGGGATCGAGCTTTACCTGTGAGACTTGCTCGGACCAGAGCCGCTGCTCGACTAGGAATTCCTTCATGGCATCAGCCGCTCCTGGACCGAACGGCAACTGACGCTTCGTCGGGTGTAAGCTGAAGACCGTCCGAGAATTGCTTGGGATCTCTGCCAAAGTCGACGGAGAAATTGTTTTCAGCAGCTTCGTCAGCAGCCTCCCGTATGGCGACTGCGTTTGGAGCGCCGCGAAGTTCTTGTTTGCGGCAACGTCCCGCGGATTGTCTTTGATCAACTGCCTCTGTGCGACGACTGCATGCAGAAGCGCGGAAGCCGCCGCTTGGTCGAACTTGGGCGTGCCTCGATCCAGAATTGGCTTCATGGCTGCCGTGAATGCAGCGAGTCGCTGCTGCTTCGTCCGTTCTCTCTTTTCCTTGAGCGCAACCGGATTCGGAATCAACTTCCAGCGACTTCCATCCTTGTCCCATCGGGCCGCAAACACCAGAGCAATGCGATCGAGTGCCGCTTCGGTCGGCGCTTCATGCAGATTGATGAGGCAGATCTGCCTGCCCAGTTCATCCGCCGCACCAAGCGACAGGGAGGTCTTTGAGGACAGACCATCCAAGGCTTGAGAAAGCGGACAAGCTCTGCTTTCGAAGCTAACTGTCTTTGGCAGTTGAATTTGAAGCGACAGCGGAGCGGCGAAGATGAACATGCCTTAGTATAAGGCGCAGCCCCGATTAAGAGGGACCTTTCGCTTCTCAAGCACGGCCTTCGCGAAAAACAAAACGGACGCCCTCTCTTTCGAGAGAACGCCCGCTAAGGCCCTCAACTGATTTCTTCTTAGGATGTCGCGACTGGACGCAGACGAAGGACTTCAGTCTCCGGGTCGCAGTTTAGCTCCACACCCTCCGGCAGTTCGATGTCCTTTGCGAGAATAACATCGTTCTTCTGCATACGGCTGACATTGACATGAATGGGGTGATCCATCGAGCCAACCGGGCCCTTCAGCTCCAGCGCACGGAGCTTCTGGATTAGCACGGTTCCCTTGGAAGCTGATTCCGCCAGTTGGCCAATCGCAACGATCGGCACGCGGGAGCGAATCCGGTCTGTGTCGCTAACTTCCTTCAGGACGAGGTGCGCCAAACCTTGTCCGTTCTTCTTGCGAACGAATTTGTTGATGATGCACTTGCGAGGCTCCGCATCTTCTGGAAGCTGCACATCCAAAATGCCGAGGCCCTTGTTGTCCTCGAGAGTCTTCTTCAAGTTTTCGGCGGACAGCGTCACGATTTCATGCCGTTCGCCGTCTCGGTGCCTCAGATCGGCAACGACGCGGGAACTGTCCATCATCGTTCCCGTTTTAGGTGCGGCTTGTGCCTTTAGAATCGCCAAACAAAACCTCCTTTTGGCTGGTCATCTCAGCGTTATTGCTAAGGATTATTGGGTGACGATAAAAATTATACCACACTTGAACCTAAGTTTGCTCGTCCAAGCGCTATTCGTCCATGCTGTCTTCAAACATGCGGCGCAGCCGCTCTCGCTCTTCGCGCTCTTTCGAGCGACGGTTCACATCGTCGTAATAGGCTTTGCTCATCATCTCTTGCTTCTTCTGCGCTTGCCGGTCCACGACTTGCTGCCGCCGATAAAGGAAGAAGGGCAGCCGGTTCGTCGCAAACAGAACCGCCACGCCAAGGTGAAGGATCGAGAAAACGCCCAAGAGTGGCGCGTGATACCAGACTCCGAAGCTAAACAAAGTGACCGCTGCAGTCAGCCAGGCTAGAATCCGCCCTTGCACCGGAATAATCATGTAGAGCTGGATCACGCTTCCCGCATTTCGAACTCCCCACATAACGGTCAGGAAGGCGAGCGGAAGACTGAACCCAAAGATGATCGGCGTGCGATCGACAATCCCGAGAATATTTAGACCTACCCCCAAGAAAATGCCCGCCAGCACGGTTGAGCCGAAAAAGACGCCGACAAACTTCTGTGTGCCGAGATCACGCTCCGCAGAGCTGCCAACCCAGAAAAACCACCACAGCTCAAACAAAAAAGCGATGATGCTTAACCCGAATCCACTAAGCGAAAACGGATAGGTCGCCAAACCCCAGGGTTGACTCCAGTTCGAGTAAAACGCGAGCGGATCGGAGCGTGCTCCCTGAAGCAAAAAGCTGATCACGAACGACACAATCGCCACACCGATGATCGCGTAGGTCGCGGGTGCACCCTGCCTTCGTGCCTGCGATCGAATATTGTCAAACATGCTCATACCGTTCTAAGCCGATTCCGCCTTGATTATCCAACAAGGAACGCCCCACTCATCTATTTGCGGGATTTAGGCACAATAACAAATGGGTGCGATATTTAGTTCGAGGCGCTGACGGTGTATTGTACGGTCCGGTGGACCTTCACGGCCTCCGGGCGTGGGTTGCGGAAGGCCGTATTGGCCCGGACACCCAGTTGATCCAAGACGGCACCGGCCAAAGTGTCCCCGCGGTATCGATCCCGGAACTCGGGTTTGGGAACTTCCAATATCCCCGTGGCCAAGAGGTGGTCGGCTCAGCCACCCGCCATGCCGTTACCTCGCTCATCTACTCGTTCCTTACGCTGCTCATCTGCGGCCTTTGCCTAATACCCGCGTTCTACTACGCTGCCATGGCCGCGCGTAACCGGGAGCCTCTCGCGGGAACGGCCCGGATCGTCGCATGGATTGTGGCTATTCTCTATATCATTTCGAGCATCTACATCATCCAGCATCTCGACGAGTTCAAACGCGTATTCGACATGGGCCTTTAAGGATTCCAACTTCGAATTAGGTAGACGAACGGTATACTTCACCCATTCCCCAAGGCCGTTTCCGACAGGGAGTTTAGGACCACGATGAAAGATTTGACCGCGAACAATGTCAACAAAACCTGGCGCGAGAAGGTGGGTCTCGCGGAAATGCTTAAAGGGGGCGTCATCATGGATGTCGTCAACCCCGAGCAAGCCAAAATCGCTGAAGATGCCGGCGCGGTAGCCGTCATGGCTTTGGAGCGGGTCCCTGCCGACATTCGCCGAGAGGGCGGCGTGTCGCGCATGAGCGATCCCGAAATGATCCAGGGAATCAAGGATGTGGTGACTATTCCGGTGATGGCCAAGTGTCGAATCGGTCACTTTGTCGAGGCGGAAATCCTTCAGGCGCTGGAGGTGGATTTCGTCGACGAGAGTGAAGTCTTGACTCCGGCCGACGAGGAAAACCACGTCGACAAGCACGCATTCACCGTTCCCTTCGTTTGCGGCGCAAGGAACTTGGGTGAGGCGCTGCGACGATGCGCAGAAGGCGCGGCAATGATTCGCACGAAGGGCGAAGCCGGCACCGGCGACGTGGTCGAAGCAGTCCGCCACATGCGCACGATCATGCGCGAAATTCGAACGGTTCAAAACGCACGAGAGGATGAGCTTTATGTCTTGGCCAAGAACCATCAAGCACCGCTCGACCTTATTCGCGTCGTCCACGAGACGGGCAAACTGCCCGTGCCCAACTTTTCCGCTGGCGGCATCGCCACCCCCGCCGACGCCGCCCTTATGATGAAGCTTGGCGCGGAAACGGTGTTCGTCGGTTCCGGCATCTTTAAGTCCGGTGACCCAGCGAAACGGGCAAAAGCGATTGTGGATTCGGTTCTCTTCTACAAGGATGCGAAAAAACTGGCGGAAATCAGCCGCAACTTGGGTGAGCCGATGGTCGGCATCAGCGTCGGTTCCTTGGGCGAGAAAGAGCTGATGGCCGTCCGCGGCTGGTAATTCACGCCTACCGCCGGAGCATTTGTGGTGACGGTCATTGGTCGCCGCTGGGAACAGCCTCTTGGCCTCGTTCGATGGAGGGGAGTTTCTGGAGCGCAATTTCCTCCCTTGTCAAGTGACAACAGATAGTGTTCATGCCTCAGGACGGGAAAAGCGCGCGGATGTGATTCGTCGCAACCCAAGTCCTGAGGCTTTTCCGGATAGCCCCAAGACTTAGCTGAAGGTGATTCTCAGCACTGAGTAACTCCCGTCCTGAGGCATCGTGAAGAAGGGGATTATGAGGCTGATAACAGGTTCATTCGCATGATGCGGCAGCGCTCGCGATATGACGGGAGTCCCTGTTCATGCTTCAGGACCGGGGAAGCTGGCGGATGTGATTCGTCGCAGCCCAAGTCCTGAGGCTCTCCGGATAGCCTCAGGACTTAGCTGAAGGTGATTCTCAGCACCGAGTAATTCCCATCCTGAGGCATCGTGAACCAAACAACCACCGCCAAGCCTTCCTTCAAAGGAGCGGAGTCGTCCAATTCAGCTCCCGACGCGATCTTTCGAGTTCGCTTCGCAGAAGATGCCAGAATAGAATGACATGGCAGGACAGCGCACAATCGCGGTAGTAGGCGGCGGGTTGGCCGGTTTGATGGCGACGATGAAGCTCGCCGAACAAGGACATAAGGTTAAGCTCTTTTCGCTCGTTCCGGTAAAACGCTCGCACTCGGTTTGCGCTCAAGGTGGAATCAACGGAGCGGTCAATATTCGTGGAGAGGGCGACTCTCCCTATCTGCACTTCGAAGACACCGTCATGGGGGGCGACTTCCTCAACCACCAGCCTCCCGTGATGCGTATGGCCGAGCGGGCTCCCGCACTCATCTACCTGCTCGATCGAATGGGAGTGCCATTCAACCGAACCAGCGAGGGCCTGCTGTCGTTTCGGCGGTTTGGCGGCACCCTTAAGCATCGCACTGCTTACGCTGGCGCCACTACCGGACAGCAGCTTCTTTACGCCCTCGATGAGCAGGTTCGTCGCTGGGAAGTGATGAACGCCGTCGAAAAGTACGAATCTTGGGAATTTCTCGGCTTGATCAAGGACGCGAAGGGCGTCTGCGTGGGTCTCACCTGCCAAAACCTTCGGACGATGGAGATTCAGTCGTTCGCCACGGATGCGGTGGTGATGGCGACCGGCGGCTGCGGACTCATCTTCGGCAAGAGCACGAACTCGATCATCAACAGCGGCTCCGCGGTTTCGCTTTGCTATCAGCAGGGAGTCACCTACGGCAATCCGGAAATGGTGCAGATTCACCCCACGGCGATTCCGGGCGAGGACAAATGCCGCCTCATTTCCGAATCGGTCCGTGGCGAAGGCGGTCGAGTTTGGGTTCCACGCGATCCCTATGATCAGCGTCGCGCCGCCGACATTCCGGAAGCCGATCGCTGGTACGTCTGTGAAGAACTGGACCCGGTTTACAAAAATCTTCTCTCGCGCGACTTGGTCTCGTTCATCATCTACTGTGTTTGCCGAATCGGAAAGGGCATCCAGGGCAAGCAACAGGTTTACCTCGACATCACCCAGCTGCATCAAAGCCGAGGCGGTCCCTACACTCGGGATCAGATCAACGACAAGCTCGAGGGCGTCCTCGAAATCTACGAAAAATTCATGCGCGAGGATCCGATCGATAATCCGATGCGCATCTATCCGGCCGTTCACTATACGATGGGCGGGCTCTGGGTCGATTACAACCTGAATCCAGACGGCTCGTGGAACGTCGATGAACCTCGGAACCAGATGACCAATGTGCCCGGCGTGTTCGCAGCGGGGGAATGCGACTACCAATATCACGGAGCAAACCGCCTGGGAGCGAATGCCCTTCTCACCTGCCTCGTAGGCGGCGAGATTGCCGCACAGGGGGTTGGCGCCTACCTACGACAAGCTCAGCCAGACAGCGGATCAGCTGGACTTTACACCGATGCCACCGCTCAACGGATCGCGGAATATCAGGCGCTGAAGCAGAGCAATGGTTCCGAGAACCCCTACCGGCTTCATGCGGAGCTCGCCGATACGATGTGGAACAACTGCGGCATTTGGCGCACTCAGCGTGACCTGCTCGCAGCGCGGGACAAGCTGGAGGAGCTTGGCCAACGAGCGCGGCAATGCGCCTTGGTCGATGATTCGGGCTGGACCAACCAGGCGGTGCCATTCACCCGCGCCGTCATCAATATGGTTGAGCAATCCAAGGCGATTGTTGGGGGCGCAATTATTCGCGACGAAAGCCGGGGCGCGCACTTCAAGATGGACACTCCAGAGCGCGACGACTTGCATTGGCTGAAGACAACGATGGCGACTTACGCTCCGTCCGGGCCGACCTTCGCCTTCGAGCCAATCGACGTGCGCTACATGGAGCCGAAAGCCAGAAAATATCGAATCAACCAGAACAGCATCGTTAAAGAGATCATGGGCGAAGAAGTGTTGGCTGGAAAACCGGAGTAAAGCGGGCTCCCAAGCGTCAAGCTATAATTCGGCTTCTGTATTAGAACTTCAAGAGAGCGACTTTCCGTCGTATCATAAAGCGCTAGGTTTTCAAATCGATGCCTAAGCATTTTTGCCTTGGATTCTGTGATGAACATTGCCAAATTAGCCCTGCTCACGTCCGGCCTCGTTCTTGCCGGCGCTTCGATGGCCCAGTACGACGCAAATAAGGTTCGCCTGCTTGCTCACGTGCCCTTCTCCAGCATGCCCGGTTCCCCTTCCAGCGGAGCGGGCGGATCAGGCTGGGTTTCGCCTAATGGGCGCGAGTATGGCGTTATGGGGGTTCGCACGGGAGCGGTGATTTATGACATCACGAACCCCACTGCTCCAGAGTTGATGAAGTTCATTCCGGGTTCGACCAGCCTGTGGCACGAGAACGTCTGCATGGGCACCTATGCGTACCTGGTCAGCGACCAATCCGGATCAGGCGTCCAGATCGTCGACCTGAGCGCGATGGATACAACTCGTACCGCCACGTTGGTAAACACCTATTCGGGTCACGGCCTTTCGACCGTTCACACAATCCAAGCCAATCCGCAGACGAATACGCTCTACCTCAACGGGTCGAACCGTGGTTGCGTCTTCTTAGACGCATCGAATCCTGCAGACCCGGTCGAAGTCGGACGCTGGACAACCAAGTACGTCCACGACAGTCTGCCCGTGAACTACACGAGCGGCCCTTACGCTGGCAAGGAGATCCTCTTCGCTTGCTGCGGTCAGGATGGCCTGTACATCCTCGATGTCACCAATAAAGCCGCACCCGTGGTCATTGGCTCAACTCGCTATCTGCTGAACGGCACCTACTGTCACAGCGGGACGCTCACTCCGGACAAGAAGTATTTTCTGATCAATGACGAGTTCGATGAGAACCAGGGAAGCGAACCGGATTGCACCACCCACGTCATCAATGTCGAAAACCTCGCGAATCCCGTAGAAACGACGACATTCCACAATCCACTTCGCATCATCGACCACAACTCAAAATGGCAAGATGGGTACCTGGTTCTAGCAGCGTATCGCGGCGGAGTTCGCATCTACGATCCGAGCGATCCGTTGCACATGTCTGAAACGGGCTATTTCGACACCTACGGCGGCCCAGATGACTTTTCGTACGACGGAGACTGGGGGCTGTATACGGCCTATCCGAGTGGCAACGTGATTTTAACGGACATCGATGACGGGTTCTTCGTCGTCGATCCCAGTGAGGCGAAGAACATGGGCGCGCCGATCGTTTCCTATCGAACGAGCACGCCTCCTGCTCGAACATTCACCGTAAAGACGCTTCGCTTGGCGGACGGAATAACCTATTCGATGCACTTGGTGCGGGGCTCCGCCTTTGTCGAGTTGGGCTATCAGACCACCAGCAAGGTGAAGAATCTGCTGGACATCACGGTCAAGGGTCAGACCTCTATGATGCGGGCGACGCTGATGCTGCTTAACAAATCGACTGGCCAATTTGACCGGCTCGGCACACAGCAACTGAATGCGACGAACTCCACCGTAACTTTCGCCAATGTAGCCGCAAGCAACTACATCAAGACGGACGGTTCGATTCGAGCGCGAGTGCAGTTTGACAGCTTCACTCCCCAGGGAATCATCGACCTCGATATGGTTAAAGCAACAGTTCATTGACCCCTGATGAACGATTAAGCAGATTAGCGTCCGGTATGGACCCGACGCTAATCTGCCGATTAGAGTCCGGTTTCCTATGCCTGGCTGAAAATCAGTTCTTGCGAGGCTATTGCCTACTGCTGGCATTCCCAAAAGTTGACCAGTTGCTCTCGCTCGAACCCGAACAACAGGCGCAGTTTCTGCGAGACATGGCACGAGCAGGGGAGGCGGTGAAACGGGCCACCCAATGCGTGCGGGTGAACTTCGCCATCTACGGAAACCTCGATCCATTTCTCCACGCCCACATTTGGCCACGCTACTCTGATGAGGCTGAAGCGCTGCGAACCATTCCTCCATTGAGCTTCCCGCTCGAAGTGCGAACTGATCACGAGACTCAGTTCAGCGAGAGTCGCCACGGAGATTTGATTCGCCACGTGAGGCAATTGCTTACGCACAGCGCCGAGCAGAAGTAGAACTGGGTGTGGACAAATTGCATTACGATTACCTACTCATCGGCGGTGGCAGAACCTCGGCAAACGCCGCCCAATCGATTCGCGAGATCGATGCGCACGGATCGATTGCAATCGTCGCCAAAGAAAATCGAAAACCTTATGACCGGCCGCCTCTCAGCAAGAACTTCCTACAAGGCAAACCCGCAGACCCGGAAGACGTCGAATCCAAGCCAGACGATTTCTTCGAGAAGTTCAAGGTAGCTCTCATGAAAGGCGTCGAGGCGGTGAGCATCGACCGGGAGCAGAAGACGGTCTCCCTGAGCGATGGTCGGGTAATCGGTTACGGAAAGCTCCTACTGGCGACCGGCTCGACCCCCAATCATCTGCGCATTACCGGCTCCGACCTAAAGAACATTTTCTACCTGCGCACCGTCGACGACTCGGTACGAATCCGCGATGCTGCCCAAGAGGAGAAGTCGTTTGCCTTCATCGGCTCGGGCTACATCGGAATGGAAGTGGCATCCTGGCTGCATGGCGTCGGAGTGCGAGCGACGGTCATCGGACAAGAAGAGCACCCGTGGGCGAAGTTCTTAAGCCCGAAGTCTGGAGAATTCCTTCAAAAATATTTTTCGGATCGTGGCGTTCAATTCCGCATGAATTCGAAAGTTGCCTCGATCATTGGAGACGGGTCTGTACGTGCTGTCCAGCTGGACGACGGAAGCGAAATTCCGTGCGATGCGGTGGTGGCGGGAATCGGCGTTCGGCTCAACACCGAGCTGGCTAAAGCGGCTGGACTCGATTTGGACGAGAAAGGCGCGATTAAGACCGATTCAACCCTGAGGACGGCCGATCCCAACATATGGGCGGCAGGGGACATTGCGGCTTTTCTAGACAAAACCGCTGAGAAACGCTGGCATGCGGAGCACTACATGAATGCGACCTGGCAAGGGGAGCAGGTTGGCAAGAATATGGCAGGCGAAGTTTCCGATTACGACAAAGTGGCTTACTTCTTTTCGGACATGTTCGACCTTGCGTTCGTGCTTCGAGGCGATCCCCAGGGAGGAAAGTCGGCCAAGTTTCTGGGGGATGTCGACGCCGGTGAGTTTATCGAACTCTATGCTGATAACGGCGGCACGCTCGTGATGGGTCTTGCCTTTACGCACGATACGAAGAAACAAGACCTCATCTCCGACAAGCTCGAAGAGGCTATTCTCGCCCGAAGAGCCGTTTCAGACTTGGACGAGAACTACTTTCTTGCTTCTTGATTGACTCGGTCGAGAACGTTCAGCTTAAGCGACCTTCGCAAGGTTTGCAATTCCATCAGATTCTTCTCTGAGAGCTGTTGGAGGATGGCTCGACCTCGATTCGTCAGGGTGATTCGAACTTGACGCCGGTCTGTGGGATCGTCACCTCTCACCACAAGTCCAGCAGCCACGCATCGATCGATCAGACCGACGGCGGTGTGGTGCTTCAGTTGAAGAAAGTCCGCAATCTCCGCGATCGACGCAAATTCGCGACCTTGCTGTCCCATGACTCCCAGCATTGCCTGGTGCTGCTGCGGAGTAATTCCCAAGTCTCGCGCAGCCTCCTCGGAAAAGCGTGCAAATTTGCGCAAAGCAGCCCTAAAAGAGGCGAGAGCCTCATAATCGCCCTTCGAAAGTTCCAAATCTTTCATAGTTCCCATCGTCTTGTGATACTATTCCCTTAGACAACTCCATTTATGACGCGCAACGCAGTGATTTGTGTTCGCGCATTGCTCATACGAGATAAAGGTCGCCCCTGGGCGACCATTTTTTTGTCATATTAGATGAAGTTTATGTCGCGGTCAGTAAAGACTATCGCATCCAAGTCGGGTGTGCGCTCCCTTCAACAAGAAGTTCGCAAGAATTATGAAGGTAGACCCCAACTTTCTTTCTTACTACAAGACTGGGATGACCCATACAATGTGGGCGGCCTGTTTCGCGTTGCCGACGCCTGTGGAGTCAAGGAGATTTTCATGAGCGGTCGATCCGCCGTCCCGCCAGATCCGCAAATTAGCGTCACCTCGATGGGCCACCATCGGCGCATCTCGTTCCGGCACCATGTGCGACACGAGGAGGCGTGCTTGGATGCCATTGCAGCGGGATACACACTGATTGCAGTTGAACTAGCCGAAGGAGCGGTGGACTACACTCAATTTGTGTGGCCAGACAAGGTCTGCTTGGCTTTAGGGAACGAGGTTCGCGGCATCTACGGGGCCGTGATGAATCATTGTTCGGGAGCGGTCTTCGTGCCCATGTTTGGCAAAGGAAGGTCGATGAACGTCCATGTGACGGCGGCCGTCGTCGCGTTCCGGGCACTTCTGGGTTAGTAGCCGATCGAGCGCACTTGCGATTCGAGAACCTGCTTTTTCGTCACCACCACATTCGGCCCCACCCGGGGCATGCGCACAATCACGTAAAGACCCGTCGGACGAGTGAGTGAGAGTGCATTTCGTCCCTCCGGCATCACTTCGTAGATCGTCAATTCGGTGAAATTATTGGTGGTGACAACCGCCTTTTGCACGATGATGCTGACGGCTGAATTGAGCTTGGTTCCCAGGTGGATTGCCACCAGTCGCTCATGATAGTAGTCAATACTGCTATCATCTAACCCCTTCATCCGGTAGTTCCTCAGGTAGAGATTGAACTGATCGTGCGAATTGATGACGTAGTTGGAAGGCAACATCACATCACACCCGCTGCCGGTAGCAAAGATGGTGAATGGCAACCTAAATTCATCAGAGGGATCGCATTCACCATTCCATCCGCCAGTACCGATGATCTTGATCCCGCCGGGCAGTGAATCCTCCCTGCTTCCGCCCGAAAACTTCAGCAGTCCACCGAAGCGATTGAGGCGGACGATCATAAAGGGAGAGGTGGTCGCCTGCGACTGCCGAGCGCCTTTGATTGGAGTTCGCTCCGTAAAAGTCAGCTGTGCATGTCGAGGGTCGACTTTGCTGATCGATTCGACGACGACGCGGTATCCGGTCGATGGGCGTTCGCCGCAATGAACAGCGATGAGTTCTTCCTTGTTCCAATCCACGTCCCGCCCATCGCCAACGCCTTGGGGAGCGTACTGCCGAACATAGTTTTGGAACTCGGCCAGCGAATTCATCTCGACAATGGCCTGTGTCCTTGCTTGGGAATTCACTCCGTCCTTGTAGGTGCGCCACTGGATGATGTCGTTGGGGCCGGGAGAAAACTGCTGCAAGGCAGCAGCGGCGGCAAAGCAAAGTAGAAGTCCCACGATCGCAATTCTGACGAATGACGTACAAGTTCGTTTCCTCATACGTCCAATTGCGTATAACTTGGCGAATTTACTCGCCGTCACCAGCAGACGTGGAGCAGTATCATTAAACGGATGCGGCGTCGTCAAGGCAAAAAGCCTTCCGCCAACCTGCACGAACGCTTAGCCTTCATCGAAGGCTTGCGGGGAATTGCCGCGCTGTACGTGGTGCTCACGCACTTTGTTTCCATGATCGACCCCAGCCATTTGGAAGGGACGAAGAGCAAGGCGCCAGAGTGGATGCAGCAGATCTTTCCCTTCTTCTGGTACGGGCACCTTGCCGTGGCCGCGTTCATCGTGCTTTCGGGCTACTGCCTGCAAACGTCGCTCTTTGGAGGGAGGGACGGACGGATTCACAAGTACGGCAAGTTCTATGCTCGCCGTGCCAAGCGTATCTTGCCCCCTTACTACGCGACGCTGATCTGCTCCGTGCTGGTGTCGCTCTACGTAACCACGCCCAACCAGGGGCAGATGCCCTTCAGCCAGTACGTTCCTGTGACGCAAGAAAATGTGCTCGCTCACGTTTTCCTCGTCCACAATTTTTCCGCGGATTGGATGTACAAGCTCAACGGAGTCCTGTGGAGCATCGCTATCGAATGGCAGCTCTACCTGCTCTTTCCCCTCCTCGTGTTCCTTCTCTTCAAGATGGGGAGGTTCCTCTACGTTGGGCTGCTTAGTGCGGGTGCGGTCGCTGCCCTCTTGCTTGTGCCCGAGACAATTCGCTACTACGTTTGGTATGTTCCCCTGTTTGGCTTGGGGATGGCAGCCAGCCATCTCGCGTATCGCCCCAACCTAAGAGCAGGCATTCTTCCTCGCCTTTCCGCTTATGTCTTCGTCGCTTCGTGCGCCTGGTGTGGTTATGCCTGCGCCAACGATCTCCCGATTCCGGTGAGAGACGCCTCGATTGGACTCGCGATCGCCTCGTTGGTCTACCTGGGCACGGTGGCACCGTGGACTCCGTTCACAAAGCTCTTCGCCTGGAAACCGATTGCCAGCCTCGGCTTCTTCTCGTACAGCCTGTATCTGATGCACCACCCGATCGAGCAGGTCCTATACGTCTACCGACCCGGCTGGGTTCAGGGGCCAGAGCTTGGAATGGCTTATTTGGTCGCGTGCTGCCTACCGGTAATCCTGCTGCTCTGCTATCTCTTCAGCCTCCTGTTCGAACTTCCATTTATGGCGACTCGCAAGAGCCGAGTGCCTACTCAGCGAGAACTTGGAGCGACCGTCGCGCTACCTCTCGTGGCGAATTTAGAAGTCCATCAAAGTGAAAAAGCGATGCGAAACGAGGCCCTAATGCAAGCCACTCTCGCGAACGCAGAAAAGGCCCCGATTCCAGCGGCAGGCGCATAAAAGCCAGCCTCGACTGTCGTCTTGGCTGGCTCATCCGACTAGGAAGGTTCAGCTCCCTCCCAGAGGTCATCGTTTGCGCGCAGCGACTCCTTCACGGCCTGAATGTGACCATGCAGCTTCTGAAGCTGACTCTTCTTCGGATTCACCATGTGGCTCGACATTGGAGAAATGTCCTTAGCTTGGAAAAGCTGAGTGTGCAGCCACTGCTGGGAATTGTGGATTTTATCCACTATCCGTCGATATTGGCGTCGGCGCCACGCCCGATTGCGTTGTGTCATCACAACTACCTCCTTGGCTGGATTTAACTGGAGCGTTAGACTCCTAGCTTTATTTTCCGGCATTTTTCTCCGGATTGAAGAATTAAATCTTCAATTTTTGCCAGGCATCCAAGACTCCTACCCATTACGACGATAAATCAAGTGTAAGAGTGCCCAGCGCAGGCTTGTCGCATCAGCGGGAACTTCGCGATTCGATAAGGCTCATCGCTAGATCGGCGGTGTGGCTGATCGCATCGTCATCACCCAAGATGCGGTCCAGCTCCTCAAATCCTTTCATCTGCCTCTCACGCAACGCTCCCTCATTGAGGAGGCTCTCGACTTCTGCATTCACCTCGAGTGGATTAATCTTTTCTCCAACGAGCTCGGTAACCAATCTCCTCTGAAGGCAGATGTTTGGGAGTGCGATGTGCTCCGGCTGCTTAAACCCGATCACTTTGGCTTCCGCAACCATCGTCTTGCTCACCTGATAAATCACCACCATCGGACAGCGAAGTAGGGCAGCTTCCAGCGTAGCCGTGCCGCTGCAAACGATGGCCGCTCGTGCGCGGCGAAGTACCCCATAGACGTCATTGCGGGTGAACAGGTCTTCCCGAGCCGGCGCAAGGTGAGCCCAAGAAGTCCGAAGGCCTTCCAAGTCCACGGAGGGGGCCACGGCAAACTCGACCTTCGTCTGAATAGGACGCATCCCTTCTCCGCCACTGCTCGGCTCAAGCGGTCTCGCTTCCAAGGCAGCA
Organism: Armatimonadota bacterium; assembly: GCA_023392285.1. Taxonomy (GTDB): domain Bacteria; phylum Armatimonadota; class Fimbriimonadia; order Fimbriimonadales; family Fimbriimonadaceae; genus JAEVZK01. Next base: position 3,588 of record JAEVZK010000091.1, on the reverse strand, counting down.
GCGATCAGCGGCAAATTTCGCTCCAGTTCATGGGCGCGGCTGCCGGGAAGTACCGCAAGTCGGTCTCGAACCGCTCCAACCCCTGAAGTCGATTCGCGAATCAATTGCTTGATCGGATGTCCGAAGAAGTGCGCATTTGCTCCCATCTGCTGCAGCAGGTCCGCCGACCAAGGAAAAGGAGTTGCGATAGCATCCGTCAAGGCGGGCAAATCAGCTCCTTGCTTGTCTCGTCTCCAAGATCCGGGAGGAACGAAGTACAGGACTTTCCAGCCCTTTTCTCTGGCCTTCCTGGCGATCCGGATATTGAAAAATCCGAAATCGATCGGAACGAACAGGCCGGGCTCGCCCGAAGAAAGCGCCTTCAGAGCGATGCGATAACCAAGCAGCGCCCTTGGGGCGACCGCAAGCGATTGCACAATAGAGATCGCTCCCCAGGTAGAAGAATCCGCAGCAAGAAACCCAATCTCTTCTCTGAGACGAGGGCCACCGACCCCAGAAATTAGCAGTCCGTTGTTCCTCGCTTTCAGCTCCCTCACGAGTGCGGCAGCGTACGCATCCCCTGAAGCTTCGCCGGCCGATAAGAACACGCGCATCCGCATCAGTTTACGTTCTAAGCCGGGCGCTTTGTGATCTACTGGGGTCGGGAAACGTAGCACATACGAGAATGACCGAGAAGCTAGTCGACATCCAGAGCACACCCGACACCCGACAAATAGCCATTGACCGAGTAGGTGTCAGACAAGTGCTCTATCCCATCATTCTTCGCGAAAAAAACGGCGGTAAACAGCAGTCGGTGGGCAATTTCACCCTTACCGTGGATCTACCTAAGGAATTCAAGGGCACCCATATGAGCCGATTCCTGGAAGTGCTTGGCGAACATAACCACGACATTTCTGGAGAGACGTTGCCCAGGATTCTTGCTCGCCTCCGGGAGCGGCTCAAGTCAGAAACTGCTCATATCGAAGTCACATTTACCTATTTCCGTGAGCGCACCGCCCCGGTGACGCAGAAGGTGGGAATGATGGGATATGAGTGTGGATTTTCATCCACGGGGGGAGTTTGCGACGAGTTCGTGCTCAAGCTCACCGTGCCCGTTACCACGCTCTGCCCCTGTTCCAAAGAAATTTCCTCCTATGGCGCTCATAACCAGCGAGGATATGTGCGGGTGGCGATCCATCCGGCGGGCGAAATCCTCTGGCTCGAGGATGTGATCGACATGATCGAGGCATGCGGCTCCGCTCCACTCTATCCGGTGCTGAAACGGCCCGACGAAAAGTTCGTTACCGAGCAGGCTTATGATAATCCCCGCTTCGTTGAAGACATGGTGCGTGAAGTTGCTCTCAAGTTCGATGCAGAGCCAAGGATTCAAAAATATGAGATCGAGGTTGAGAACTTCGAGTCGATTCATGCGCACAACGCTTACGCCTATCTGATGCGAGAAAAGTCGGCGTAATCCCGAGGGTCTTTGGGGAACTTTTCGCTTCGGTTTTAGGACTCACCTATGTGGAAGAAGCCCATCGCTGGATACTTGTCGTTGAAGATAACCTCGATGACGAAAGGCTCGCCACTCGCACCCTGAAGAAGTCAGGAAGGGTCGAAAGGATGCATGTCGCTCGCGATGGAGAGGAAGCGCTGGCCATGCTGAAGGAAAAGCAACCTCCGGCATTAATGCTGCTCGACCTTAAGTTACCGAGACTGTCCGGCATGGATGTTCTCACCGCGGTTCGCGAAGATGATCGGCTAAGGACCTTGCCGATCGTCGTCCTAACCTCTTCAAACGAACAGTCCGACGTCGCGGCGTGCTTCGAACTGGGCTGCAACGCCTTTGTCCGAAAGTCGATTGGTTTCGAAGACTACGTAAGGGAACTAGGGACAACGCTCAGCTTTTGGCTGGATATCAACTGTCCGCCTCCCATCGAGCCGCCGGTAGTGAGTGCTGTGAGCTAAATTCGGGCTGCCGCCGCTTCATCGAGCCACCACTCGACGTGGTTGGCGGTCCGAGCCAACCTCGCGGAGGGACTATCTCCGCGCCCGTGAGTTGCGTCGGCGACTCGTTGCGCCTTCTTCTCACCAGCGACAAGGAAGTAGACCGCAGCCGAATTGGCGAGATATGAGAGCGAAAGGGTCACACGTTCCATCACAGTATCTTCCTCTCGCGCAGCTTCGGGCCAGCGGGTGCCATAAACGTTGCGATCTTGTTCCTCTGTGTCCGGAAAGACAGAAGCGGTATGGCCATCGTCGCCCACCCCGAGGATTGCAAGATCGAGGCGGGATGGCAGGAGGGAGGCGTACTGCCGAGCAGTTTCCGCCTGGTCTGCGCCAGTGTAGATAGGAAAGAATTTGGCCGAGTCCAAGACTGCCCCAAGCATCTCCCGAATCATGTTTTCATTGCTTCTCGGGTCGGAAGCGGGAATCATCCGCTCATCACCCAAATAGAGCTCGACGCTCAACCAATCAATATCCTTCCGCCGCGAGAGGTGCTGGTACAAGAGCTTTGGCGTGCTCCCGCCTGCTAAGGCTATGCGAAACGGAGCCTGGCACGACCCAATGAGTTCGGCAATTCGATTGGCGAGAGCCTGTGCAAGCGCATCCGGATCGGAGAACCGGTAAATTAACTGAACGGCGTCTTTTGCCATAAGGGTGAAAACCAACTGTGGCCGTCGTGAGCGAGCATGTTGTTGGCCTGACTTGGCCCCCAACTTCCCGCCGCGTAGTTCGGGAATCCAAACACTGGGGTGTTCTCCCAGACCTCCAATATCGGGCTGACGACACCCCAAGCCTCGTGTTCTTGATCCGCGCGCATGAAAAGGGTTCCATCCCCGATCATCACGTCGTGCAGCAGGGTTTCGTAAGCCTCTGGGGATTGGGTTGCAAATTCATCCTGATATCGAAAATCCATGCTCGCCGTGCGCAGATACATGCCGGTGCCAGGCTCTTTCGCCTGGAAGCGGAGAATGATTTCCTCCTCGGGTTGGATGTTGATCACGAGCCGGTTTGGTTCGATCGACTCCGACGCGTTGGCCGGAAACATCTGGTGAGGAACGGGGCGGAACGACACGATAATTTGTGAAATCCTCGTGGGCAGCCGCTTGCCAGTCCGTAAGTAGAACGGAACCCCTTGCCAGCGCCAGTTGTCGATGTTCAGCTTAATCGCCACGTAGGTCTCGGTTTGGGAATCAGGTGAAACGCCCTCCTCCTCCCGATAACCAGGCACCTCTTTGCCATCCATCCTTCCGCGTCCATACTGGCCACGAACTGCAAGCGAGGTCACACTGTCAGTAGTGAAGGGCCGAATAGCCTTAAGAACATCCACCTTCTTGTTTCGCACCTCGTCAGCTTTGAACGAGATCGGCGGCTCCATCGCAACCATGCAGGTGAGCTGCAGCAGGTGGTTCTGGATCATATCTCTCAGGGCTCCGGAACTCTCGTAATATCCGCCGCGACCCTCCACGCCGAGATCTTCCGCGACGGTGATCTGGACATGATCGATATAGCTGCGGTTCCAAATCGGTTCATAGAGAGCATTGCCGAATCGGAAGGCGAGCAAATTTTGAACGGTCTCTTTGCCCAGGTAGTGGTCAATTCGAT